>DASQNQ010000059.1:0-3205 GCA_035644895.1 Acetobacteraceae bacterium | reverse complement strand
CGTGCTCGTCTCCGACGGCACGGCGCGGGCGGAGCTGGTCTACTTCCGCGCCTTCCCCGGCCAGGTAGAGCGGCTGTTCCCCGTGGGCGCGTCCCGACGCGTTTCGGGCCGGCTGGTCGCGCATGGCGGGCGGCTGTCCATGCCCCACCCCGACTACGTGGAGCCCCCCGACCGCATCCCGCCGATCGAACCTCTCTGGCCGCTCACCCAGGGCCTGACCCGCCGGACCCTGGCCAAGGTGATCCGCGCGGCGCTGGACCGCTTGCCCGACCTGCCCGAGTGGCAGGACCCGGCCCTGCTGCGGCGCGAGGGCTGGCCCGCCTTCGCCGCGGCGCTGCGGGCGCTGCACGAGCCCGACCCGGACGCGCCGGACCCGGCGGCGTTGCTGCCACCCGCCCGGCAGCGCCTGGCCTTTGACGAGCTGCTGGCCGGGCAGATCGCACTCGGCCTGGTGCGGCGGCGCGTGCGGGAGAGGCCTGGGCGGCTGCTTGCCGGCGACGGAGCGCTGCGCGCCAAGGCGCTCGCGGCCTTCGGGCACGCGCCGACCCCCTCCCAGGCGCGGGCGATGGAGGAGATCGCGGCCGATCTCGCCGCGCCGCGCCGGATGCTGCGGCTGCTCCAGGGCGACGTGGGCGCCGGCAAGACGCTGGTCGCGGTGATGGCGATGCTCCAGGCGGTCGAGGCCGGGGCACAGGCCGTGCTGATGGCGCCCACCGAGCTGCTGGCGCGCCAGCACCTCCGCACCTTCGAGCGGCTCTGCACGCCAGCGGGCGTGCGGGTGGCGCTGCTGTCCGGCAGCCTCAAGAGCCGCGCGCGGCGCGAGGTACTGGAGGGCCTGGCCTCCGGCGACATCCACATCGCGGTCGGCACGCACGCCCTGTTCCAGGAGGGGGTGGAGTTCCGCGACCTCGCGCTCGCCGTTGTGGACGAACAGCACCGCTTCGGTGTCGCGCAGCGGTTGGCGCTGGCGGGCAAGGGAGCGGGCGTGGATGTGCTCGCGATGACCGCGACGCCCATCCCGCGCACCCTGCTGCTGACGCGCTGGGGCGAGATGGCAGTGAGCCGTCTGGAGGGGAAGCCCGCCGGCCGCCAGCCCATCCGCACCAGCATCGTCGGCCAGGACCGTCTGCCCGAGGTAGTCACCCGCCTGCACGCCGCCTTCGCCCGCGGCGAGCGCGCCTACTGGGTGGTCCGCGCCGTCACCGGCGGCGAGAAGGACGACAGCGTCGCGGCCGAGGACCGCTTCGTCGAGCTTGGCGCCCACTTTCCCGGCCGGGTGGGCCTGGCCCACGGCCAGATGGACGTGACGCTGCGGGAGAAGGCGCTGGCCGACTTCGCGGAGGGCACCACGCAGCTTCTCGTCGCGACCACGGTGGTGGAGGTCGGCGTGGACGTGCCGGATGCCACGATCATGATCATCGAGCAGGCGGAGCGCTTCGGCCTCGCCGCGCTGCACCAGCTGCGCGGGCGGGTCGGGCGGGGCACCAAGCCCTCATCCTGCCTGCTCATCCACTCCGAGGGCGCGATGCCGGGCGAGGTGAAGCGCCTGCTCGTGCTGAGGGACACCGAGGACGGCTTCCTGATCGCCGAGGAGGACTTCGCCCATCGCGGCGCCGGCGACGCGCTCGGCGCACGGCAGGCAGGCCAGCAGGGCGCCCGCCTGTCCGACCCGAAGGCCGACCCGGAGGGGCATGGCCGGCTGGTGCAGGTGGCGCACCGCGACGCGCAGCTGCTGCTCGACCGCGACCCGGACCTGCGAAGCCCCCGCGGCCGCGCCGCCGCAGGGCTGCTGCTCCCGATCTTCGGCCACGACCCGGAGATGGGGCCGCTGGAGGCGGGGTGACATGCGGCCGGGGGTTGCATCGACCCTCACCGCTCCTTAATCCGCGAGCCGGTTGGGGACCTTGTCCGTGGGGGAACGGTGACCGCGCTGATCGAGATCGAGCGGCTGACGAAGCGCTTCGGCGCCTTCACGGCCGTGGACGACGTGTCCTTCTCCGTGGCCAGGGGCGAGGTGCTGGGCTTCCTCGGCCCGAACGGCGCCGGCAAGTCCACCACCATGCGCATGCTGGCCGGCTTCATGACGCCGACCTCCGGCACCGCGCGCATCTGCGGTCAGGACGTGGTGGACCGGCCGGTCGCGGCGAAGCGCAGCCTCGGCTTCCTGCCCGAGGGCGCGCCCACCTACCCCGAGATGACGGTCGAGGGTTTCCTGCGGTTTTGCGGCCGGGTGCGCGGCTTCCGCGGCACCGAGCTGGGTGACCGGGTGGACCACGCCATGGCGCTGACCACGCTGGGCGGCGTGCGGCTGCAGCCGGTCGAGACGCTGTCCAAGGGCTTCAAGCGCCGCGTCGGCCTCGCCTCCGCCCTGCTGCACGACCCGCCGGTCCTCGTCCTCGACGAACCGACGGATGGACTCGACCCGAACCAGAAGCACGAGGTCCGCACGCTGATCGGCCAGATGGCGCCCGGCAAGGCGATCGTCATCTCCACCCACATCCTGGAGGAGGTCTCGGCCGTCTGCACGCGCGCGGTCATCATCGCCCGCGGGCGCGTGGTGGCGGACGAGACCCCGGCCGCACTCGCCGCGCGCGGGCCGAGCATGGACGCGGTGTTCCGCGCCCTCACCGTCCCGCAGGCGGCGTGACCATGGGCGCGATCACCGTCATGCGGCGCGAGCTGGCCGGCTACTTCGCCACGCCCGTCGCCACCGTGTTCATCGTCATCTTCCTGGTGATGTCCGGCGCGCTGACCTTCACCCTCGGCAACTTCTTCGGCCGCGGCCAGGCGGACCTGACGCCCTTCTTCACCTTCATCCCCTGGCTGTTCCTGTTCCTCGTCCCCGCGCTGACCATGCGCCTCTGGGCGGAGGAGCGGCGGATCGGCACGATCGAGATGCTGCTGACCCTCCCCCTGCCGCAGTGGCAGGCGGTGCTGGGGAAGTTCCTGGCGGCCTGGGCCTTCTGCGCCATCGCGCTCGCACTCACCTTCCCGCTGGTCATCACCGTGAACGTGCTGGGGGAGCCCGACAACGGCGTGATCCTGACCGGCTACCTCGGCTGCCTGATGGTGGCGGGCGCCTACCTCGCGCTTGGCTCCGCCGTCTCGGCGTTGACGAGGAACCAGGTCATCGCCTTCGTCCTCGCGGTCGCGGGCTGCTTCCTGTTCGGCGTCATGGGCAGCCCGATCGTGACGGAGTTTCTCT
>DASQNQ010000058.1:0-20632 GCA_035644895.1 Acetobacteraceae bacterium | reverse complement strand
CAGCAGGTCGTTGTTCAGCCGGAAGCGTGTGATCTCGTCGAGCGCCGCGAAGGGCTCGTCCATCAGCAGCAGGCGCGGCCGCGTCACCAGGGCACGCGCGATCGAGACGCGCATCCGCATGCCGCTCGACAGCGCCCGCGGGTAGGCGCGCTCGAACCCGGCGAGCCCGACGGAGGCGAGCGCATCCGCGGCGCGCGCCTCGGCCTCCGCCCGCCCGACGCCCGCAAGCCGCAGCGGCAGCATCACGTTGCGCAGCGCGGTGGACCAGGGCATCAGCGTCGGCTCCTGGAAGACGAAGCCGACATCCCCGGTCGCGGCGCCTCCTGCCACCTCGATCCGCCCGGAGGAGGGGGCGATCAGCCCCGCCACCATCCGCAGCAGGGTGGACTTGCCGCATCCTGAGGGACCGAGCAGCGAGACGAAGTCCCCCTGCCCGATCGCGAGGTCCACGCCCTGCACGGCCAGCGTGCCGTTCGCATAGCGCTTGGAGACGCCCGCGAGCGCGACGACCGGCCGCCCTGACACGCCCCCGCCGTCAGGCAAGGCCGACGCGCTTGTTCACGAACTGCAGGGAGTAGGCGCGGCGGAAGTCCATGCCCGCCGGGAAGACGCCCGCGTCGCGCATGCCGTTGTAGAAGCGCTCCCACCGCTCATCGGTCATGGCGCCGATGCCAAGCCGCTCCGCGTCGCCGGACAGGACGATGCCCCGCTCGTTCATCACGCGGATCGCGTAGGCGATCTTGGCGTCCGTCATCTCGGGGTTGTCGCGCTTGATCAGGGCGTTCGCCGCCTCGATCCCCTGGCCGGTCATGTACTGCGACCAGCCCTCGATGGTCGCGTTGACGAAGCGCTGCACCAGGTCGGCACGCTGCTCCACCATGCGGCGTGAGATGTCGATGGTGGTCTGGTAGGTCTCGTAGCCCGCGTCCGCGATGAGGAAGACCCGCGGCCGGGCGCCGGCCTCCATCGCGGCGAAGGGCTCGGAGGAGAGGAAGCCCTGCTGAATGGCCATGCGGTCCACCAGGAAGGGACCGACGTTGAAGGTGTAGGGCCGGATCTGCTCGTCCGTGAAGCCGAAGCGCGCCCGCAGGAAGGGCCAGTAGGTCACGCGCCCGGCGGCGCCGACCAGGATGGGGCGGCCGCGCATGTCCTCGAAGGAGTTGATGCCGTTGCCCTCATGCGTCATCAGGATCTGCGGATCCTTCTGCATGATGGACGCGATGGTCAGGAACGGCAGGTTCTCCCGCACGTAGTTCAGCGACTGGAAGCCGTTGGACATGATCATGTCCACGCGGCCCGCCAGCAGGAGTTGCGCCGGGTTCTGCTGCGGCCCGCCCTGGCGGATCTCGCACTCGATCCCGTGGCGGCGATAGATGCCGGCCGCGACCGCGTGGTAGTAGCCGCCATGCTCCGCCTGCGCCCGCCAGTTCGTCTGGAAGGAGACGCGGTCGAGGGTCTGCGCGACGGGCACGCGCGCGCCCGGCACGGCCGAGAGCGCGAAGCCTGCCGCACCCCCGAGAAGGGCCCGTCGCTCCATCCGGTAACGCGTGCGCATGCCTGCTCCCCCTGTCTGTCGCGCCTGCAAGGCTAGCGGTGTCGCAAGCCAGGTTCCACGCCCCGGACGCCACGATCCTGCCTCGCCAGACATGCCGCTGCCAGCGAAAGGTGCAGGCCGCGCCTGTTTTGTGCAGGTCAGACCAGGGGCGTGAGCAACGGGCGCCCGTCCATCTGCGCCTCCAGGTTGGCGCGCATCAGGTCGCCCATGGCCTTCCGCGTCTCCACGGTGCCGGAGGCGGCGTGCGGGGCGAGCACGACGTTGCCGAGCGAGGCGAACACCGGGTCGATGTCGGGCTCGTCCAGGAACACGTCGAGGCCCGCGGCCGCGATGCGCCCCGACCGCAGCGCCTCGACCAGCGCCGCCTCGTCCACCACCGTCCCGCGCGAGACGTTGACGAAGATCGCGCCGGGCGGGAGCGCCTCGATGGCCGCGCGGTCCACCAGGCCGCGCGTCGCCGCGCCGCCCGCGGCGCTCACCACCAGGATGTCCACATGCGGCGCGAGTGCCGCCGGGGTCGGGTGCCAGGCATGGGGCACGCCTGCCTTCCGCTCCCGCGCGCTGTAGGCGATGGACATGCCGAAACCCTCCGCCCGGCGCGCGATGGCCTGCCCGATCCGGCCGAGCCCCACGATGCCCAGGCGCTTGCCATAGGCGCGCATGGTCAGCGGCATGGGGCCGAGCCGCGCCCAGTCGCCGCTGCGGACATAGGCATCCGCGAAGGGGATGCGCCGCGCGGCGGCCAGCAGCAGGCCGATGGCCATGTCGGCCACCTCCTCGGTCAGCACGTCCGGCGTGTTGGTCACGCGGATGCCGCGGGCGCGCGCGGCCTCGAGGTCGATCGCGTCCACGCCGACGCCGTAGCAGGCGATGATCTCGCAGCGCGGCAAGGCGTCCATCAGCGCCGCGTCGGCGCCGATCTCGCCCTTGGTGGAGACGGCGCGGATCCCTGGCCCGTGCTCGGCCAGCAGGGCGGCCTTGTCGGGCGCCTCGTACAGCAGGTGCAGGGCGAAGCGACGGCGGAGCGCCTCCAGGTCCCACTCGGGCAGGCTGCCCACGACCAGCAGCCCCGGCTTATCGTCCATCGCGGATCCCCCATCCCGGCCCGCCCTGCCTAGCAGAGGCCGCCGAAGCCCGGCAGCCCCTTGCCGGGCCCGCCGGCCGCGTCAATCTGCTCCCGCAAGAGAGGGAGTTCCGCCTTGCCCGCACCCCGCAGCCTCGCCGAGCTTGAGGCCGATGTCCGCCGCGACCTCGACCTCGTCGCGCATCCCCGCATGGCGTGGCTGGAGCCGAAGACGAGCGGCGGGCGGCCCGTGCTGGACGTGCTGATCGTGGGTGCAGGGCAATCCGGCGTCGTCACCGCCTTCGCCCTGCTGCGCGACAAGGTGCGCAACATCGAGGTGATCGACCGCGCGCCGGAGGGGCGGGAGGGGCCCTGGACGACCTATGCGCGCATGCCGAACCTGCGGTCGTGGAAGGACCAGAGCGGCCCGGACCTCGGCATCCCCTCCCTCACCTACCAGGCCTGGCACGAGGCGCAGTTCGGCCTGCAGGACTGGGAGGCGCTGCGCTACATCCCGAAGGAGCGCTGGAACGACTACCTCCTCTGGCTCCGCCGCGTGACGGGCGTGCCGGTGCGCAACGGGGTCGCGGCCGGGCGCATCGGCCCCGCCCGCACCGATGACGGGCTGCCCTGCCTCCTCGTCGAGACGTCCGAGGGCCCGGTGCTGGCGCGCAAGGTGGTGCTCGCCACGGGCCAGGAAGGGGCGGGCGCCTGGTGGATGCCGGAGCATGTCGCCGCCCTGCCGCGGCACCTGCGCGCGCACGCGTCGGAGGAGATCGACTTCGCCCGGCTGCGCGGCAAGGTGGTCGCCGTGCTCGGCGCCGGCGCGTCGGCCTTCGACAACGCCGCCACGGCGCTGGAGGCGGGCGCGGCCGAGGTCCACCTCTTCTGCCGCCGCACGGAGCCGATGGTGGTGCAGCCCTATCGCTGGCTCACCTTCGCCGGCTTCATGCGCCACATGCACGAAATGCCGGATGCGTGGCGCTGGCGCTTCATGTCCTACGTGCTCGGCCTGCGGGAGGGCTTCCCGCCCGACACCTACGCGCGCTGCGAGCGCCATCCGAACTTCACCTTCCGGGTCGGCCAGCCCTGGACCGGTGCGCGCGTCGGCGCCGACGGGCGCGCCGTGGTGGCCACGCCGCGGGGCGAGTTCGCGGCAGACTTCCTGATCTGCGGCACGGGGATGCGCCAGGATGCCTCCCTGGTGCCGGAACTGGCCGGCTGCCACGCGAACATCGCCCTCTGGCGCGACCGCTACGCGCCGCCGCCGGAGGAGGCGGATGCGCGGCTCGCGGAGTTTCCCTATCTCGGCCCCGACTACGCCTTCCAGGAGCGCGTGCCGGGCGAGACGCCCTGGATCCGCGACATCCACCTCTTCGGCATCGGCACGACCATGAGCTTCGGGCCGGCCGGCGCCTCCATCAACGCGATGATCTACGCCGTGCCGCGGCTGGCCGCGGGCGTGACGCGCGGGCTGTTCGAGGCCGACCTGCCGCGGCTCTACGCCTCGCTCCGCGCCTATGACGTGAAGCAGGTGGAGGTGGACCCGGCCCGGCTGGCGGCGGAGTAGCCTAGGCTGCCAGCCCGGGCGCCGTGTGCAGCGGGGCGGTGATCTCAACGACCAGCCCCTCCGGCTCCCAGTGGCGGACCACGGTCCCGCGGAGCTGGTCGCCGATGGTGCCCTGCAGCACACGCGTGCCGAAGCCCCGCCGCTCCGGTGGCTGCGCGACCCTGGGCCCGCCGCGCTCGGCCCAACGGAGGTGCAGCACCCGCTCCGCCGGCTCGACGCGCCAGGAGATGGCGACGACGCCGCCCGGCACGCCGAGCGCGCCGTGCTTCACGGCGTTCGTGGCCAGCTCGTGCAGCACCATGGAGATGGGCTGGACGGCGCTGGCCGGCATGGTCACGGGAGGCCCGTCCAGCTCCGCCCGCGGCGCGTCCGGCGCGCCGCCGATGAAGGGCGCAAGCTCCCCCTCCACCAGGCTGCGCAGCTCGGCGCCGCGCCAGCCCTCGTCGGACAGCAGGGAATGCGCGCGGGCCAGGGCGGCGATGCGGCCTTCGACCGTCTGACGGTAATCGGCCACCGTTGCGCCCCGCGTCAGGCGCATCGCGGCCTGCACCACGGCCAGCGCGTTCTTGGCGCGGTGGTCCACCTCCCGCGCCAGGAAGTGGTGCCGCTCCTCCGCCAGCTTGCGGTCGGTGATGTCCACGTTCACGCCGAGGATGCGCCCCGGGCAGCCATCCGGCCCCGGCATGCGGCGTCCGCGCCCGATCAGCCAGCGCGTCTCCCCCTCCGCACCGCGCCGGATGCGGAACTCCACCTGGTAGAGCCCGCTGCGGCGCGCCTCATGCGCCGCCTCCCGCACCGCGTCACGGTCCTCGGGGTGGACCAGCCGCAGGAACGCCTCGTAGCCGGGCGGCGTGCCGGCCGAGGGGTCGAGCCCGAAGAGCGCGAACTGGTGCCGCGACCAGGCGCCGCGGCCCGTGTCCGGGTCCCACTCCCAGGTGCCGACCTGCGCCGCCTCCTGCGCGAGGCGCAGGCTCTGCTCCGAGGCCGCGAGCCGCGCCTCGGCCAGCTTCGTCTCCGTGATGTCGAGATGCGCGCCGACCATGCGGAGGGCGCGTCCCTCCCCGTCGCGCTCGATCTCGGCACGCGCGGAGATCCAGCGCACCTCGCCCTCCGGCGTGACGATCCGGTAGTCCTGGGCGTACTCGGTGTACGGTGCCCCGTCGGCCACCGCCTCCAGGAAGCGGCGCTCCGCGCGCTCGCGGTCCTCGGGGTGGAGGCGGCGCACCCAGTCCTGGTGGTGCTCCCAGGCGGGCGCCGGCGCGGCACCCTGGAGGGCCATGTACTCGGCGGATCGGGCGTTGAGCCCGCTGCGAAGGTCGATCTCGAAGCCCCCGACGCGGCCGATGCGCTGCACGCGCCGCAGCCGCGCCTCGTTCTCCGCGATGGCGGCCGTCCGCTCGGCCACGCTCCGCTCGAGCGCCGCCTGCGCCTCCTCCGCGGCCAAGCCCCGGCGCACCGCCGCAAGGGAGAGGCCGAACAGCGCCAGGATCGGCGGCCCGCCCATCGCGAGGTGCCAGGGCAGCAGGCCGAGCCAGTCCGTGCCGGGCGCCGCGTGGCGCGTGTGGAGGTATGAGAGCAGTACCAGCCCGGCGAGCAGCAGCCCGGGCAGCATGGCCGCGCGTGCCCAGGCGGCGCCCAGCCCAGGGCTGCCGGGCCGACGCGCGGCGGCCGCGTGATCCACGGGCAGGGTGGCTGCGCCACCCGGCGGGATCTGCAGCACGGTCAGGACATCGGGCGGCGCATGGTCACCCCGACAATGGGGTGGCTGCCGCCGGAGGCGTAGGGGTCGACGGCCCGCAGTTCGACCGGATCAACAACATTCTACCGCCGCCCCCTCCCCCGCGCTTCGGCGCGATGGGCGTGACGATGCCCATGCCGCGACCCCGTACTCTTGCGGCATTCGAAGTTAACATGACGGTTACGGCGGATGCTGCACATGTCCCGACCGGTACCGCGCGTTCGAGGCCTCCGTCCCAATGCCCCCTGCCCCCCTTCCGAAGGATGAAAAGGCCCGCCTTGCGGCGCTGCAGTCCTACGGGGTGCTGGATGTACCGCCCGAGAAGAACCTGGACGGCCTGGTCGCGCTCGCCGCCAGGCTGCTCGGCACGCCCATGGCGGCCGTGTCGCTGGTGGACGAGACGCGCCAGTGCTTAGTCGCCCGCTTCGGCGTGGATGTCGAGGAAACGCCGCGCGAGCAGAGCTTCTGCGCCCATGCCATCCTTGACCCCGGCCGGCCGCTGGTCGTCGAGGATGCGGAGACGGACCCGCGCTTCGCGGACAACCTCCTGGTCACCGGTCCCTTCCACCTGCGCTTCTATGCCGGCGTTCCCCTGGTGACGCCCGAGGGGCACGCGATCGGCTCGCTCTGCACCCTCGACACCGTGCCGCGGCAGATGACGGCGGACCAGTTGGCGAACCTCGCGGATATCGCGCGGGCCGTGACCACGACCCTGGAACTGCGCCGGGTGGCGGAGGAGAACCGTCGCCTCGCGCTGACGGACCCGCTGACCGGCCTGCCGAACCGCACCGCGCTCATGGATACGCTGACGCGCGAGATCGCGCGGCAGGGGCGCGAGAGGGGGCGCTTCGGGCTGCTCTGCCTCGACCTCGACAGCTTCAAGACGCTGAACGACAGCCACGGCCACGCGACGGGCGACGAGGCGCTGCGCGAGGTTGCGGCCGCCCTCCGGGAAGGGTTGCGGCGCGGCGACCTGCCGGCGCGCATGGGCGGGGACGAGTTCTGCGTGCTGCTCGCCTGCAGCGAGCCCGACCGGGTGCAGGGGCGGGTGGAGCGCGTGGCGGAGCGGGTGCGCCGCCTGATCGGCGAGCGCATGGCCGCGCGGGGCTGGGCTGTCACCGCCTCGGTCGGCGCGGTTGCCTTCATGCGCCCGCCCGCCTCGGCGACGGCCGCGCTCACCCTCGGGGACAGGCTTCTCTACGAGGCGAAGGCGGCAGGCCGCGACCGCGTGGTCGGGCACCGGCCGGAGCTGCGCATCGTGACGACGCGAACAGGTTGAGGAAAACCAGAATGGCAACCGCGAGGCCAACGCCGACGGGACGCGAGAGTCCCTTCGCCGAGAACGAGCTGATCGTCACCAAGACGGACCTGAAGGGCCGGATCACCTATGCGAACGAGGTGTTCCTGCGCATCTCGCGCCTCGCGCTCGACGGCGCGCTCGGCCAGCCGCACAGCCTCATCCGGCACCCGTCCATGCCGCGCTCGGTCTTCCGGCTGCTGTGGCAGACGATCGAGGCGAAGGGCGAGTTCTTCGGCTACGTCCAGAACATGGCCACGAACGGCGACCACTACTGGGTGTTCGCCCATGTGACGCCGAGCTTCGACGCGGCCGGCAACATGGTCGGCTTCCACTCCAACCGGCGCCGCCCGGACCCCGCGCAGATCGCGCGCATCGAGCCGGTGTACCGGCGCCTTCTGGACGAGGAGGCCCGCCACGGCGACCGCCGCCAGGGCCTCGAGGCCGGTTTCGCCCTGTTCCAGTCCATGCTGCGTGAAAAGGGCGTGCCCTATGACCAGTTCGCATTCTCTCTCTGATCCCGCCCTGCTCGTCGGGGCGGCCGCCCTGGCCGGCGCCGGCGCGGCGGCCGCCGCGGTCCTCGGCTTCGACCTGGTGGCGGCCGGGTGCGGCGCGACGGCTGCGCTCGCCTCGGGCGCCGCGATCCTCGGCCTGCGCCGGGATGCGCGCGCCCTCGGGCGCGTGGTCGAGGTCTGCCGCGCCTCCTACGCCGGCGACCTGGAGCGCCGCATCCTGGAGCATCCGCGTCCCGGCAAGGTGGGCGAGGTGCAGCGCGCCGTGAACGCCTCCCTCGACATCACCGACGCCTTCGTGCGCGAGGCCGGCGGCGCGATGGCAGCGGCGGCGGAGGGGCGCTTCTACCGCACCGTCCTGTTGCGCGGCCTGCCCGGCGCCTACCAGAACGCCGCGAAGGCGATCAACACGGCCGGCGCCGAGATGAGGGCGCGCGCGGGCGCGATGCTCGAACTCGCCGACAGCTTCGAGCGCAGCGTGGGCGCCGTCGCCTCCGGCGTCGCGGAGGCCGCCGGCACGGTGCACGGCAATGCCGGCCAGCTCTCCCGCATGGCGGCCGACAGCCACGCCCAGGCCACCACGGCGGCAGGCGCCACGCAAGGCATGGCCGGCGACACCAACGCGGTCGCCGCCGCGACCGAGGAGCTCTCGGCCTCGATCTCCGAGATCTCCCGCCAGGTCGGCAGCGCCAGCGGCATCGCCCGCGAGGCGGTGGGCGAGACGGAGCGCACCGACGCCTCAGTCCGCGCGCTGGCCGAGGGCGCGCAGCGCATCGGGGAGGTCGTGCGCCTGATCGGCGACATCGCGGGCCAGACCAACCTGCTGGCGCTCAACGCCACGATCGAGGCGGCGCGCGCCGGCGAGGCGGGCAAGGGCTTCGCGGTCGTGGCGGGGGAGGTGAAGACGCTCGCCACCCGCACCGCCCGCGCGACCGAGGACATCGCCCAGCAGATCGGCGCGATGCAGGCGGCGACCGGGGAGACGGTGACCGCCATCGGCGGCATCGCCCGTACCGTCCGCCGCATCGACGAGGCGAACGCCGCCATCGCGGCGGCCGTCGAGGAGCAGGGCGCGGCGACGCGCGAGATCTCCCGCGGCGTGACACGCGTGGCGCAGGCGAGCGAGACGGCCTCCGGCTCGATCGGCCAGGTGCGCGACGCCGCGGCCGGCACCGGCGAGGCGGCGTCCGCCATGCTCGGCGCCGCCACCGGCCTGAACGCCGAGGTGGACCGGCTGCGCAGCGAGGTCGGCAACTTCCTCGCCAAGGTGCGCCAGGCATGACCATCGCCGCCGCCGGCACGGCTGGTCGGACCGAGGGGGCTCGCGCGCTGGTGGGCCTGCCCGCCGGGCGCGACCGCTTCGTCGCCTTCGCCTTTGCCGCGGCGGACCTGTTGCTCGAAGCCGCGGCCGACGGGCAGGTGATCTTCGCGACCGGCGCCTTCCCGGCCCGGCTCGGCAGGCCCGCCGAATGCTTCCTGGGCCGCCCCGCCCGGGAGATGGTGGCGTCGGCCGACCGGCCAGCCTTCGACGCTGCCCTTCGGCGCCTGTTGGCGGATGGGCGGCTGGCGCCCGTGCGGATCCGGCTCGACGGCGGCTCCGGGGAGCACATGGCCCTGACGGGCCTGGTTCATCCGGCCGAGACGGGCACGGCGGCGCGACGCCTGGCGCTGTGCCTGTCGCCGCTGCCAGCCGCCGGTGCCGCCGGCCAGCCAGAGCCCACGCCCCTGGCCGCCGCGGCGGCCGGCCCGTCCGGCCTGGCCCAGGAAGTCGCTGAGTTGGTGCTCGACACCTCCGGGCTGCGGAGCGGAGGCTTGATGCTCGTCGAGCTGCATGGGCAGGACGGCCGCATTGCGCCCCGTGCGCCGCTGGCGCGCGAGATCGAGGCCACGCTGGTCGAGCACGGGGGAGAACGGGCCGTCGCCACGCAGATCGCCCCCGGGCGCTTCGGCCTGCTCGGGCGATCCGATGCCGTGCTGCTGGACGTCGCCAGGGTGGTCGAGCGGCTGCAGGGCGTGCTGAAGGGCGCAGGGCTCGACCGCGCGCAGGTGCTGACGGAGACGCTCGCCATCGACCTGCCCGGGGATGTCGGCCTCACGGGTCCGCAGGCGGTGCGCGCGCTCCGCTTCGCCCTCGGCGTATTCGCCCAGGGCGGCGCGGAGGCGCTGAGCCGAACCGGCTTCCGGGACGGGCTGCGCGGCTTCGTGACGGAGGCCGCAGGGCGCGCCGCGGCGCTGCGCCGCGCCATCACGGACCGGCGCTTCGGCCTGGCCTTCCAGCCCATCGTGGACCTCGGCCGGCGCGACCGCGTGATCGTGCACCACGAGGCGCTGATCCGCCCCCTGCCCGCTTCCGGCCTGCCGCCGCTCGGGCCGCAGGACTTCGTCTGCCTTGCCGAGATGCTGGGCCTCTCGGTCGAGCTGGACCTGGCCGTGGCGGACAGCGCGCTGCACGCGCTCCGGCGGACGGGCGCCGCGACGCAGGTGGCCGTGAACGCCTCCGGCCTTTCGCTCCAGGACCCGGCGTTCCGCACGGGCATGGCGGAGCTGCTCGCCCGTCACCCGGCGGCGGCCGCGCAGCGCCTCCTCCTGGAGTTGACAGAGACGGCGGAGATCGAGGACGAGGCCGCGGCCGTGGCGGCCTGCGATGCCCTCCGCGCCGCCGGGCTGCGGATCTGCGTGGACGATTTCGGCACGGGCGCGGCCGGCATGCGCTACCTGCGCGCCTTCCGGCCGGACCTCGTGAAGCTGGAAGGGCGGTTCGTCAGCGCGGCGACCGGGGCCAACGGTGCCAGCGACCGGGCCTTCGCGGCCGCGCTGGTGGACCTGGCGCGCGCGACCGGGGCCGAGGTCGTGTCGGAGCGGATCGAGACCGAGACCGAGGCGGCCGCCGTCTGCGCACTCGGCGTGCGGTTCGGCCAGGGCTGGCTCTTCGGCCGCCCCGGCGCGCTGCCGGGCAGCCTCCACCCGGCGAACTTCAAGGAGCCGGACTGAATCATGGGTTGATGAACACCCACTTCATTCGTCCTTAAGGCGTTAATACCTCGGGGCGACACTGCCGGCATGAGCCTCGACAACGCCCTGTTCAACGCGACCTCCGGCCTGCGGCACACCTCGCGGCAGATCGCGATCGCTTCGCACAACCTGAGCAACGCCGGCACCGACGGCTACTCCCGCAAGACCGTCGCGGGCGAGTCGCTGGCGCTCGGCGGCGTGAAGTCGCAGGAGGCGCGGCGCGACGTGGACCTCGCGCTCCGCACCGCGGCCCGCGGCGCGCAGAGCAACGCGGCCTCCATGGAGCTGCGTGCCTCGGTCCTCGGGCCGCTCGCAAAGCTGCAGGGCGACCCGGAGGACGGGCGCAGCCTCGGCGGGCTGGTGGGCGAGCTGCGCGACAGCCTGACCGCGCTCCGGACCGACCCGGGCGAGAGCGCGATGCAGAACCAGGCGCTCCGCGCGGCCGAGGAAGTGGCCTACAAGCTGAACATGGTGGCCAACGGGATCCGGCGGGCGCGTCAGGATGCGCATGACGGGCTGATCACCGACGTCGGCGCTGCGAACAACCTGATCAAGGACATCGCCCGGCTGGACCGGGAGGTGCGCGCCGAGTTCGCCGCCGGCCGCGCCGGCGCGGACGCGCAGGACCGCCGCGATGCGGCGATCGGCAAGCTGTCGGCCTACCTGGACGTGCGCTCCATCCCGACCGGGACGCCGGGCGGCATCAACCTTGTCATCGGGTCGGGCACCATCATCCCGATGGACGAGCGGAAGAACATCCTCTCGATCCCGAGCGCGGTATTCAACTCGTCCACCTTGCCGGCCGGCCACCACCTGCGGGTGAACGGGCGCGAGCTGCCGAATGCCAGCTGGGGCGGGCGCATCGGTGAGCGCTTCGACCTGCGCGACCGAACGCTGCCGCGCATGGAGGCCGAGGTGGACATGGTGGCGTCGGTGCTCGCGACGCACCTGGACGACCAGGGCCTGCGGCTGTTCACCCGCGGCGACGGGACCGCCCCGCTCCGCGCCACCGCCCCCGGCTCTCCCCAGGCGATCCTGGGCTTCGCGAGCGAGATCCGCGTGCATCCGGACGTGGCCGCGCAGCCTGAGCTGATCCGGGACGGCACGCCCGACGCGACGGGCTATGTGGCACCGCCGAGCCCCGTGCCGGCCGGCTACGTCACGCTGCTCAACAAGGTCATCACCTACGCGTTCGGGGACAAGCCCGGCCCCGGCCCGGTGACCCACCCCGCCATCCCGGGCGGCGGCCTCGGGCCGGATGCCGCGGCGCCGCTGAACTCCCGCTTCGCGCCGCCCAACCGCATCGTGGACTATGCCGCGGCCGTCAGCGGCGCACATGCATCGGAAGCCGCGGATGCCGAGCGGCTGCTCGACGACGCGAAGGGGTTCAGCACGCACATCACAGGGCTCGTGCAGCGGCGCGAGGGCGTGGACATGGACCAGGAGATGGCCGCGATGGTGCAGCTCCAGAACGCCTACTCGGCCAATGCGCGCGTCATGGCGACGGTCCAGACCATGTGGGACTCGCTGCTGGCGGCGGTCCGGTAAGGGAAGCGGCAGATGATCGTCACGGGATATCCCGGCTTCGACCGGACGGCGCAGGCCGCCGCCGACCTGCGCGCCAGGGTCGCCGAGTACGCCTTCCAGGCGGCCGGCGGCAAGCGCTCCGACAGCTATGTCGGCCTCGGCGTGGATGCCAGGCGCGCGGTGGACATGCGTGCGGAGCTGACGCGCCGCGACGGGCTGATGACGCTGGCCGAGCGCGCGCAGGCGCGTGCCACGCACACCCAGGTCCTGCTGACGCGCATGCAGGACATCGCGAAGGACTTCATCGGCAAGGCGAACGGGCTGGTGGGCCTCTACGCCGAGACGGGCCCCCTCGTCGCGCAGTCCGCCCAGGCCGCGCTGCAGGAAGTGGTCGGCATGCTGGGCGAGAGCTTCGAGGGCAACTTCGTCTTCGGCGGCGAGAACACGCACAAGCCGCCGATCGTCGAGCCCGAGCAGATCTTCGCGACCGACATGTTCACGCAGATCCGGAACGCGGTGCAGACGCTGAACGCGGGCAACGGCATGGCGATCGCGGCGAGCACCCGGGCCATTGCGATGGACGACTCGGCGGTCGCCAACCCCGTGTTCAGCGAGCACGCCAGGCAGGCGAAGCTCGCCCTCATCACCGACTCACGCCGCGCCGTCCCGATCGAGGAGGGCGTCACCGTCGAGATCGGCATGTTCGTCAACCGCAACGCGGCCGCCGTCTCGACGCATCCCGACACGACCGGCTCCTGGTCCCGCGACCTGCTGCGCGGCCTGATGACGCTCGCGTCCATCCGCCCGGAGGAGACGCAGCAGGGCGCCGGCTACATCCATGTCGTGCAGAGCGCCCTCGGTGCCTTCCGCTCCTGCCTTCAGGGCCTGACGGAGGAGGCCGGCGCGCTCGGCGCGCAGCAGGCGCGCATCGAGGCCGCTAAGGTGCGGCACGAGGAGGTGAGCGTGCAGGTGGAGATCCAGCTCGGCAAGGTTGAGCATGTCGAGCTGGCCGAGGCCATCACGCGCGCGACGGCGACGCGGAGCCTTCTCGAGGCCAGCTACCGCAGCATGTCGATGCTGGCAGACCTGTCGCTCGCCAGGTTCCTGCGCTGACGGCCTGGGCGCGGTGGCGCCCGGCCAGACTTGCCCGCCCAGGCCGGCATCGCCGCCAAACACCATGACGTCGGGACCCGCCGCAGCCCACAGCGGCGGCTTCGCCATGCGGGCGCCTTGAGCCTCCCTACCAGAAGAAGCGTCGCGAGCCTGGCTGGGTGACGGCGGGTGTGGCAGGCGCCGGCGCCGGACCCCGGCCGGCGATCGGAATGGGCGCCGAGCGGTACGCGTCGAGCCCCCTGCCCGGCCGGTCCGCCGCCGGCGGCAGGACCTGCACGCGGTCGGCGTTGTTCGAGAGCATGAACGCGCCGCCGCCGATGCCACCCGGGTTCCGCGGCAGGGGCTGCGGCGTCAGGGCCGCCATGGCCGGGGCGTCGGGCGTGCGCTGCTCCGCCTGCCATGCCGCCATCACGCGGGCCCGATAGCTGCTGGCCAGATCCGGCGTCTGGGAATGATAGAAGCCGGCGGCCGTCTCCCAGTCCGGGGTACGGCTGCGCAGCTCGGTCAGGAAGCGCGCGGCGTAGCGGGCATTCGCGACGGGATCGAACGCCTCATCGAGGCTTGTGAAGGCGTTTGGATGGTGCCGCAGGTTGACCTGCATGCAACCGACATCGATGGAGCGCACCCCCTGCGTCTGCAGCGCCTGGACGGCGGCAATTGCTGCCGCCTTCGTTGGGAAGAACCTGCCGCGTCCCTCCGCATTGATGGTCCAGGGCCACGCCTGGGTTGAACCGTCCTCCGCGCGGCGTCCGGACTCGACGCGGCTGATCGCCTGCATGAGCCGGGAGGGCAGATCTGCCTCACGCTCCACCTGGCCGATGGCGGCGCGGCAAAGCGCCGAGGGATCCGGTTGCGCCGGTTGAGCGACCACGGATCCCGCCGCGGCCAGGGCGAAGCCCAGGGACAGGGCCGCGGTCCTGGCCCTCCGGACATGCGGTGGTGAGTCGGGTCTTGGCGGAAGCATCGCCCGGGGCGATGCAACTTTCGGACCAGTCTTCCCAGCCCATGGGTTGATGATGACGTGTTCATATCGCGTTAAAGGCTGCTTCCTAATCGTCTTCCATTCGAACGATGCAGGTTTCCGCCGTCGTGCTGCCCGTGAATGCACCGCTCAAGGTCGCCACCGTGACCACCGCGTCGCGATCCCGGCCTGCGGCCGCGCGGGACGGCTTCGCAGGATGCCTCCACTCCGGCCAACCGGATGCGCCGGTGGCTGGCGTCTCTCCTCCCTCCGCCAGCCTCCTGATGATGCAGGCCGAAGCAGACCTCGATCGCTTCCCAAGGCGCCAACGTGGTGGCCGCGAGGCGGCGGTGGCGGCTGTCGACCTCCTGGCGGAGCTGCAGAAGAACGCGCTTGGCATCAGCTCCGCCTTGCCGGATCAGGCACTTGCGGCCGCCGCCGAGGAACTGGACGGGCTTGCCGACAATGCGGAGCCGGAGCTGGCGCGGATCTGCCGCGCAGTCGCTCTTCGCCTGAAAGTTGAAATCGCGAAGCGCGGTGGGCAACAAGATGCCTCGGCGTGAAGTGTGGGTGGGCGAAACCCATCCCCGCACCACCGCCATTCCTTACTCGTTCCATTTCGTTTCTGTAAATAAATTGTGGCTTTCCTGTCGAGCAATCGCTGACACTTCGTTACGAGCAGGTATTCTCATTAAGAAACTGGTTGTGCATCACACATTCGTGATTTACACATCCTCGTAGGCACCCGCCCCGGTTGTGAACGAACCCGAGACTTAGCGAAAACCGCGAGGACCCCATGCACCTTCTCCTGGCCTCCCCGGACCAAGACCGCGCCGGCCTCGTCCGCGCCCTTTCTGGTGAAGGGCTGGTCTGCGACCTCGCCGAGCCCTTCGCCGAGGCGGGGTCCATCGCGCAGCACAGCGGCCCCTACGACCTCGTCGTCCTCTCGGTCACGGATTGCGGCGAGCAGGCCATCCCGACGCTCCGCGACATCCGCCGCCGTGGGCTCCGCATGCCGGTCGTGGTGGTGACGACGATCGCCACGCCCGAGGACGAGCAGGCCGCGCTGAACCTTGGTGCCGACGACGTGCTGACCCGCCCCGTCTCCGTGCCCGTGCTGCTCGCCCGCCTCAAGGCGGTCACGCGGCGCGCGCTTGGCCATGCCTCCTCCGTCGTCACCTGCGGCAACGTGGTGCTCGACCAGGCGCGGCAGATGGTGACCGTGGACGGCCGCGCCGTGCGGATCACGCGCCGCGAGTTCGACGTGCTGGAGACGCTGATGCTCCGCCGCGGCATGCTGCTCACCAAGGACCACTTCATGAGCCGCCTCTACGGCGCCGAGGATGGTCCGGACCAGCGCATCCTGGACGTCTTCGTGTGCAAGCTGCGCCGCAAGCTCGCCGCCGCCGGCGCAGCCGAGATCGTCCGCACGGTCTGGGGCCGCGGCTACGTGCTCGAGGAGCCGTCGGCCGCGGCGATCGCCGCCGCCCGCGCCCGCTTCGCCTCCGGCCAGCCCCGCCAGCGCCGCGCCCACCTCGCGATGGGCCTCGAGGCGAGCCAGACGGCCGGGGTCGCCTGAACGCCTTCCACCACTGACACCATTGGGGTCCTGTCGCCGTGAGCAGCAAGCGAGGCAAGAAAGGTGACAGCGCGCCCCAACTGGTGGTGAAGCGCTACGAGGAGAGCGCCCACGGTGCCCACCATGGCGGCGCCTGGAAGATCGCCTACGCCGACTTCGTGACGGCGATGATGGCGTTCTTCCTGCTGCTCTGGCTGGTGAACGCAACGACGGACGCGCAGCGCACCGGCCTTGCCGACTACTTCGCGCCGACGAACTTCCTCTCGCGCGGCGCCAGCGGCAACGGGCAGCCCTTCGCGGGCCGCAGCCTGAACACGGATGGCAGCCTGAACGCCGACGCGGCGCTCTCGCCCCGGGTGCGGGTGGACCGCGTCGCGAACAACGTCGAGGAGGACACGCCGGACGGGATGCTCGGTGCCGCCCGCAGCGGCGACAGCCCGAACGAGGCGGAGGCCGACCCCGCGGCCGAGCTGCACCGCATGACCGAGGCCGAGCGCCGCGCCGCCCTCGCCGCGGTGGGCGAGGAGATCCGCCAGGCCGTCAACAACGACCCCGGCCTTTCCGATCTGGGCAAGCAGCTCCTGGTCGAGGAGGTGCCGGAGGGCCTGCGCATCCAGATCGTGGACGCCGAGGGCCAGCCGGTCTTCCCGACCGGCCTCGCCGCGCCGAACGAGCGTGGACGCGCCCTGCTGCTGCGCGCGGCGCAGGTCATCGCCAGGCTGCCGCACCAGGTCGAGGTTACCGGCCACACGGACGCCGCACCCTTCCGCGGCGGGGCAGGCCGGTCCAACTGGGAACTCTCCGCCGAGCGCGCCAATGCCGCACGCCGCCTGCTGCTCGAGGCCGGGATCGCCGAGCGGCGCGTCCGAAGCGTGACGGGCCGCGCCGAGCGCGAGCCACTCAACCCCGCCAACCCGCTCGAGGCAGGCAACCGGCGCGTCGCCGTGCTGGTGCTGCTGCCGAACATTTCCGCGCCCAACGGAGGGGCTGCAGTACGATGAACGTCATTACCGGCTTCGCCATCGTCCTGTTCTGCGTCTTCGGCGGCTACATGCTGGCGGGCGGCTACCTCGGCCCGATCCTGTACGCCCTGCCCTTCGAGTTCATGATCATCGGAGGCTCCGCCCTTGGCAGCCTGCTGATGGCGAACTCCTTCACCGAGGTGAAGCACATCGCCGCAGCCGTGTCGAAGGCACTGCGCGGTTCGCAGTTCAAGGAACAGGACTACATCGACCTCTGCACCTGCATGCACAAGCTGCTGCGGATCGCGCAGCAGAAGGGCCCGGCGGGCCTGGAGCCGCACATCGAGCGGCCGGAGGAGAGCGCCGTCTTCGCGCAGTACCCGAAGATCCTGAACAACCACCACGCCTGCACGCTGATCTGCGACTACCTGCGCATGGTCGGCATGAACGCCGACGATCCGCACCAGATCGAAGACGTGATGGCGCGGGAGCTGAAGAAGATCCGCGAGGAAGAGATGCACGCCGCGCATGCGCTGCAGACCATCGCGGACGCGCTCCCCGCGCTCGGCATCGTCGCGGCGGTGATGGGCGTGATCAAGACGATGGGCTCGATCGATAAGCCGCCCACGGTGCTCGGCAGCATGATCGGCGCCGCCCTGGTCGGCACGTTCCTCGGCGTGCTGCTCTCCTACGGCCTCGCGGGCCCGATCGCGGCCCGGCTGAAGGGCGTGGTCGAGGAGGAAGCGAGGTACTTCGAGGTGATCCGCGCCGTGATCGTGGCGCACCTGCATGGCCTGGCGCCGCAGGTGGCGGTGGAGGTGGGGCGGAAAACGGTGCCCTCCATGCTGATGCCGAGCTTCGGGAAGCTTGAGGAGGCACTGACCTCCGGCAAGCCAGGCTGACCGTCCCGGCCATCATCCGCGGCCCGAGGGCCCGCCGGGGATCCCCGGCGGGCCTTTTTCTTGCCGTGCGTTCCACGCCGGGTCGGCGCCGACCGGGACGGCGGGGGTCACCTCATGTGCCGTCCGGCCGGGCCAGGCGCCCGATCCGGATCACGCCGCCTGGGAGCTGGAGATCCGGCTGCAGGCCACGGAGTCCGGTATGCCGCCGGGCGGCCGACACCGGGCGCACCCGGAACGCGCCGGCGGGTCGCTGTGCCGCCGTCCGTCCGGCTCGCCGCGCAGCCGCACCGGGATCCCTGGCCGGTGCGCGTGGCGGCGCATCGTGACCTCGGGGGCCAGGCCGGCAGTCGGGCCGCGAACGCCGCGAAGGCGGGATTGTCCATTCGCTGCTGCTGACCGGCTCCGGCGAGGCCACGCGGCTCACCACGACGCCCTGGGCCCGGCCTGCTGCCATAAGGTGTCCCCCGCCTGCGGGGGCCGGCAATGAGGGCAACGGCGAGAGCACGGCCCGGATCGCGGGACAAAAGAGAAGCCCGCCGGAATTCCTCCCGGCGGGCCATGCCTGGCGCCTGGTGCCGCCCGAAGGCGGCGGCGCGTCAGCGCTTCATGTTGATCGTGTCCTGCAGCATCTCGTCGGAGGCCGTCACGATGCGCGTGTTGGCGCTGTAGGCGCGCTGCGCGACGATCAGCTTCGAGAACTCGGACGCGATGTCCACGTTCGACCGCTCCACCGCGCTCGCCGTGATGGCGCCCGCGCCGCCGTCGCCCGGCGAGCGACGGATGGCGAGGCCCGAGTCGCGCGTCTCGCCGAAGGCCTGGCCGTCCAGGCGCTGCAGCTTGTCCGGGTTGGCGAAGGTGAAGACCGGCACCTTCGCCACCGTGCGGCTCTGCCCGTTGTCGTAGTTCACGACAATGCTCCCGTCCTCACGCGTCAGGACCGAGGAGAAGGCGCCCTGCGGCGCCCCGTTCTGCGTCAGGCCCCGCAGCTCGTAGCGGGAGCCGGAGTACTGCGTCATGCCGTCCGTGCCGCCGATCTCGCCGAGGTTCAGCGTCACGACCTGCCCGCCGACGCCGGTGGGCATGCCGGGGAAGTTCACCGGCATGGAGACGGTGGCGGGCGTGCCCGCGGCGCCCGAGGCGAAGGTGAGCGCGCCGGTCGAGTTCGTGATCTGGCCGATCCGGCCCGGCTCGGTCGCGGGCGTCGCGGCCGTGCCGAAGCGGACCTCGACGGTGCCGAGCGCGGTGGTGCTGTCCGGCGCGGTCGCGGTCAGGCGCCAGGCGCCCGGGACCGGCGGCGTCAGCTCGTCCCAGCGCAGGCGCAGCTCGTGCATCGTGCCCCCGGCGTCGTAGATCTGCGTCACCGTCTCCATCGGCGAACCATCCGGCGTGGTGGGCAGGTTGCCGGACAGCGTCATGTTCGTCGTGCGCTCGGGCTGCTGCACGTCGGCGGTCGCGATTCGGATCGGCTGCAGGAGCGTCTCGTTCACGCTGCCGTCGCGGTTCACCGCGAAGCCCTGCAGCGTGTCGCCGGCGCTGTTCACGAGGTATCCGTTCTCGTCCATCTGGAAGTCGCCGGCGCGCGTGTAGCGGCGCTCGGCGCTGAAGATCGTGGTGCCGTCCGCCGCGTCGCCCACGCTGCGCGCCGTGGCGAAGAAGCCCTGGCCGGAGATGGCGAGCGACAGCGGGTTCTCGGTCTGCTCGACCGAGCCCTGGAGGCTGTTCGTCGCCTTGGGCGTCGCGACCACCGAACCCGGCAGGTGCAGCCGCGGCGAGGAGGACGTCACCATGTTCTCGAACGAGGTGTCGAGCCGCTTGTAGCCCACGGTCTGGCTGTTCGACACGTTGTCGGAGATGTGCCCGAGGGCGCGCGACTGCGCGGTCAGGCCCGAGATGGCGGCGTTCATGGAGCCGAGAAGCGACATGTCCAGTCCTTATGCGGTGGCGCCTGTGGCGCCGGTCTGCAACCGACGGGCTGCGGGGAAGGCTGCAAGCCCTCCTGCAACCCGTGTGCCACCATTGCGTGCATCGATGACCAAGGTGTTTCGCCGTTCCCGTGCTGCCATGGGATGGGTAATTCCTGCCGGGCGGCATTTGCTGCGCATGCGTGCAAGGCATGCGCCCACTCTGCGGCCGGGCTGGCCCGTAAGTTGCATATTTACCTGCCGTCATGCAGATGCCCCCTCTTCCGCCCGCACCCGCCCCTGTCGCCGGTTCACGCCAGCCCGCCTCGCCCCGCGGGGCGGACTTCGCGCGCAGCCTCGCCACGGAGGAGGAGAAGGCCACCAAGCCGGCGGTCCAGCCTGAGCGCGAACCGGCCGCCCGGACGGCATCGCCGGCCAGCCGGCCGGCGGGGGACGGTTCCCCGCCCGCCAGCGACCCGGCGGAGGCGCCGGCCGAGCCGCACTCGCCCATCGAGGCCGCAGCGCCGGCCATGGTGAACGTCCTCACAGCGGAAGCCCCCCCGGCAACCGGGATGCCCGCGGAGACCACTGCACAGCCGGCACCCGCGCCGGTTGAGATCGCCCCGGCCGTCGCCGAGGCTGTCCCGGGCAACCCGGCCGTTCAGGCAGCCGTCGCCGCGCCGCCGGTACCGGTGAACCCGCAGGGCATGACCGCCGAACCGGGCCTCGCCGCCCCGCCGGTGTCCAGTGCCACGCCGGGCACCATGCCCGTCGACGCCGCCCCTGCGACGAAGGACGATGCGGCGCGGACCGCAACGGCCCAGAAGGAGACTGCGCCCGCCGCGGCCGAGTTGCTTGCCGCCGCCCTGCCCGGAGCCAAGGAGGCCACCCCGCCCCGTGCGGAGGCACCCGCCAGGCGCGCAGCCGCCGGGACGCCCAC
>DASQNQ010000057.1:0-5258 GCA_035644895.1 Acetobacteraceae bacterium | reverse complement strand
GGTGTCCTTAATCTGGCGCAATGAGCCGCCCCGGCATTCGCGCTTGATCCGGCCCGGCGATCCGCGCAGACCTTGGCGCGTTGGAGACCCAGAACGGGAGACGCCTCATGGCACGGGTTGCACTGGTGACGGGCGGGCAGCGGGGCATCGGCGCCGCGATCAGCGAGGCGCTGAAGGCCGCCGGACGGACGGTGGTGGCGTCCTATGCCGGGAACGACGCGGCGGCCCGCGAATTCACCGAGCGCACGGGCATCCCCTGCTACAAGTTCGACGTCGGCGACTTCGACGCCTGCATGGCGTCGGTCCAGAAGATCGAGGCGGAGGTCGGCCCGGTCGAGGTGCTGGTGAACAACGCCGGCATCACGCGCGACGCCATGATGCGCAAGCTGACGCGCCAGATGTGGGACGACGTCATCGATACCAACCTCGGCTCCTGCTACAATATGTGCAAGGCGGTCTGGGACGGGATGAGCGCGCGGAAGTTCGGCCGCATCGTCAACATCGGCTCGGTCAACGGCCAGGCGGGCCAGCTCGGCCAGGTGAACTATGCCGCCGCCAAGTCAGGCATCCACGGCTTCACCAAGGCCCTCGCGCAGGAGGGCGCGCGCAACAAGATCACCGTCAACGCCGTGGCGCCCGGCTACGTGGACACGGAGATGGTGCGCGCCGTGCCGCCGGACGTGCTGGAGAAGATCGTGTCCCGCATCCCGATCGGGCGGCTCGGCACGGCGTACGACATCGCGCGCGGCGTGGCCTTCCTGACGGCGGACGAGGCGGAGTTCATCACCGGCTCCACGCTCTCGATCAACGGCGGTCAGCACATGTACTGAGGGACGGCGGCGATGATGGCCTGGGTGGTCCTGGCCCATGACGGCGAGGACGAGGGCGCGCCCGCGCGGCGCGCGGCGGCGATGGAGGCGCATGTCGCCTGCATCACCGCCGAGGCGGCCGCCGGGCGGCTCGCGCTCGGCCTGCCGCTGATCGGGCCCGACCGCATCCTCGGCTCGCTCATGGTCGTGGCGGGCGAGGAGCGGTCGGCGGCCGATGCCTACCTGGCGAAGGAGCCCTTCGCCCTTGGGGGCGTCGCGGGCGGGGTGTGGCGGCGGGTGGAGGTGCACCCCTTCCGCGTCGCTCCCCTGCCCTATCGCCCCTGGCCCTCGCCGGACACGCCGCCGCCGACCTCGCGCACCCACACCGTCATCCTGGCCTGGGATGGGCGGGACGCGGATGCGCCGGCGCGTCGCCAGGCGGCGCGGGACGCGCACTTCGCGCGCGTACGCCCCTTCGCCGCGGACGGCACCCTCGCCTTCGGCGGCGCCCTGCTGGACCGGGAGGGCGGCATGGTGGGCTCCGTCGCCGTGACGCGCCACGACACGGACGAGGCCGCGCGCGCCTGGATGGCGGACGACCCCTACGTGACCGGCGGCGTGTGGCGCGACGTCACGCTGTTCGGCACGCGGATACGGCCGCTCGCCTACGCGCCGCTGCCGGGGATGGCGGGGAACGGATAGGCGCGCCGCCTCGTTGGCGCCTCTCTCAACAGGAGGACCGGCGCCATGGGCAACAAGCATTCGGGCCAGAACGAGGACGGCAAGCTGGGCGGCGAGGTGCCGCGCCCGCCGTCGGACCTCGAGCGCAATCCGGGCATCAACTCGTCCAAGGGCGTGTTCGGCCGCGGCACGAACCCGGAGGAGATCGAGGGCGAGAACACCTTCGAGGGCGACGTGATGAACGACGTCGACAAGACCGGCGCCGTATCCCCCGGCCGCCGGGGCCGCACCAGCTCCTGAGTGGTTCCCCCTCCCTGTCCGCTGCGCCATCCTGCGCACGGACAGGGAGGAAGGCATGACAGGGCTGCTGGACTACACGGACGCGCCGGCCGAGGTGCGGGCGGTGTACGACGCCATTAAGGCCGCGCGCGGCGTACCGGACGTGAACAACTTCTGGAAGGCGCTGGCGGTCCACCCGCCGACGCTCCGCCGCACCTGGGAAAGCCTGTCCGAGGTGATGGCGCCCGGCGCGCTCGACGCCAAGACGAAGGAGATGCTCTACCTCGCCGTCTCCATCGCGAATGGCTGCGCCTACTGCACCGCAAGCCACGGTGCCGCCGCGCGCGCGAAGGGGATGACCGAGGCGGAGTATGGCGAGCTGCTCGCCGTGGCCGGGATGGCCGCCGAGACGAACCGCCTGGCCGATGCGCTGCGCGTGCCGATCGATGCGCAGTTCGAGGTGGCGCCGCGCCCATGACCGCGCGCTGGCGGGGGCCGGCGCTGCTGGTGCTCGCCGGGCTGCCCGGGCTGCTCTCCCTGCTTCCCATCCTGCCGGAGGTGCCGGGCGTGCCGCGCCTCGTGCTGCTGGCGAACCCGTTCCTGCTGCTGGTCCTCGCCGCCTTCGCGGGCGGCTGGGCGGCGCGGCGCTGCGGCTTCCGGCTGAGTGCCCCGGGCATCACGGCGGGTCGCCGGCTCGGCGAGATCGCGGCGGGGGTGGCGCTCGGGCTCGGCATCGCCGTGCTGGACCACGCCGCGCGCGGCTGGTGGCAGGCGGCACCGGGCGTCCCGCCCTCGGTCGTCGAGGGGTGGAGCCCGGCCGTGCTGCTCGCCGGGCTGCTCTATGGCGGCGTGGTGGAGGAGGTGCTGATGCGCTGGGGCGTCATGAGCCTCGTCGTCCTGGCGCTCTGGCGCGTCCTGGCGCGGCATGCGGCCGCACCGCCAGGCCCGGTGCTGGCCGCCGGCGTGGCGGTGGCGGCGATCGTCTTCGCCGCGGCCCACCTTCCCGCCCTGGCCGCGGATGCCGCCGCGCTCGCCCCCGGCCCGGTGCTGCGCGGACTCGCGCTGAACACCCTGGCGGGGCTCGTCTTCGGCTGGATGTTCCTGCGCCGTGACCTGGTGGCCGCGATGGCGGCGCATGCGGGGCTGCATCTCGGCTTTGCCGTCGTCGCCCAGGCTGCATGAGGGCCGGCGGTCGGTGCGGTAGGCGGCGGGCGTTGCTGCCGGTATGGATGCCCGCCCATGCATCCCGCCACCCTTGCCGGCTGCGGCGCGCTCGCGCTTTGGGCCTTCCTCGCGCTGCTTGCGCGCGTCGCGGCCGGCGTCCCGCCGCTGCAGATCACGGCCATCGGCTTCGCGGTCGGGGGCACGCTGGGGCTCGCGGTGGTCGCGGCGCGCGGGCGGCTGGCGACGCTGCGGCAGGGCCCGGTCGCCTGGGCGCATGGCGTGGCGGGGCTGTTCGGCTACCACGCCCTCTACTTCCTCGCCTTCGCCCTGGCGCCGGCCGTGGAGGTGAACCTCATCAACTATCTCTGGCCGCTGCTCATCGTGCTGCTCTCGGCGCCGCTGCGCGGCATGCGGCTCGGTCCCGCGCGGCTCGCGGGCGTCGCGCTCGGCTTCGCGGGCTGCCTGCTCATCGTCGGCGCAGGCGCCCGCTTCCCGGCCGAGGCGCTGCCGGGCTTCCTCGCGGCGCTCGGCTGCGCCGTGGTGTGGTCCGTCTACTCGGTCACCTCGGGGCTGCCGCGCCTCTCCGCCGTGCCGACCGAGGCCGTGGCCGGCTTCTGCCTCGCCACCGCCGCGCTGGCCGCCGCCGTCCACCTGGCCTTCGAGACGACGGTGCTGCCCGATGCGCGGCAGGCGGTGGCGCTGCTCGCGCTCGGCCTCGGGCCGCTCGGCGCTGCCTTCTTCCTCTGGGACATGGGCATGAAGCGCGGCGACCCGCGCCTGCTCGGCACGCTGGCCTATGCCGTGCCGGTCGCCTCCACGCTGCTGCTGCTCGCCGGCGGGGAGGGCGAGTTCACCTGGCGCGTGGCTGCCGCGACGGCGCTGGTCGCGGGCGGCGGGATGCTCGCGGCACGCGCGCGCTGACCGGACGGGCCCTGGCGCGTTGACCCGGCGGTGGCACGGAGGATCGGGGGCATGACGGATGTGGACGAGGACGCCGTCGCGGCGGCGGCCGACCTGGCGCGGGAGGTGGCGCCCGACCTCGACGCCATCCTGGTGACGGTCTACCGCGACGCCGAGACGCTCGACACGCTCCGGCCGGACGGGCCCGGCCTCGGCACGGCCAACGCCATCGCGCGCGCCGTGGCGGAGGCGATGGCGGAGGAGGGCGTCGAGGTCCTTGTCCAGCGCGCCGACCGCGCCGCCTTCCGCCGCTGGCTCTCCCGGCAACAGGACACGCCGGAGGTCCGGCGCCGCTGGGTGGACCGGGAGAGGCTGCTGCGCGGGGCCGACGCCTTCCGCGCTCTGGGGCTGGAGCCCCCGCCGCCACCCTCCCCGCCACCCCGCTTCCCGCCCGCCCCCGGCCCGACCACCGACCGGCTGCTGCTCGCGCATGCCGAGCCGGAGGGCGACACCTTCGCGGCGCTTGTCGGCGACCTCCTGGAGGCCGGGCGGGGCGACGTGCTCGACCTCGCCATCCGCAAGGTCCGCGAGCGGCAGAGCGCCGAGAACGCGGCGGAGCTGCGCGCCGACATGCTCGCCCTCGCCGCGGGCACGGCGGCCGGCCCGTCCGGCTGGGCGGAGCTCGTGGCGCTGCCCGTCGCCCTGCCCATGGGCGCCGTCCCCGATGCCGCCGTCCTGGCCCTCGGGCTCGCCGCATCGGGCGCGCTGGCACCGGAGGAGGAGATCAGGTTCCTGCCCGGCTGGCGGTCGCCGGACGCGGCCGCGGAGCTGTCCCCCGTCGCGATGCGCCGCGTGCTCCTGGACCTGGCCGAGGGGCGGGAGCCGCCGGACCTGCCCCCGGGCGACACGGACGACCTCGCCCGCCGGGGCTTCGGCCTCCTGGTCGGGCTGCGGATCGACTGGGATGTGCCCATCTGGGACGAGATCGAGGCCGAAGGCGACCTGCCCGCCGAACCCGACACGCCTGAAAACCTCGCGCACGACAGGGCCTTCGACCGGTGGCGGGCGGAGGTCGCCGAGGCGCATGGGGGCTGCGTGCCCCTCGCCCTCCTCCCGCTGCCGGAGGCGGGGGACGAGATAGCGGAGTTCCTCGAGGAGGCCGGCGGCCAGGTGGACGGCCTCGCGGAGGTGCAGGATTTCGTCGCCGTCGCGCGGCGCGAAGCGGGCGGGGAGGAGGTGGTCTGCCGCCCAGCGATCCGCGACGGGTCGCTGGAGCTCACGCTCTACACGGTGCGCGGCAGGTACCTCGATGCCCTGACCCTGCCGCCGGACCGGCTGCCCGCGAGCGCGGAGGGCATGCTCGGCCTGCTCGGCGCCTTCGTGCGCCTGGTGGACGAACGGCCGGCACGCGGGGGCTAGACTCTT
>DASQNQ010000056.1:0-2698 GCA_035644895.1 Acetobacteraceae bacterium | reverse complement strand
GGCGCGGGACGGTGGACAGGTGACGGGCGAGCGCATCCGGGACGGCTTCTACGCCCGCCAGAACTGGGTGCCCGCCGGCTTCGAGGGCGTGTGCAACCCCTCCACCTTCACTGCGCAGGACCACCGCGGCACGCTGCGCGTCGCGCTCTATCGCGCCGTCGTCAGCGGCAACACCGCCCAGGGCAGCGTCGAGGAGCTGATGCGCGCCGGCACCATGAAGCTCGAGCCCGTCACGACGGTGGAGCTTGAGCGCCGCCGCGACTGGCTCGGCTGGTGAGCGAGGAGGCCACCCTCGAAGCTCCGGCTCCGGCGGCAGCCCCGCCGGAGCCGCCGCTGCTCGAGGTGAACAACATCGAGGTCGTCTACAGCGACGTCATCCTGGTGCTGCGCGGCCTGTCGCTCGCCGTGCCCAAGGGCCAGATCGTCGCGCTTCTCGGCGCGAACGGGGCGGGCAAGTCCACGACGCTGAAGGCGATCTCGGGCCTGCTGAAGTCCGAGGAGGGCGAGGTCACGCGCGGCGACATCCGCTTCGAGGGGCAGCGGATCAATGGCACCGAGGCTCACGAGATCGTCCGGCGCGGCATCTTCCAGGTGATGGAAGGCCGGCGGATCGTGGCCGACATGACATGCCAGGAGAACCTCCGCCTCGGCGCCTTCACGCGCTCCGACGGCGCCGGCATCCGGCGCGACATCGACATGGTGTACGAGTACTTCCCCCGCCTGAAGGAGCGCACGGGCCTCGCCGGCTACCTCTCCGGCGGGGAGCAGCAGATGCTCGCCATCGGACGCGCGCTGATGGCGCGGCCGAAGCTCATCCTGATGGACGAGCCCTCGATGGGGCTCTCGCCGCTGCTGGTGAAGGAGGTGTTCGGCATCATCCGGCGCCTGAACGAGGATCTCGGCATCACCATCCTCCTCGTCGAGCAGAATGCCCGCATGGCGCTCTCCGTCGCCTCCTACGGCTACGTCATGGAGCAAGGCAAGGTCGTGCTGGACGGCACCGCCGCCTCGCTCGCGGACAACGAGGACGTGAAGGAGTTCTACCTCGGCGGCCACGGCGCCGAGCGGAAGAGCTTCCGCAACCTCAAGTCCTACAAGCGCCGGAAGCGCTGGCTGTGAGCGTGCACTACGACGCGCTGGAGACGCGGCCGCCGGAGGAGCGCGAGGCGTCGCTCCGCGAATGCCTCGCCGCGCAGGTCGCGCACGCGAAGGCGCGCTCGGCGGCCTATGCGCGCCTGCTCGACGGGATCGAGCCGGGCGACGTCACGGGGCGGGACGCGCTCGCGCGGCTGCCGATCACGCGGAAGTCGGACCTGATGCAGGCACAGGCGGAGGCGCCGCCGCTCGGCGGCTTCAACGCCACGCCCCTGGCGCAGCTCGCCCACGTCTTCGCCTCGCCAGGCCCGATCCATGAGGGGCAGGGGGAAGGACGGGATCCGTGGCGCTACGCCCGCGCGCTGCACGCCACCGGGCTGCGGGCGGGACAGCTGCTGCACAACACCTTCGCCTACCACTTCACGCCCGCCGGGTTCTTCTTCGATGCCGGCGCCCGCGCGCTGGGCTGCCCCGTCTTCCCCGCGGGGCCGGGACAGACCGAGGCGCAGGCCCGCGCGGCGGCGTACCTGAAGCCCGCCTGCTACACGGGCACGCCGGACTTCCTGAAGGCCATCCTGGAGGCTGGCGACGCGCTCGGCCTCGACCTCTCCTCGCTCCGGCTCGGCCATGTCACCGCCGGCGCCTACCTGCCCTCGCTGCGTGCCTGGTATAGGGATCGCGGCCTGACGGTGCTGCAATCCTACGGCACCGCCGACCTCGGCCTCATCGCCTATGAGAGCGAGGCGCGGGAGGGGTTGATCTGCCACGAGGGTGTGGTGGTCGAAATCGTCCGCCCCGGCACCGGCGACCCGGTGCCGGAGGGCGAGGTGGGGGAGGTGCTTGTCACCACCTTCGACCCGCACTACCCGCTGATCCGCTTCGCGACGGGCGACCTCTCGGCCGTCCTGCCCGGCGCCTCGCCTTGCGGCCGCACGAACCGTCGCATCCGCGGCTGGATGGGTCGCGCCGACCAGGCGGCCAAGGTGCGCGGCATGTTCGTGCGGCCCGAGCAGGTGGCCGAGGTGCTGCGCACGCACCCGGAGGTGACCCGCGCCCGCCTCGTCGTCACGCTCGCAGCCGAGCGGGATGAGATGACGTTGCGCGCCGAGGCGCCCGACCCCGCCATCGCGGAGGCGCTGTCCCGCACCCTGCAATCCGTCACGCGGCTCCGCGGCGCGGTGGAGGTGGTGCCGCCCGGCACCCTGCCGAACGACGGCAAGGTGGTGGACGACCAGCGCCCGGCATGACCGCCCTCCTGCCCCCCGGCGACAGCTACGCCGAGGTCCGTGCCCGTTTCCGCTGGGACATTCCCGCGCGCTGCAACATCGCCGAGGAGGCCTGCGACCGCTGGGCGGACGGCTCCGGACGGCTCGCGATGGTCCACCTGGCCGAGGACGGCGCCGTCGCCCGCCTCACCTTCGACGACCTGCACCTTCTGTCCTGCCGGCTGGCGAACGTGCTGGAGGCGGCCGGCGTGGCGCGCGGCGACCGCGTGGCCGTGCTGCTCCCGCAGTGCCCGGAGGCCGCCGTCGCGCACCTCGCCGCCTACCGCATGGGCGCGGTCGCCGTGCCGCTGTTCCAGCTCTTCGGCGAGGACGCGCTG
>DASQNQ010000055.1:0-20409 GCA_035644895.1 Acetobacteraceae bacterium | reverse complement strand
GGCGCGGGAGCATGCGACGCAGTCCGGCGTCTCCCAGCATGTGCGCAAGCTGGAGGAGCGCCTGGGCACGCCGCTCTTCCTGCGCGGCGCGGCGGCCGTCGTGCCAACGCCGGCCGGGGAGGATTTCTACCGCCACGCGGTCGCGCTGCTGCGCGGCCGCGACGAGGCGCTGCGCGCCGCCCGCGCCCATTCCGGTGCGCTGCACGGGCAGGCGCGCGTCGGGCTCATGCCTACCATGACGCGCCTCTGCCTCGCGCCCTCGCTCGGGCGGTTCATGGAGGCGGCGCCCAACGTGCTGGTGCGGGTCACGGAGGCCTACAGCGCGGCGCTGACCGGGCTGGTGCGGGCGGGGGAGCTGGACTTCGCGGTCGTGCCTGGCCCCGTGCCCGGTCCCGGCCTGCGCGCCTCGCCACTGCTGCGCACGCCGGAGGTTCTGGTGTCCGCTCATGATTCCGGCCTGCCGCACCTCTCGCCCGTACGGCTTGCCGACGTGCCCGGGCTGCGCCTGGTGCTGCCGGGCCCGACCAATGCACGGCGGCAGACACTGGAGAGCTACATGACCTCGCAGGGCGTGCGCCCGGCGCGGGTGGTGGAGCTGGACGCGATGCTGGGAACGCTCGACATGGTCGCGTCGCAGGGATGGATGGCCGTGCTGCCGGGCTTGATGATGGCCGGCGGCGAGGAGGGCGGCAGCTGCCGCTTCACCGTCAGCCCGCTCGGCGACCCGCCGCTCGGGCTCGACCTCGTGCTGATCGAGCCCGCGCGGCGGAGCCTGCCGCCGGAGGCTGCCGCGTTCCTCGACGTGCTGCGCGAGGAGGCGGCGCGGGTGAATGCGCGCTGGGTCCAGGCGACCTGTGCGCGGATGACCTGAAGATGCATATCCCCGGTTTTTCCGGGCCCCTGGTGCTTATCGGAGGCGGCCATGCTCACGGATCCTGCTGCGAGCCGAGCGGGATCCGTGATGCGCGCAGGGTCGTCCTGCATCAGGCGACGGAGGGCTGCAGCAGCCCGCGTGCCGGAGATTGTAGGCGGCGGCGGCGAGGCGGACCTGCAGGGGTCCTGCCTCGGTCAGGCCGCGCCACCGCATGTGTCGCAGCCCGTGGCTGCGCTTCCAGGTGCCGAGGATCTTCGCGATCCTGCAGCGGAAGCGCTGGATGGCGTAGTTCCAGCGGCGGAGCTTGCGCGCCGTGCCGTCCCCGGGTCCGCCGCACATGCCTGTTGCCACGATCAGGGAGTCGAGCACCTGGTGGCCGTCGTCGAAGACGTCCGCGCGTCACCCTGTTTCCTCGCCGCCCTCGGCTGCGAGGGCATCGCGCGCCTTCTCCAGCCGCCCCTTTCGGAAGCCCGTGACCGGCACCACGCCGGACCAGGTCAGCGCGAGCACCCCATTGGCCAGGGCGAGGCGCCGGTCGAGCTCGGGCGACGGACCCTCGGTACGGCGGCGTGCCGCCAGCAGGTCGCGCCAGGCGACGGAGCGCGCCACCGCCTCCATGCCCTCCTGCGCCGTGCAGGGCGGCGTGCCGGCCAGCAGCCGGTCGAGGGCGAGCGCGGCGAGGTGGCGGGCCTGCCGCTCCTCGGGCGCGCTCATCGCCGCGTCTCCCGCGTCGCGGGGAGGTGTGCCTGCTGCGTCGCGCGGAAGGTGTGTTCGGGACGGCAGGCGCTGTCATTGCCGGCGCGCAGCACGGCGTGCCGCATCGCCGCACCGCCCAGGATCATGGCGAAGCAGGCGATCTCCGGCAGCAGCGCGCCGGCGCGTCCGCCGACCGCGCGCCCGAGCCCATGCGCCGCGACCGGCAGCGCGAAGCCGATCGCCTTGCCGCCGATCATGTTCAGCGCGCCGGGCGTCCCCGCCTGCAGGGGGGCGTCGAGGCCCCGCTCCGCCAGGCGCCGCTCCGTCCCATGCGCCGCCAGGACCTCGGCCGCGCCGGCCACCAGGGCCAGGGCCTCGAGCCGCCGGGCGCTGCCCGCCTCGCCCGCCGCGCGCTGGAGCAGGGCGAGCGCCGACGCGGCGCCGGCGACGGACGCCGAGCCGAACTGCGCCGCAAGCGAGGCCGGCGCCGCGGCCCAGAGCGGGGTCGAGGTCGAGGCGAGCAGCCCCGCGGTGTAGACGCCCATGCCCGCGCCGGTCACCGCCGCCGGCACCTGCGCGGCATCCGCCACCCGGCGCGCGAAGGGCCAGCGCCGGCCGAGCACCTCGCCGATCGCGGTGAGCCCGGTGAGGCCGCCGAAGGCGGTCAGGAGCCAGGAGCCGAGCGACATGGGCGAGGTCGGCCGGAATATGCGCAGCATGTTGTACCAGCGTGACCGCGTCTTCAGGTGCTGCACCAGCACCAGCGGCCCCACCGTGCTGCCCGCGAGCGCGAGGAAGCGGGCCCGGCGCGCGAGCCCCTCGCCTCCTGGCCGCGTGCGCGCGACGGCCGCGATAACCTGGCACGCGCCGGCCATGCCGACCGCGGCGATGTAGAACGAGACCTTCCAGTCGAAGCTGCTTGCCTTGGTGACGGGGCGGCCGTGATAGGTCTCGCCCCGCCATTCGGCCTGGACGGCGGGCGGCAGGGCCGGGCGTTCGACGCTCATCGCCGCCCCACCCCGAGCAGGAGCGCCGCCGCGGCCAGCCCCGCCATGGTGGCGAGGCCGGAGAGGAAGGCGGGCCGCGCGTTGCGGGCGGGGCGCGAGGGCGCGGGCGGCAGGTTGTAGTGCTCCGGCCGCTCGGCCAGCACGAAGAAGGCGTTGAGGCGCCGGATGCCGCCCGTGGCGCCGGGCGTCCCCGGCGCGCCGTAGACATAGGCCTTGTCCTGGCCGGCCTTCTGCAGGGACGCCACGCGCGCCTCCGCGCGTTCGACCAGATCCTCGACCACGCCGAACTGGATGCTGTCGGTCGGGCAGGCCTTGGCGCAGGCCGGTTCCAGCCCGCCCTTCAGCCGGTCGTAGCAGAGCGTGCACTTGTGCGCCTTGCCGTCCTCCTTCGACAGCTCGACGACGCCGAAGGGGCAGGCCGGCACGCAGTAGCCGCAGCCGTTGCAGATGTCCTGCTGCACGACGACGGTGTCGAACTCCGTGCGGAAGATCGCGCCCGTCGGGCAGGCCTCCAGGCAGGGCGCCGGGTCGCAGTGCTTGCAGACATCCGACATCATCAGCCAGTTGGACTGGAAGGGCGGCATCTCCCCCTGGCGCGGGCCGTGCTCCTTGAAGGTCACATGGCGCCAGGTGTGCGCGCCGAGCTGCCCGGTGTTGTCGTAGGAATGGCCGGTCAGCCCGCCCGCCTCGGCCGGCAGGTTGTTCCACTCCTTGCACGCCACCTCGCAGGCCTTGCAGCCGATGCAGAGCGTCGTGTCGGTCAGGAAGCCGTAGCTTCGCCCCGGCTCGATCCGCGTGCCGGCGGTGAGCTCCGCCTCCTGCGGGTGCGGGGGACCGGCGTCGCGCGCGCGCGGGTGGGCGAGACCGCCATCCATCACCTGACCTCCTGCAACCTGCGGGCAAGCCGGCCCGGCCGGATGGCGCAGACCAGCGCCTTGTTCTCGTGCATGCCGGTGTTCGGGTCGCCGACCACCGCGGTCAGCACGTTCGCCACGTCGCCGGTCGCGATGCCTGCCCAGCCATAGTGCCAGGGCATGGCGATCTGGTGCACCACGCGCCCGCCGTCGAGGGTGAAGGGCCGCAGCCGGTCCGTGACCAGCGCGCGCGTCTCGATCTCTCCGCGCGGGGTCGAGAGCACCACCCAGTCCGTGCTGCCGAGTCCGAGCGCGCGGGCGAGCTCCGTCGGGATCTCGACGAAGCCTTCGGGTTGCAGCTCCGCGGTGGTCGGCACGATGCGCGTCGGCGTGCCGCCCGAATGGTGCTCGGTCAGGCGGAAGGTGGTCAGCGCATGCGGGAAGCGCGGGTCGCCCGGCGTGGCGAGCGGGTTGGCGTCGTAGGCCCAGCGCTTGGCCGCCGGGTTGCCCTCGACGCCCGGATGCAGCGCATTCGGCACGGGCGTCTCGGTGGGCTCGTAGTGCTCGGGCAGCGGCCCGTCCTTCAGGCCCGAGGGCACGAACAGGCCGGCGACCCCGTCCGGGATCATGATGTAGGGCTGGTCGCCCCGGATCGCGTCCATGCCGGCGGGCTTCTTGGACCAGTCGGGCTCGTAGTCCGGGCGCTTGGTGGTGGGAAAGTCCACGCTGTCGTGGCTCTGCCACGTCCCCGCCGCCTCGTCCCACCAGGCGAGGCGCTTCCTCTCCGACCAGGGCTGGCCGGACGGGTCGGCGGAGGCGCGGTTGTTGAGCGTGCGCCGGTTGTCGGGCCAGGCGAAGCCCCAGCCGAGATGCGTGCCCGGCCCGTCCGGCCCGTCCGGCACCCGCGCGCGGGCCAGGTTGCGGCCCGGCTCCGGGAAGACGCCCGAATAGATCCAGCAGCCGCAGGCGGTGGAGCCGTCGTCCTTCAGGTCCTTGAAGCCCGAGACCGGCTGCCTGTCGGCCCAGGTGTAGCCGTTGATCTCGGCGAGCACCGCCTCCGGGTCGGGCTCGCCCTCCTCGTCCGCGGGGTAGCGCCACTCCAGCGCGCGGACCGCGGCGTCCTCCGGCCTGTCGCTGCTCTCGTATAGCTCCTTCAGCCGCCGCCCGAGATGGTAGGTGAACCAGAGTTCGGAGCGGCTGTCGCCCGGCGCGTCCACCACCTTGTCGTGCCACTGCACGAGGCGATGGATGTTGGTGAAGGATCCCGCCTTCTCGCCCGAGAGGGAGGCGGGCATCAGGAAGACCTCCGTGCCGATCTCCTCGGGGCGCATCTCGCCGTCGCGCACCAGGTGGCCGTCGCGCCAGAAGGTGGCGGTGTCCGTCTCCGCCACGTCGCGCACCACCATCCACTCCAGCCCCGCGAGGCCGCGCTGCACGAGCTTCGAGTTGCTGCCGCCGACGGCCGGATTCTGGCCCATGACGAAGAGGCCGCGGATCACGCCGCGCTCCATCGCGACCGTCAGCGGCAGCTGCGAGTGGTCGCCGGTGACGCGCGCCATCAGGTCGTGGCCCATGCCGTTCGCGGGTGTCGCGGCGGCACCGTACCAGGCACGCAGCAGCGAGACGTAGTATTTCGGAAAGTTGTGCCACCAGCCCGTCGGGTTGGTCTCGACCTTCAGGTAGTCCTCGAGCGTCCCATGCGGGCGGAAGGCGTGCGGCTGGGGCATGTAGCCGGGCAGCAGGTCATAGAGGGTCGAGATGTCCGTGCTGCCCTGGATCGAGGTATGGCCCCGCAGCGCCAGGATGCCGCCGCCCGGCCGCCCGGTGTTGCCGAGCAGGGCCTGGATGATGCCCGCCGCGCGGATGATCTGCGCGCCCTTGGTGTGGTGGTTCCAGCCCACCGCGTAGCAGATCGCCGCCGTCCTCTCGCGGCCGGAGGCGCGGGCGAGGGCGTCCGCCACCCGCAGGAACAGGTCGCGCGGGCAGCCGGTGACGCGCTCCACCATCTCCGGCGTGTAGCGGGCGTAGTGGCGCTTGAGGATCTGGTAGACGCAGCGCGGGTGCTGCAGCGTCGGGTCCTTCGGGGTCGGGCCGTCGTGCAGGCGACCCGTCGCCTCGGCGAAGCCCTCGATCTCGACATAGCCCTCGGCGAGGGAGGAGGGCACGACGACGCCGTCATACTGCCAGCTCTCGACGGCGTAGCGCCGCCCCTCCTCGTTCCAGCCCGAGAAGAAGCCGCCCAGCTCCTCCGGCCCCTTGTAGTCCGGCCCGACGATCGTCGAGAGGTTGGTGTAGGGCAGGGCGTAGTCGCGGAACCAGAGGCCGTTCTCCAGCAGGTGCCGGATGATCCCGCCAAGGAAGGCGATGTCGGTGCCGGCGCGGATCGGCGCGTGGATGTCGGCCAGCGCCGATGTGCGGGTGAAGCGCGGGTCCACATGCATCACCGTGGCGCCGCGGAGCTTCGCCTGCATGACGAAGCGGAAGGCGATGGGGTGGTTCTCCGCCATGTTGGAGCCCATCACCAGCACGGCATCGGAATTGGCGAGATCCCATTGCGGCATGGTGGAGGCGCCGCGGCCATAGGTGGCGCCCAGCCCGGGGACGGAGTTGTTGTGGCAGACGCGCGCCTGGTTCTCGACGAAGACCATCCCGAGGCCGCCGGAGAACAGCTTCTTGATGAGGTAGTTCTCCTCGTTGTCGAGCGTCGCGCCGCCCATGGAGGCGAGCCCGAGCGTCTGGTTCACCCGCGTGCCGTCCGGCAGGTGCGAGACGAAGGTCTCGTCGCGCGTGCGCTTGGCGAGCTGCGCGATGCGCTCCATCGCCCAGTCCAGCTCCACCTCCCGCCACTCGCGCGCGCCCGGCGCACGGTGCAGGCAGCGGTCGAGGCGGGCGGGGCTGACCATCAGGCCGAAGGTCGCGGCGCCCTTGGGGCAGAGCGTGCCCTGGTTCACCGGGCTGCGCGGGTCGCCCTCCACCGCGATCGGGTGCCCGCCCTTCGCATAGACGAGCTGCGCGCAACCCACCGCGCAATAGGGGCAGATCGAGGTGCCGACCCGGTCCGCCGTCTCCAGTCGCGGGCGGAGCGAACGCGACTGCGCACCCTCCGCGGCCTTGGTCTTCTCCGGCAGGCCACGGAGCTGGCGCGGCACGGACCAGTCCCGCGCGAATTCCGCCGCACGCTGCGCCAGACCTTTCCGGATCGGCCGCGCATGGGGCCCGCCGCTCATGCGAGGATCCCGATCTCGGTGACGATGCCGGCCATCAGCTTCGGCGCCGCATGGTAGCCGAGCCGCACCCGCCGTCCCGGCAGCTCCGCCAGATCCTGCGGCTCGACCGGCGCCTCGGGCGAGAGGAGGAAGACGCGACCCCGGCCGTCCTCCGTCAGCAGCCGCAGCCGTCCCTCCTGCACGAGCAGCACCACTCCCGTGATCTCCTGCATGGCGATCTCCCCTGCTGTGGACGGCTCGGCACCGGATGGCGGACGCGGCCTTGCCCGGTCCCGGAACGCCGGAGGCGGGCCGGCGATGCATCCCGCCACGGCTGCCGTGCTTCCGGCGCCTCCGTCCCGTCCTTCGCCTCGCCTGCCTCTCCGGCTTCGTGGACGACCGTGTGCGCGGCCACGCGCTGCGCGACGGGTGCGGGATCCGGCGCACACCTGCCCTCCGGCGGCGGTGGCGAAGGGCTTCCGCAACCGGTCGGGGCGGGACTTGTTGACGTCGCGTTCACGGCGGAGCTGGCTGGGATGACCGGGGAGGGCGGCCCCATCGGCCATGCGGCCGAATGGATCGCGCAGGGCTTGGAGGCGCTTGGCCTCCTCGTGCTGGTACTTGGCGTCCTCGTGACGACGGCGGGCTTCGTTCGCCGCGGCTTCGCCGAGCGGGCTTGGCGACCCGGCTATGCGCGCTACCGGGCCGACCTCGGCCGCGCCATCCTGGTCGGGCTGGAACTGCTGGTGGCGGCCGACATCGCGGGCACGGTGGCCGCGCCGCTGAACCTGGAGAACATGCTCGCCCTGGGTCTCGTGGTGCTGATCCGCACCTTCCTCAGCTTCTCGCTGGAGGTGGAGATCAACGGGCGCTGGCCGTGGCAGGGCGGGGAGGGGCGCGACCCGGACGCCTGACCGCCTCGCGCATCCCCGTGCGCCACCACAGCCCCCATGCGAGGCCAAGGCCCGCGAGCACCGGCGCCTCCAGCCAGGCAGGGGGAGACGCCAGCGGCGCATCCGGCCGCACCGCCCACCAGAGATGCGCGAGGTGGCTGACCAGCAGCAGGGCGCAGACCGCCGCCATCCGCCAGGGCCGGTGCCGCGGCGGTGCCGCCAGCGCCAGCCCGAGCAGCAGGGCCGGTGCCGCGACGCCGAGCTTCAGCCAAACCCAGGCGCCCTCCGCACGCCGGAGATACCAGCCCGCCTCCGCCGGCAGGTTGGCCATCCATACCACGATGAACTGCGTGAACCACAGCCAGAGCGTGGTGAGGCCGAGGGCAAGCAGGCCGCGTTCCAGCGCCTCGCCGGCCCCGGTCTCCCCATGCGGCATCCGGCCGCGCAGCACCGTGGCAAGGCCCGCGGCGGCGAGCGCGGCCATCATCCCCTCCACCCAGACCGCGAAGCCCTGAAGGCTGCCCCACCAGACCGGATCGCGCGACAGCGACCAGTCCTGCGCCGCGAGCGTCACCGTGGCCGCCATGAGGGCGAGAGCGGCGGCAGCCAGGCGCTTGTCCGCCGACCCGGGCCGGCCCAGTCGCCAGGCCAGCCAGATCCAGAGCCCGAGGATCGCCGCCGCGCGCAGGCGGAACGGCCAGGGCGAGAGCCAGGCGGCGCGCGGCGCCGGCATGGGCGGCGGGGAGGCGCCCGCCCAGGGGTAGAGGAGATCGGGCGCGGCGAGCACGGGCAGGGCCATGACCGCCACCAGCGGCGCCGTGCGCGCCATCGCCTCAAGCGGTTCCCGCACCGGCTGCAGCCAGTCCTCCCGCAGCAGGTGGCCGATCGCCAGCGCGCCGATCGCCCCGGCCGAGAGCCCGGCCATGGCGAGAAAAGGGGTGAGCCAGGCTTCGAGCAGCGCGGGCGGTCGCAGCAGCGCCGCGGCGAGCGCGGCAAGGGTCACCAGGATGAGGACGGCGCGGGTCAACGCGGCGCCTCCCCACGCGGCAGGGCCGCCACGAAATGCGCGATGGCCCAGCGGTCGCGCGGGGCGATCCGGTCGTCGAAGGGATGCGCGCCCGCCTGGTTCGTGGCGACCGCCGCCATGCTGCGCGCGGGATCGGCGCCGGCGATGGGGGGCGGGCGCGGAAAGCCGCGCGCCACCACGGGCCCGTCGCCCCGCCCGCCTGCGCCGTGGCAAGGCGTGCAGGAGATCGCGTAGCGCTCCGCCCCGCGGGCCATCAGCGCCGCATCCACCGGCGGGCCGGGTGGGGCGAGGGCTGCAAGCCGCGCGCCGTCCCCGCGTGCGACGCTGCCCGCAGGCGGCGGTGCCGGCGCGGCAGGGGGCGTGCTGGCCGGCCAGCCGTCGCAGGCCGCGAGCAGCAGCGCGAGGCCGGGCAGAAGGCGCCTCATGCCGCCGGCACCTCGGTGACGCGCAGCGGGCCGAGGGTTTCGAGGAAGCGTGTCGCGGCGGCCGCGTCGAAGCGCGGATCCTCGGCCAGCAGCAGCAGGAAGAAGCGGTCCTCGCTGGCGCGGCCGAAGTTGGGCGCGGCGAAAACGGGGTACGACAGCCGCGGCAGGCGGTTCAGCACGAGCATGCCGAGCAGCGACGCCGCCGCGGCCCAGAGGATCGCGACGATGGTCGTGGCCGGCAGGAAGGCCGGCCAGGCATGCAGCGGACGCCCGCCGACATTGATCGGGTAGTCATGGACCGAGAGCCAGTACTGCGTGCCGTAGGCGAGCGCCGCGCCAACCAACCCGGCGCCGATCGCGATCCAGGCCACGCGGTTGCCCGTGGCGCCGAGCAGCTCCGCCGCCTCCGCCACCGGGAAGGGCGCGAAGGCGTCCATCCTGCGCCAGCCCGCCGCGCGCGCGGCGCGCAGCGCGTCGACCATCGCCTCGTCGCTCGCGAACTCCGCCATGACGCCGTGCAGCGCGCTCATGGCACCTCCGCCTCGTCCTCCTCGTGCCGCGTCTCGTACATCGAGACCACCGGCAGGAGGCGCGCGAAGAGCAGCAGCGCCGCGGCGAAGAGCCCGACGGTGCCGAGCAGCAGGGTCCATTCCGGCACGCTCGGCGCATAGGGCGGGCCGGTGCGCGGCAGGTGGTCGTGCAGCAGCCCGCCCGCGACGAGGGCGAAGCGGTCGAGCCACACGCCGCCCGCGGCGCCGAGGCCGATCGCGAGCGCGGCGGGCGCGCTGCGCCGCACCCACGCCAGCCACAGCGCCTGCGGCAGCAGCGCGGTCAGCAGCAGGCCCCCCCACCACAGCGGCGCGTAGGCACCGAAGACGCGTGCCGCGGTGGCCTGCCGCGTCGCCTCCTCCTCCAGCCAGGCCGCGAGCAGCTCATCCGCGTAGAGCCAGAGGCAGGCGGCGCCGGCGGCGGCGGTCAGCCGCGCCAGGAGGCTCATGTCCACGTCGTCGATGACGTCGCGCAGGTCGAAGGCGTGGCGCAGCACCACCGCGAGTGCCAGCACGACGCCGAGGCCCGACGGGATGCCGGTGACGACGACATGCAGCGGCACGCGGCCCTGGTGCCAGTCGGGCACCAGGGTCGTCGCGAACTCGAGCGCCACGATCGTCTGCGCCGAGACGAGCATCGGCAGCACCAGTGCCGCCACCAGCCGGTAGGCCGCCTGATGCCGCGCCCAGTGGATGACGGAGCCGCGCCAGCCGAGCGCCCCCAGCCCGTAGAGCCGCGCCGCCAGCATCCGCCCGCGCGCGGCCGCGCGGTCGCGCATCGTCGCGAGGTCGGGGATCAGCCCCGTGTACCAGAACAGGCTGGTGACGATGACGTGGGACATGATACCCCAGAGGTCCCACACCAGCGTGGAGCGGAACTGCGGCCAGACCTGGTAGGTCGCGGGATAGGGCAGCACCCAGTAGAACAGCCAGGGCCGCCCGAGATGCAGGATCGGGTAGAGCGCGGCGGCCGCGACGGCGGCCAGCGCCGCGGCCTCTGCGAAGCGGTTCACCGCCGTGCGCAGCCCGTGCCGGCGCAGCACGAGGATGGCGGCGAAGAGGCTCGCGGCATTGGCGATGCCGATCCACCAGACGTAGTTGATCAGGTCGAAGCCCCAGACGAAGGGGATGTTCGTGCCCCAGAGACCGGTCCCGATCAGCAGCAGCGCCGCGACCGCGTAGCCGAGCAGCGCCACGCCGAGCCCCGCGGTGCCGAGGGCCAGGGTGAAGCCCCAGCCGAAGCGTCGCCTCAGCGGGATGGCGGCGACCGGGTTCGTGGGTGGTGGCGTGGGCAGCGAAGGTGCTGGCGCCGCCGCGGCCCGGCCCGGCGCCGCCCGCCCGCCCGCCAGCGCGCCGAGCGCGCCGCCGGCCAGCACGGCGGCGATGCGCAGCGCCCACCTCATGCCTCGTCGGCTCCGCGCACGCGCGCGAGATAGGTGGTGCGCGGCCGCGTGCCGAGCTCGCCGAGCAGCGCGTAGTTGCGCCCCTCGCGCTTGGCCCGCGACACGGCGCTGTCCGGGTCGTTCACGTCGCCGAAGGTGATGGCCTGCGTCGGGCAGGCGCGCTGGCAGGCGGTCTCGACCTCGCCGTCGCGGATCGCGCGGTCCTCCAGGTCGGCCCTCGTGCGCGCCGCGGCGACGCGGTGCTGGCAGTAGGTGCACTTCTCGATCACGCCGCGCGGGCGGAGCGGCACCTCCGGGTTGCGCACCGGCACCGCGCCCGGCTCCCGCGCATAGCCGTGCCAGTTGAAGCGCCGCACCTTGTACGGGCAGTTGTTGGAGCAGGTGCGCGTGCCGATGCAGCGGGCATAGACCATCAGGTTCAGCCCCTCATTGTCGTGCACGGTGGCGTTGACCGGGCAGACCACCTCGCAGGGCGCCTTCTCGCAATGCATGCAGGGGACGGGCTGGAAGGCGCCGCGCCCGTCCGGCTCCGCGTGCAGGTCCACGCGCAGCCAGTGCATCTCCCGCCCGCGCGCCACCTCCTCCGCTCCCACGACCGGCGTGTTGTTCTCCGCCTGGCAGGCGATGGAGCAGGCGTTGCAGCCGATGCAGGCGTCGAGGTCCACTGCCATCCCCCAGGCATGGCCGGGATAGGACCACTCGGGGTAGAGAGAGGGCTGCGGCGGCAGCGGGGGGATCGCCTCCCCCGGCGCGACGGTGCGCGCGGGCGGCGGGTCGCGCGCCTCGATCGGGTGCCGCCATCCGGCACGGACGGGGGCCATGCCATTCCCGCCCAGCGGCGCGACCTCAAGCCCCGCCGCCGTCCAGGGCGCGTCGGCTGGCCGCAGGCGATAGGCGTCGAAGCCGATGCCGCCCTCCACGGCCCCCGCCGCGCGCCGTCCGCCGCCGAGCGGCAGGGTGACGACGCCCTCCGCCTGGCCCGGCAGCGCGATCACCGCGGCACGCACGGACCGCCCGCGGAGCGTCAGCACCGCCTCCTGCCCGTCCCGCAGGCCGAGCCGCGCGGCATCCGCCGGCGAGACGAGCACCGCATTGCCCCAGGCCTGCTTGGTGAGTGGCCGCGGCAGCTCCTGCAGCCACGCATCGGGGGCGAAGCGTCCGTCCCAGAGGTGCGGATCGGGCGCGAAAAGCGCGACGAGCCCGGACGTCATCGCGGCGGGGCCGACCTCGAAGCCATCGCGCAGGCGCACCGGACGCGGCGGGGGTGCGGAGCCCGCGAGGACGCCCGCCTCCAGCACCGCAGGCCAGGCCGCGCCGTCCAGCGCCGGCCAGGTGGCGCGCACCGGCGCCTCGCCCTCGCCGGGCAGGTCGGCAAGGGCGGCCAGGATCTCCTCGGCCGAGCGCGCAGCCTCCACCCGTGGGGTGCAGGCCGGCTGCCGGATCGCGAGCGTCCCGTCCGGCGCGCGGCTGTCCCCCCAGGATTCGAAGGGATGACGCAGTGGCAGGTGCCAGGTGGAGGCGAGCGCCGTCTCGTCCGGATACAGCCCCGCATGGACCGAGACCGGCACCCGCTCCATCAGCGCCGCGAAGGCGATGTCCGCCGGCGCATCGTAAACGGGGTTCACGTCCAGCATCAGCAGCCGCCCCACCGCCCCCGCCGCCATCTCCGCTGCCAGGGCGCGCAGCGAGGCGCCACAGTCCTCCGGCCGCGCCATCGGATGGGGAATCCACGAGACGGCCTCGCTTCCGAGCGCGGCGTTGATCGCGGCGGCCAGCGCATGGACGGAAGCCGGCTGCTCCCGCCCGGCGGTGACGAGCGCCTTCGGCCCGGCCCGGCGCAGCGCGGCGGCGAGCGGGGCTGCATCGGGATGCGGTTCGCCCGTCGCCGGGATGCCCAGTTCGCGCGCCAGCGCGCGGGCCAGGGCCTCGATCCCGGCAGGCGGCAGCGCCAGGCGACGGTCGGCGCGCGTGCCGGTCAGGCCCGGCGTGGACTCGGCCGCGACCAGCACCGGCAGCCGCCCGGCCGCGCGACCAGCGTCCCGCGCCCGCGCCCAGCCGCGCGCCTGCATGATCTGCGCCGGGCCGTGATCCAGCGGCCCGGTGCCGAGTGCAAGCACGAAGCCGGCGCGCGAGAGGTCATGGAGCGGCTGCACCGCCTCTCCGAAGGCCAGCATGGCACCGCCCAGCGCGCCGTCCCCGGCGACCGGCGACCACTGGTGCCAGCGCGCATCCGGCTGCCGCGCGAGCACCGCCGCGATCAGGCGTGCGATGGTGGGGGAGGTGACGGGCCCGGTCAGGATGCGCAGCCCTTCGCCGCGCAGCGCCGCGATCGCCGCGTCAGGCGCCGTCGCAGCCGCCCCGCGCGGCACCCGGCCCGCCAGCCTGACCTGCCGCGACCTGGCGGGGTCGTGCAGCGACAGGGGTGCGGCCTCCAGGAACACGTCGGTGGCGCCAAGGCTGCCGGGATGGTCCGGATTGCCCTCGACCTTCACCGGATGCCCCGCCCGCGTCCGCACCAGCACGCCGCGGCCGATGCCGTCCAGCTCCAGCACCGTGGCGTAGGTCGCATCCTCCGCCGCCACGCCGCGCGGGCGCATGTGCAGCGGGTCGCCCCACTCCTCCGGCTTCACGTCGCAGCCCGCCGCGGCGGCCAGGGCGAGGGAAGCGCCGGCGGCGCGCAGCACCCCGCGCCGGCCGGGGTCCGTGTCCAGATCCTCGAAGCGGGGCAGGTCCGGCGGGGTCATGGGTGGCTCCGTCCCCCGCCGAAGCCGCGGGGCTGGCGCGGGTTCCGCAACTGCGGCTCAGCCCGGCACGTTGCCCCGGCGTGCCGTGCCGGGAGAGGATCTTGCGCCGCCTGCCGCCCGTCCTGCTGCTCGCCGCCGCGCTCGGCGCCTGCGAGGAGGCCGCGCCCCCGCCGCATCTGCGCATCGCGGAGGCCGAACCGGGGCGCGGGCGCGCGGTGATCGAGGCGCATGGCTGCGGCGCCTGCCACGTGATCCCGGGCGTGAGGGGCGCGGTGTCCTGGGTCGGCCCGCCGCTGACGGAGTGGGCGCGCCGCGGCTACGTGGCGGGGCGCCTGCCGAACGCGCCCGAGAACCTGGTCGCCTGGCTGCGCGACCCGCAGGCGATCTCGCCGGGCTCCGCCATGCCCAATCTGGGCCTGACGCTGGCAGAGGCGCGCGACGCGGCCTCCTACCTCTACACGCTCGGCACGGCGCCGCCCGTCCCTGCCGGCCAGCAGCGCGGGCCGGAGGAGGGCGGGCCGCAACCCGGGCCGAGGCTGCGCAACCGCTAGCCGCATGGCGGCACCACCAGAGCCGGCAGCCCCTGGAACAGGACGGCCAGCGACGCCAGCGCGGCGGTCGAGAAGGCGAACCAGCGCGTGAAGCGCGGCTCCGCCTCTCCCCCCTCGTCGAGCGGCGGGTTCAGTCCCCGCAGCGCGGAGCGCATCACCAGCGCCAGGCCGCCGAGGGCTGCCACCGTGAAAGCGGTGACCAGCACCGGCACGAAGGGCAGGCCGAACAGCGCGGTGTTGGCGAGCCCGCGCGCGCAGGCCAGCGCGTTGGTGGCGTAGATCGCCGTGAAGTGCGCGGCCCAGATCGCGAGGCCGAGCGCGTTCAGCAGGACTTCGAGGACCGGCCGGCCCGGACGCGCGGCGGCGGTCATGCCAGCAGCCTCGGGAAGAGGTGCAGCAGGCCCAGTCCGGTGATGCCCTGCCCCGCGGTGTAGAGCGCGAAGAGCATCGTGTTGTCCGCGGTCACGCGGCGCTCGCCATCGAGCCTGCCCGCGAGCGAGCGGGCCAGGGTGTAGCCGAGCATGACCAGCGTGATGCCGACATGCGCGGCCTGCCAGGTGAAGATGGCGAAGGTGGCGGCGCCGTAGGCATGGGTCGTGGGTTCGATCCCCGCGGAGCGGAGCGCCTGGAAGTCCGCCCCGATGCCGGCCGCGAAGAGCGCGGCGGCAAGGCCGAGCGCCGCCCAGAGTGCCCAGCGCGGGCCGCGGCCAAGTGCCCGTGCCGCGGCCCAGGCCAGCAGTCCCCCGCCCGCATAGAGCCCGAACGCGGCCAGCCCGAGCCCGCCGACCGGAATGCCCTGGCCCGGCGGCGGCCACATCGCATCCCCGTTCACCAGCCAGAGGAACAGCCAGCTGCCGAGCAGGCAGGCGAAGCTGGTGCCGCTGACCAGCATGGTGCAGACCATCGCCCACCAGGAATGCGTGACCGGCCCCGTGGCATGCGTCGGCAGGCGGATGCCGTCGCCGATGTCCACCACCCGCGGCTCGAGCGGGCCGAAATCCGTCCCGTGCCAGAGCCACCAGAGCACGCCACAAAAGCCGAGCGCGAAGAACAGCGCGGCCTCGACCAGCAACTCCCCCGTCAGGGCGAAGAAGAAGCCGCAGGTGCCAACGGCCGCGACCACGTGGCCCCAGCCAGGGAAGGGCAGCACGGCGACGTACTGCGGGATCGCCTCCGCCGGGGAGGTCACCAGCGCCTCCCGCCGGCCGGTCGCGGCCATGGGCAGGTAGTGCGCGCCCTCCGCCACCTCGCGCGCGAGATGTGGATCGGCCCAGAGCGGATAGCGGTCCCGGATGCGCGGGATGGAGCGCGGGCCGTAGCTGTCGTTCTCCAGCCACTCCGGCGTGCCGGCATTCCAGTAGTTGCGCCTCTGCCCTTCGGGTGCGGAAGGACGGAAATGCAGCACCACGTCCACCAGCAGGACCAGCGCGCCCAGCGCGAAGACCGCCGCGCCGATCGAGGAGAGAAGGTTCCACAGCTCCAGCCCCAGGCCGGACGGGTAGGTGTAGATCCGCCGCGGCATGCCCATCAGGCCGCTGACGTGCATGGGGAAGAAGGTGAGGTTGGTGCCGAGGAAAAGCAGCCAGAAGGAGAGCTTTCCCAGCCGGTCCGACAACGCCGCGCCGACCGCCGGCGCCCAGTAGTAGAGCGCGCCGAGCAGCGGGAAGACCATGCCGCCGATCAGCACGTAGTGCAGGTGAGCCACGATGAAGTAGGTGTCGTGCGCCTGCCAGTCGAAGGGCGTGACGGAGACCATCACGCCGGTCAGCCCGCCAAGCATGAAGATGAACAGGAAGCCGAGCATGAAGAGCGTCGGCGCCGTCCACTGGATGCGCCGGCCGCTCGCGAAGGTGGCGATCCAGGCGAAGACCTGCAGGCCCGACGGGACGGAGACCGCGAAGCCCGCGGCCGCGAAGAAGGAGAGCGAGAGCGCCGGGATGCCCGTCGCATACATGTGGTGGACCCAGAGGCCGAAGGAGATGAAGGCGGTGCCGACCAGCGCCATCACCACCAGCCCGTGCGCCTGCAGCCGCGCGCCCGCCATGGTGGGCACGATCATCGACACCATCGCCGCCGCAGGCAGGAAGATGACGTAGACCTCCGGGTGGCCGAAGAACCAGAACAGGTGCTGCCACAGCAGCGGGTCGCCGCCCTTCTCCGGCAGGAAGAAGGGCCAGCCGAAGGCGCGCTCCAGCTCCAGCAGGGTGGAGGCGATGATCACCGCGGGGAAGGCGAAGATCACCATGCCCGCGAAGACGAGCATCCCCCAGGCGTAGATCGGCATGCGCCCGAGCGTCATCCCCGGCGCGCGGCAGCGCAGGATGCCCACGATCAGCTCAATCGCGCCCGCGATGGCCGAGATCTCGATGAAGCCGATGCCCAGCAGGTACATGTCGGTGTTGATGCCGGGCGAGTACTGCTTCGAGGTCAGCGGCGGGTACATGAACCAGCCGCCGTCGGGCGCCGCCCCGAAGAAGATCGAGCCGTAGAAGAACAGTCCGCCCATCAGGTAGATCAGGTAGGCGTAGGCGCCGAGCCGCGGGAAGGGCAGCTCCCGCGTGCCGAGCATGGCGGGCATCAGGGTGATCGCCACCGCCTCCACCGCCGGCACGGCGAAGAGGAACATCATCACCGTGCCATGCGTGGTGAAGACCTGGTTGTAGGTGGCCGGGTCCACCAGCGTCATGCCCGGGAAGGCGAGCTGTGCGCGGATGATGAGTGCGAGCACGCCGGCCAGCAGGAAGAACAGCAGCGCGGTGGCGACGAAGAGCGGGCCGATGATGTTGTTGTTGTACTCGGTCAGGAGGCCGATGCCGCGCGGGTAGGCCCAGGCGGCCTCGAGCCGCTCCAGCTCCTCCGGCGGGCGGGGCGTGGCGTTGGGCGTGCGGGACCTGGCGCCGGCCGCCGTGTCCATCACCGCAACCCCTCGAGCCAGGTCGCGACCGCAAGGAGGTCGTCGCCCGCGATCGACCCCCCGTAGGAGGGCATGGAGTTGCCGGGCTTGATGTCCTGCGCGCCCGCGATCCAGCCCGCCAGCGTGCCGCGGTGGTTCTCCAGCGCCCCGGCCGCGAGCGACAGGCGCGAGCCGACGCGCGAGAGGTCCGGCGCGAGCCGTCCCTGCCACTCCGTGCCGCGGACGGCATGGCAGGCGCCGCACCCGTGCTCGCCGAAGACCTGCATGCCGCGCGCCGCGACGGGATCCACCGGCGCCGGGACGGGCGCGCGCTGGCGCGCGATCCAGGCCTCGAACTCCCCAGGTTCCTGCACCACCGCGTGGAAGGCCATCAGGCTGTGCTGCAGGCCGCAGAACTCCGTGCATTGCCCGCGCAGCGTGCCGGTGCGCTCCGCGGTGAAGCGCTGGCGGTTCACGCGCCCCGGGATCATGTCCATCTTGCCGTGCAGGTTCGGGATCCAGAGGGAGTGGATCACGTCGCCGGAGAGGAGGTTCAGCTCCACCTCCCGCCCGACCGGCAGGCGGATCTCGTTCGCGGTGACCGCGCCCTCGCCGAGGTCGGGATAGCGCACCTCCCACCAGTACTGCCGCGCGATGACCTCGATGCGCAGCGGCTCCGCCTCGCGCGGCAGCACGAGCGCGCGGGAGACGCCGAGCGTGTGCAGCAGCAGCGCCGCGAGGGTGACCACGGGAAAGACCACGCCACCGCCGATCACGAACCCGCGCGAGCCGATGACGCGGCGCAGCCAGCCGGGCGCCAGGAAGGACAGCGCCAGCAGGCCCATGGTGAGGGCAAAGATCGCCGCGGCGCCAATCATGAGGAGCCAGGACAGCTGGGCGATCCGCTCCGCCTGCTCCCCGAGCGGGTCGAGCGGCGTCTGCACCCCCGAACAGCCCACGAGCCCCAGCAGAAGGAGGGGCGGCAGCGCCCTCAAGGCCGCGAAGCCGCCGCATCGCCGCGCAGCGCGCGGCCGAGCGCCGGCAATGCGACCAGCGCGAAGGCGAGGCCGCCCGGCACCCACATCAGCAATCCGCCGAGCTGCTGGTCCTCGAGCGGCGTCAGCCCCCAGGCCAGCGTGGCCATCCCGTGCGGCGCGAAGAGGGGCCGAGGCGCGAAGGTGAGCAGCGCGCCGAGCGCGCCCATCTGCGCCGCCGTTGCCAGCCCGGCGAAGAGCACCGCCTCCGGCCGCGACGCGACGTCGAGCAGCAGCCCGCGCCAGAGCCAAGCGGCGGACCCGACGAGGCTCGCCTGCATGAGCCAGTAGGCCGTGTCGGAGCGGAAGGTGAGCCCGTATGGTCCCGGCAGGTGCCAGACCCAGAGCGCGAGGGCAAAGGCGGCGGAGGCAAGCGCCAGCCCCCCCGTTCCCATCGGCCGCCGCGGCAGGGCAAGGGCCAGGAGCGGCGCCGCGACCGTGAGCAGGACCAGGTGCTGCCCCACTCGTGCGGAGAACAGCGCGACCGAGAGGTTGCACAAGGGCGAAACCAGCATGGCGCCGAGCACCGTCCAGCCCGCCAGCAGGGCGCGCCGGTCGCCGCCGCGCCCTGCAGGCTTCCAGGCGAGCAGCAGGCCCACCACCAGCGCCCCGACAAGCCAGGGATCCAGGTTCCATGCCACGTCGCCTGGCATGGGCGGTGCGCCGCAATAGGGCACGGGCGGGCTCAGCTGCGGCACTCGTTGCCCTCCCGGCAAGGCGACACCGGACAGCGAACGCGGCAGCGGCGCGATGGTGCCCTGCCGGTCAGCGGTGACACGTCGAGCAGCGCGTCAGTGCCGGGATCTCGACGCCGAAATGCTCGACGACCGGTGTTCCTTCGGGCGCGGCGTGGACAGGCGCCCTCGCCTCAGGGTTGCGATGGCAGTCGAGGCACCAGCCCATGGACATTGTCTCCGCCTTGACCGTCCGCGGCATGGACGCGACGTCGCCATGGCAGGTGCCGCAGCCGATGCCGGCCGAGACATGCGCGCCGTGGTGGAAGCGGACATGGTCCGGCAGGCGGTGGACCGAACTCCAGACGACGGGCGCGCCCAGGGCAAGCGCACTGCGCAGCGGCGCGAACTGGGCGGAGACGCTCCACACCGCGTTGTGACAGCCGAGGCAGGTTTCGGCCGTCGGCATTCCCGCACCGGCAGCCCGCTCCACGCCGGCATGGCAGTAGCGGCAGTCGAGGCCGAGCTGCCCGGCATGGATCGCGTGGCTGTATGGGATGGGCTGCGGCGCCGCGATGCCGACGCCCCAGGCCCGGTCCGAGCGCACGAAGGCGAAGCCCGCCAGACCAAGGGCCAGGACAGTGCAGGCCAGCAGCACGAGGGTGATCCTGAGGTGCCGGTCGGCGGAGGGGGGGAAGATCTGCGCCATGACGCTCCGGGGAGTTCCACCCGGGTGCAACGCCCGGCTCGGGACCCGGGTTGAGCGGCGGGCCGGTTGCAATTCTCCTGCAGGAGGTGTGGCTGAAGGCGCCGGACCGGTCTCGCGGCTGCCAGTCGCGCACCAGGCCCGACCGATGGCAGGAGTGGATCACCGCTCCACTCCTCCGGCCGCGCGCCGGAAGGCGCCATGCCGCCCCGCGATGGGCTGCGTCACGGAGGCGTCCGTCCCCGGCGCGGAGGCGCGCGCCAGGTCGGCATGGCGCAGCAGCACGGGAAGGCGGCCCCCCCGTCCGGCGGCTCCACAACGGCGACCCGGTGGATGCCGAGGCGGTGCGCTACTCCTTCGAGCGCGGCCTGCGCCTGAACAAGGGCGTGGCCTGGATGCTGCAGGACGTGCTGCCGCCGGAGAACATCCAGGCCGAGGGGCCGCGGATCGTCCGCTTCACCCTGACGCGGCCGATGCCGAGCTTCCTGGCCTACATCCCGATGTGGTTCATCGTGAACCCGCGCCAGGTGCAGGCCAACGTCCAGAACAACGACCACGGCGAGGGCTGGCTGACCGCCAACGCCGCGGGCTCCGGCCCCTTCCGGCTGCGCCGCTTCGAGCCGCAATCGGTGATCCACCTGGACGCGGTGCCCGACTACTGGAAGGGCTGGCCGATGGGCGAGGCGCGACGCCTCTCGGGCGTCATCTACCGCATCGTCCGCGAACCCGCCGCGCGGCGCGCGCTGCTGCAGCGCGGCGAGGCCGACGTGATCACCGAGGTGCCGGCCGACGACTTCGAGATGCTGCGCGCCGCTCGCGGGATCCGCCCCGAGGACCACCGCGGCATGACCACCTTCGCCATCACCATGAACAC
>DASQNQ010000054.1:0-2066 GCA_035644895.1 Acetobacteraceae bacterium | reverse complement strand
CGCTGCGGCATCAAACAGCATGATGGGCGCGCCGGGCATGACCGTGCTGATCGCGTGCTTGTAGACAAGCTGCGTGTGGCCGTCGCGGCGCAGCAGGACGGAGAAGTTGTCGAACCACGTGATGATGCCCTGCAGCTTCACGCCGTTCACCAGGAAGATCGTCACCGGCGTCTTCGACTTGCGGACGTGGTTCAGGAACACGTCCTGCACGTTCTGGGATTTCTCTGCAGCCATGGGGCTCAGTCCTTCTTCTTCTTGGCCTACAGCGACGGGATCCCGCGGGCAGGGCCGGACGCGGGCACAATCACCCGGCCGGGCGGCCTCTGGCAAGGCTCGAAAGGGCTGCGGCGAGCGCATGGCCGTCGGCAAAGGCAAGATCCGGCATCGCGTTCGCGACGCCTCCGTCATGGTGTGCGTCGCCGATCAGGACGGCGCTGCAGCCCGCCCTACGCGCCGCCTCCATGTCCATCGCGGTGTCGCCGACATACCACACCGAGCGGCCCGCAACGACGCCGCAAGCCGACAGCGCCAGCGCGAAGGGCGCGGGGTCCGGCTTGTCCGCCGTGGCGTCGCCCGCGCCCACCAGCGCGGCAAAGCGCGCCGACCAGCCCAGGTGTTCGGCCTCGGCGCGCAGCAGCGGGCCCTGCTTGTTGCTGATGACCCCCTGCGGCGCGACGGTGGCGGCGGCCGCAATGGCTTCCGCCGCGCCGGGCATCGGGCGGAGCACCCGCAGATGGCATGCGCGGACCTCGGCGTAGAAGATGTCGCGCGCCCGTTCCCACCCGGCCCCGAACATGCCCGGGAAGGTGTCGCGCAGCGATCCCCTCACCCGCGCGAGCACCTCCTCCCGGCTCCATTCGGGCATGCCGAAGGCGCGGAATGCGGCGTTCAGGCCGGACTCGATCGCCGCCCAGCCGTCCACGAGGGTGTTGTCCCAGTCCCAGAGAACCGCGGTGGGCCGGGGCAGGTCCATCACGCGGCGTTCCGGAGGTTGCCCTTCACGTGGCGGGCGAAGATGTCGAACAGCCGCCGCACCATGGGCCCGACCTCTCCGTCGCCCACCGGCTTTCCGTCGATGCGGGTGATCGGCCGCACGAAGGAGGTGGCGGAGGTGATGAAGGCCTCCCGCGCGCGGCGCATCTCGTCCAGGCTGAACTCGCGCTCGTCGAACGGGATGCCCGCCGTGCGAAGCTCCGCCATCAGCGCGGCGCGGGTGCAGCCAGGCAGGATGACGGGGTCGAGGAAGCGGGTGCGGATGGCCCCGTTCTCGTCCACGATCCAGAAGGTCGTCGCCGCGCCCTCCGTCACCATGCCCGTCCGCTCGTCGTAGAGGATCGCCTCGATGGCGCCCTGCTCCTTCGCGGCCTGTCGGGCGAGGACGTTGGGCAGCAGGTTCACGCTCTTGATGTCGCGGCGCGCCCAGCGCAGGTCGGGAAGGGTGATGCAGGCGGACTGCCAGCGCTCCGGGTCCGTCGGATAGGGCGGGATGCGCTTTACCGTCACCACCAGGGAGGGCGGCACCGGCTTGGACGGGAACGGGTGGTCCCGCCGCGCCACGCCGCGCGTCACCTGCATGTAGAGCAGCCCCTCCCTCACCCGGTTCCGCCGTGCCACCTCCCGCAGCACGAACGAGAGGGCGGCGCGCGACATGGGCATGGGCAGGCGGATCTCGCCGAGCGAGCGCTCCAGCCGCGCGAGGTGCAGGTCCTCGTCCACGTAGCGGCCGTCATACAGGTGCACCACCTCGTAGATGCCGTCCCCGAACTGGTAGCCCCGGTCCTCGACGTTCACCGCCGCCTCGCGCTGGGCGACGTAACGACCGTTGACGTAGGCGATCCGGGACATCTGGGCTCCTGCGGGTCAGGCGTTGTTCGGGGCCGGCTGCGGCGCGCGGTCCTCGGCGTTCACGCCGAGGAACTTGAGTTTCCGGTGCAGCGCGCTGCGCTCCATGCCGACGAAGGTGGCGGTGCGGCTGATGTTGCCGCCGAAGCGCAGGAGCTGGGCCTCAAGGTACTGTCGCTCGAACAGCTCGCGCGCCTCGCGCAGCGGCAGGGTCATGATCTCGC
>DASQNQ010000053.1:0-5143 GCA_035644895.1 Acetobacteraceae bacterium | reverse complement strand
GAGGAAGTCGGCCGCCGCCTCCACCCCGATGCCGCGCGCGGCCAGCAGCCGCCCGACCAGCTCCGGCAGGCCAAGGCGCTGGGCGATGCCGAGGCCGGTGCGCGCCTCCCCCATGCGCCAGACCCATCGCCGGCCGGACAGGCTGCGCGCGACGCCGAGGGCCGGCGCATCCGGCGGGAGGGCGCCGTCCATCATGCCCCCTGCCTCACGCCTTGAAGGCGTCGGGCTTGAGGCTGAAGTTGTGGTGCCCCTCCACATAGCGGACCGTCCCGCTCTTCGAGCGCATGACGATCGAGTGCGTCACCGCGCCGGAGCCGAAGTGGCGCACGCCGCGCAGCATCGGGCCGGTGGTCACGCCGGTGGCCGCGAACATCACGTCGCCGCGCGCCATGTCCTCCAGCGCGTAGATGCGCTTCGGGTCGTCGATGCCCATCTGCTTCGCGCGCGCCACCTGGTCGTCGTTCTCGAACATCAGGCGGCACTGCATCTGGCCGCCGATGCAGCGCAGCGCAGCGGCCGCCAGGACGCCCTCCGGCGCGCCGCCCGAGCCCATGTAGATGTCGACGCCCGTGTCAGGCTGCGAAACGGCGACGACGCCCGATACGTCGCCATCCGGGATCATCATGATGCGGGCGCCCGCCGAGCGGCAGCGCTTGATGATGTCCTTGTGCCGGTCGCGATCCAGCATGCACACCACGAGGTCCGAGACGTCGCGGCCCTTCGCCTTCGCCAGCTCCCGCAGGTTCTCCTCGACCGAGGCATCGAGGCTGACGACGCCCTTCGGCAGGCCGGGGCCGACGGCCATCTTGTCCATGTAGATGTCGGGCGCGTGCAGGAAGCCGCCGCGCTGGGCGAGCGCGACGCAGGCCATGGCGTTGGGGCCGCCCTTGGCGGTGATGGTCGTGCCCTCGAGCGGGTCCACCGCGATGTCCACCTCCGGCCCGCCGCCGGCACGGGCGTAGAGCCCGACCTTTTCGCCGATGTAGAGCATCGGCGCCTCGTCCATCTCGCCCTCGCCGATCACGACGGTGCCGGAGATGGCCACCGTGTCGAAGGCGCGTCGCATCGCCTCCACCGCCGCGCCATCGGCCGAGTTCTTCTCCCCCCGCCCCATCCAGCGGGAGGCGGCGAGCGCCGCGGCCTCGGTCACCCGCACCAGTTCGAGCGCGAGATTGCGGTCGACATGGACGCGCGAATGAGGGTCGGACATCGGCTGTTCTCCCGGTTATTGCAGCTGTTCGATGCGGATCAGCGTGGGCTTCTCCACCACCGTATCGAGTGCGGCGATCCGCGCCAGGGCGGCGCGCATGCGGCTTTCCTCACATTCGTGCGTCGTCAGCACGACCGGCACCGCCTCGCCAGGCGCGCGGCCGCGCTGGAGCATGGATTCGAGGCTGACCGCGGCATCGCGCAGGATGCCCGTGACGTCCGCGATGACGCCGGGACGGTCGAGCACCATGAGGCGCAGGTAGTAGGCGCCGACACGCCGCTCCATCGGCACGGCCGGCCGGGCGGAGAGCGCGGCGCCCCAGACCGGCGTCGTGCGCCCGCGCGCGATGTCTATCAGGTCCGCCACCACGGCCGAGGCCGTCGGCCCCGCCCCCGCGCCGCGCCCGCTCAGCACGATGCGGCCGCAGAAGTCGCCCTCCGCCACCACGGCGTTGAACACGCCGTCCACCTGGGCGATCGGGTGCGCCACGGGCACCATGCAGGGATGCACCCGCGTCTCGATGCCGGCCTCCGTCGCGCGGGCGATGCCGAGCAGCTTGATGCGGTAGCCAAGCTCCTGCGCGAGCGAGATGTCGAGGGCGGAGACGTCGCGGATGCCCTCGACGTACACGGCACTGAAGTCCACCGGGCGGCCGAAGGCGAGTGCCGCGAGGATCGCCAGCTTGTGCGCCGCGTCCACACCATCGACATCGAAGGAGGGGTCGGCCTCGGCGTAGCCCAGCCGCTGCGCCTCGGCCAGCGCCTCGGCGAATTCGCGCCCCCGCTCCCGCATCATGGTCAGGATGTAGTTGCAGGTGCCGTTCAGGATGCCCATCACGCGCGAGAGGTCGTTGGCCGCCAGCCCTTCGCGCAACGCCTTGATGGCGGGGATGCCGCCGGCGACCGCCGCCTCGAAGCCCAGCGCCACGCCGCGGCGCTCGGCCGCCGCCGCAAGCTCCGCGCCATGCACCGCCAGCAGCGACTTGTTCGCGGTGACCACCGGCTTGCCCGCGGCGATGGCCGCCCGGACCAGCGCGGCGGCAGGGCCATCCGTGCCGCCGATCGTCTCCACGACGACATCAACCGCGGGGTCGGCGGCCAGCGCCACCGGGTCCTCGTACCAGCGCAGCCCCGTCAGCGGGACGCCGCGGTCCTTGCCACGCTCCCGCGCCGAGACGGCCGTGACCGCGATGGGCCGCCCGGCGCGGGCGGTGACCGTGGCGGCGTTCTCGCGCAGGAGCGTGAGCACACCTGCGCCCACCGTGCCGAGCCCCGCCACTGCGACGGCAAGCGGCTTGCTCATGCGGCGTCGACGTCCATGCCATCCACGGGGACGCCGACCGGGCCGGCATTGTCGGCCGCGAGGAATCCCTTGATGCCGCGCAGCGCCTGGCGGATGCGCTGCGTGTTCTCGACGAGAGCGATGCGGACATGGCCGTCGCCGTGTTCGCCGAAGCCGATGCCGGGCGCCACGGCCACCTTCGCCTTGGCCAGCAGCAGCTTGGAGAAATCGACCGAGCCCATGTGCCGGAAGCGCTCCGGGATCGGCGCCCATACGAACATGGACCCCTCCGGCGCCGGCACGTCCCAGCCCGCGCCGCGCAGCCCCTTCACGAGCACGTCGCGCCGTTCCCGGTAGAGCGTCCGCAGCCCGGCGACGCTGTCCTGCGGGCCGTTCAGCGCAGCGGCGGCCGCGATCTGGATGGGCGCAAAGGCCCCGTAGTCGAGGTAGGACTTCACCCGGGCAAGGGCCGAAACCAGCCGCGGGTTGCCCGCCGCGAAGCCCATGCGCCAGCCGGGCATGTTGTAGGTCTTGGACATGGAGGTGAACTCGATCGTCACCTCCTTCGCGCCCGGCACCTCGAGCACCGAGGGCGGCACTTTGTCCCCGAAATACAGCTCCGAATAGGCAAGGTCCGAGAGGATGAAGATCTCGTGCCGGCGGGCGAAGGCAACCAGCTCCCGGTAGAAGGCGATGTCCGCCAGCATCGCGGTCGGGTTCGAGGGGAAGTTCACGATCAGCGCCGTCGGCTTCGGGACGGAGTGGCGCACTGCCCGGTCGAGCGCGCGCAGCATCTCGTCATCCGGCGTGCAGGGCACGGACCGCACCGCAGCGCCCGCGATGATGAAGCCGAACTGGTGGATGGGGTAGGACGGGTTCGGCACCAGGATGGTGTCGCCCGGGCTGGTGATGGCGGCCGCCAGGTTCGCCAGCCCTTCCTTGCTGCCCAGCGTCGCGACGACCTCGGTCTCCGGGTCCAGCTTCACGCCGAAGCGGCGCGCATAGTAGCCGGCCAGCGCCTTCCGTAGCCCGGGAATGCCCTTCGACATCGAGTAGCGGTGGGTCCGCGGGTCCTGCACCGCCTCGACCAGCTTGGCGACGATGTGGGGCGGGGTCGGCGTGTCGGGGTTCCCCATGCCGAGGTCCACGATATCCTCGGCCAGGGCCCGCGCCTTCGCCTTGGCCGAGTTCACCTCGGCGAAGACGTAGGGCGGCAGGCGCCGGATGCGGTGGAACTCCTCGGTCATGGGCAGGCGGTCCGTCTGGTGAAGGGGGATGATAGCGGAGGCGGAGCGGACTTGGCGACACGCCCCGCTGCGGGCCGCGCAGACTGCCCGGCCCGCATGGCCGGAAAGCTTAACCGCGCCTGGACAGGACGCTACCGGCGCGGCGCCAACAGGTCGGAAGGGGGTGCGGCCGGCGGTCCGGCGGGCGCGAGAAGACCAGGCGGCGGTGGCGCGAGCAGATCCCGTTCCGGGGCCGGCGGCGGCCCTGCCGGCGCGGGCATAGGCTGGGCCGCGGGGGCCGTCGGCGCCGGCTGGCGCGCGGGCGGTGGCTGCGGTACCGCGACCGGGGCTGCCGGCGCGACCGGCGCCATCCGGACAGCGGGCGCCACGGCCAGCCTTGGGGGAGCGGGTGGCCCGCCGGCTGCCGGAATCGGCGGCTCGCCCCGGCGCAGGGCCCTACGCGGCGCGGCCGCGCCGGCGCGGTCCGTGGTCAGCGCCTGGGTGATGCCGGCGCGGAGCTGCGGTGCCGGCGCGGCCGGGCGCTGCGGCACCGAAGCCAGATTCGGGTAGGGCCGGTCGAGGCCGGGCGGCGGCTCCCGGCCCTCCAGGTGGGCGCCGAACACGTTGCGGATGCCCGGGCGCGGATCGATCTCCGCCAGGCGACCGTCGGCGCAGGCGGGCAACAGCAGCGCGGCCAGAAGGGAAAGCGGAACAACCGCTTGGCGACCGCGCGAGCATCGCTGCCCAGCGTTCTGGGTGCCTTGATCGGCCCGGTGCGGCCACCTACCCTGATCGTGAAGCCTGATGCGTACGGCCACTCGGCGCATCGCCTTTTTCTCTGTCACGCTGCCGGTCGAGCGTTAGCCCGAACGACCTTCCAGCGGAAGCGCCAGATGCGGCGCAGAAGGGGTACCATGGGGAAGGACGACGGAACGGATCCGCGGAACCAGGTTCGCCTGCCGGACCCCGGCATGGTGACCCGTACCATGGCCGACGTGGCCGAGCGCAGCCAGCGCCTCGTGGCCGACTTCCTGAAGCGGCAATCCACGGCGGCCCCGGCCAGCCCCGACCCGCTCAACGTCGGCTCCGCCTTCATGGAGATGACGACGCGGCTGATGGCCAACCCGGCGCGCCTGATGCAGGCGCAGATCGGCTTCTGGCAGGACTACCTCACGCTCTGGCAGAACACGGCGCGCCGCATGCTGGGCGAGCAGGCCCCCTCCGTGATCGACGAGGGGAAGGGCGACCGCCGCTTCAAGGACGACGCCTGGCGGGAGAACGAGGTGTTCGACTTCATCCGCCAGTCCTACCTGCTGTCCTCGCGCTTCATCTCGAACGTGGTGCACGGCGCGGAGGGGCTCGACGCGAAGTCCGCCCAGAAGGTCGACTTCTACACGCGCCAGTTCGTGGACGCCATGAGCCCCGC
>DASQNQ010000052.1:0-14914 GCA_035644895.1 Acetobacteraceae bacterium | reverse complement strand
GGTGGCTGGCAGCGCGCCGCCGCTGCTGCGTTCCGCCATCGCGGGCGGGGCGCGCGCTGCGCGCCTCTCGGCCACCGTGCCGCCGGGACATGCGGCGACGCTGCGCGACGTGGGCTGCGCCGTCGCGGGGCCGCTCCTCTCGGGCTTCGTGCTCTGGACGCTGCTCGAGGCCCGGGCGCGTGGGCTCCGGCGGCTCTACTTCGTGGCGCGCGACGGGCAGGTGCTGCTGCGGATCGCGCAGCTTCTGCTGGCGGCGACGGGCTGGGAGGTCGAGTGCCGCTACCTCCATGGCTCGCGCCAGGCATGGCACCTGCCCGCGCTGGAGCGGCTGGACGATGCGGCGCTCGACTGGCTGGCGGCGCCTGAGTCGGCTGAGCCGCTGCGCAAGGTGCTCGCGCGCGCCGAGCTGGGGCCGGACGCGATCGCGCCGGCGCTCCGCCGCCACGGGCTGGACGGGGCGCTGGATGCGCGGCCCGACCGCGCGCGGCTCGCCGCCCTGCTGCGCGACCCGGAGGTCGAGCCCCTGCTGCTGGCCAACGCCGCCGCGCGCCGCCGCACCACCCTCGGCTACCTGCGGCAGGAGGGGCTGTTCGACGGCGGGCCCATCGGCATGGTGGATGTGGGCTGGCACGGGCGGCTGCAGCGCTCCCTGCACCGGCTGCTGGTGGCCGAGGGCGCGCCGCCGCCCCTCGGCCTCTATCTCGGGCTGGTCAGCCGGCCGGCGGACCTGCCGCCCGATGCGCTGCACGCCTGGCTGGCCCAGGCGGCGACGGTGAACCCCGTGCTGCTCGAGATCTTCTGCGCCGCCGACCACGGCACCACGCGGGGCTACGAGGCCGGGCCGGATGGCCGCCTCCGCCCCGTGCTGGCCGAAGCGGTGGACCGGCGCGTGCTGGACTGGGGCCTTGCCGCGCTGCAGGACGGCGCGGTTGCCTTCGCGGGGGAGCTGGCCGCCGCCCTCGCCCGCCACCCGGACCATGGGCCGGAGGCGTGGGAGGGGGCGCTGCGCCAGGCGGCGCCGGCCGCCTTCGACCTGTTCCGGCGGGAGCCGGACCCGGCCGAGGCCGAGGCCTTCGGCAGCTTTCCCCATGCCGACGGCCAGACCCATGACGCCTGGGCGGAGTGCGCGCCGCGGCCGCCGCTGCTCGGGCGGCTGCGCCTCGGCCTCGGGCTGCGGGACCCGGCCTATGCCGGCCACTGGCCGGAGGGCTCGATCCGCCGCGGCGGCGGGGCGGTGGCCGAGGGGCTGTTCGCGCTCCGGCGCCTCAGGCGGCGCCTGCAGGGCCGGGCGGATCCTCGCCCGGCACCGTGACCCGCTCCCCCAGCGTCTGCCTCTGGTAGAGCATCCGCACCGCGACCAGCGCGACCACCGTCAGCGGCCCGGCCAGCACGACGCCGGCCAGGTCGAAGACGGCGCCGAAGGCCACGATCGAGAACAGCAGGAGGGCGGGCGGCACCTCCACCATGCGCTGCTGGATCATGGGCGTGATCATGTTCGCCTCGAGCTGCTGCACGGCCAGCACGAGGGCAAGTGCCCAGGCGAATGACGCCCCGCCCTGGGTAAGCGCCAGCAGCAGCACCGGGATCGCGCCGAGCACCGGCCCGACGACCGGGATGAACTCCGCGAGCCCCGCGAAGAGGCCGAGGGCGAGCGGAGAGGGCAGCCCGATCGCCCAGGCGCCGAGCGCGACGAGCACCGCGACCAGCGCCATCGCCATGAGGGTCGCGAGCAGCCACTGGTGCAGCGCCCGCCCCATGGTGCGCAGCACCTCCTCGGCCCGCGCGTGGCGGGACGGGGGCAGCAGCTTGACGATGCCCCGCAGCGAGCCCTCGGCCGAGGCCGCGAGGTAGGCCCCGCCCACCACCACCAGGACCAGGGCCGAGAGCGCGTCCACCAGGGTGCGGCCGAAGGCGGCGACGCGGCCGATGACCCCGCCGATCTCCGGCAGACCCGGCGCCCCATCCTCCCCAAGGCTGGGAAGCCGCACCCCGAGCCGCGCCTCCAGCGCCCGCGCCGCCTCGGGCAGGCGCTCCGCGAGCTGGCCGAGCTGCGCGCGGAGCGGCGCGCCGATCAGCAGCAGGACGAGGGCGAGCAGCACGAGCAGCGTGGCGCCACCGGCCAGCAGGGCCCACCGCTCCGACAGGCCGAACCTTTCGCGGAAGGGCTGCGCCGCGGCGAGCAGCAGCGTGGCGAAGACCACCGCGCCGAAGGCCAGCAGCAGCGCGCCCCGCACCTGCCAGGCGAACAGCGCCAGCACCACCACGCCGAGGACAATCAGCACGCGGCGGAGGAACGCCACCTCCCCCTGCACCGGGGCCGGTTGATCCTGCTCCACGGCGTGCCTCCTGCAACCTGCATGGATGCAGACACGAAAAACCCCCGCCGGTTCCGGCGGGGGTTTCCGTCAGGCGCAGGAACGGGCCGACTGGCCCGGCCTGGTTACTCGTCCGGGTTCTGGTTCCGCCGGCGGATGGCCGCGCCCAGGATGTCGCCGAGCGAGGCGCCGCTGTCGGAAGTGCCGTACTGCTGCACCGCCTGCCGGTCCTCCTCGATCTCCTTGCCCTTGATGGTCAGCGACAGGCGGCGCCCGGCGCGATCCACCAGAAGCACGCGGGCATCCACCTTCTCGCCCACCGCGAAGCGCTCGGGGCGCTGGTCGGCGCGCTCACGGGCCAGCTCGGCGCGGCGGATGAAGCCGGTCAGGACCTCATCCACCTGGACCTCGATGCCGTTCGCCTCGACCTTCGTCACCGTGCAGGTGACGATGTCGCCCTTGCGGACGCGCTCCATGACCTCGGAGGCGGGGTCGGCCTGCATCTGCTTGATGCCGAGCGAGACGCGCTGCTTCGCGACGTCCACGTCCAGCACCTTGGCCTGCACGGTCTGGCCCTTCTCGAAGCGCATCATCGCGCGCTCGCCCGCCTCCTCCCAGGAGAGGTCGGAGACGTGCACGAGGCCGTCGATGTCGTTCGGCAGCCCGATGAAGAGGCCGAACTCCGTGATGTTGCGGATCTCGCCCTCGATCACGCTGCCCGGGGGATGGGCCTCGAGGAACAGCTCGTAGGGGTTGCCCACGGCCTGCTTGATGCCGAGCGAGATGCGGCGCTTGCCCTCGTCCACGTCGAGCACCATCACGTCCACCTGCTGGCTGGACGAGACGATCTTGCCCGGGTGCACGTTGGTCTTGGTCCAGCTCATCTCGGAGACGTGGACCAGCCCCTCGATCCCCGGCTCCAGCTCCACGAAGGCGCCGTAGTCGGTGATGTTGGTGACGCGGCCGGAGAAGCGGGCGCCGACCGGGTACTTGAGCCCGGCGCCGTCCCAGGGATCCGCCTGGAGCTGCTTCATGCCGAGCGAGATGCGCTGCGTCTCCGGGTTGAAGCGGATGACCTGCACCTTCACGGGCTGGCCGACCGTCAGCACCTCGGACGGGTGGTTCACGCGGCGCCAGGCGATGTCGGTGACGTGCAGCAGCCCGTCCACGCCGCCCAGGTCCACGAAGGCGCCGTAGTCGGTCAGGTTCTTCACCACGCCGTCGAGGACCGTGCCCTCCTTCAGCGTCTTGATCACCTCGCCGCGCTGCTCGGCGCGGGCCTCCTCGAGCACCGCGCGGCGGCTGACCACGATGTTGCCGCGGGCGCGGTCCATCTTGAGGATCTGGAAGGGCTGGGGCGAGCCCATCAGCGGCCCGATGTCGCGCATCGGGCGGATGTCCACCTGGGAGCCCGGCAGGAAGGCCGTGGCGCCCGAGAGGTCCACCGTGAAGCCGCCCTTGACGCGGCCGAAGATCACGCCCTGGACGCGCTCATTCGCCTCGAAGGACTTCTCCAGCACCGTCCAGGCCTCGTCGCGGCGCGCGCGCTCGCGGGACAGCAGGATGGAGCCGTCGCGGTCCTCGTAGCGGACCACGTAGACGTCGACCGTGTCGCCGGCCTTCACCTCGGGCTTCTGGCCTTCGGCGGGGGCGAACTCGGCGAGCGGGATGCGCCCCTCGCTCTTGAGGCCGACATCGACGGTGACGTAGCCGTCGTCGACCTTGACGACCTTGCCGGAGATGACCGAGCCGGCGAAGCCGGCGTTCTCGCCCAGCGTGGCGTCGAGCAGGGTGGCGAAGTCCTCGACGGGGGCGGCAGCGCGGCCCGCGCGGGACAGGGTGGCAGAAGCCATATGCAGTCTATTCCTGGGTGGGCGGTCCGGCCTGGCCGGTGCCCTGGGGGTATGCGCGCCCGCCTGGCGGGTACGGCTTGCCCTGGCCGCTCAGCGGGCCCAGGGCCGGTGGTTGAAAGGTCCGACGGGCGGGGCGGGGCCCCACCCGGCGGCGGTCTGTGTCAGATCTCGCGCAGCATGGTCGCGGAGGACTTGCCCTTGCGGGGGTCCATCTCGACCTCATAGCTGATCTTCTGGCCGTCGCGAAGCCCGGCCATGCCGGCCTTCTCAACCGCGGAGGCGTGGACGAACACGTCCGGGCCGCCCGCATCCGGCTGGATGAAGCCGTAACCCTTGGTCGCGTTGAACCACTTCACGGTACCAGTCGCCATCGTCCAATCCCTTGTAGGCAGCGGGCCGGGTGCCGAAGCACCGGGCCCTGGTCGTCAGAATACGTCGAACGCAGTAGGGGAGGACGCGGATGCCTGGGGGGCTTCCGGACAGCCCGAAGCAGACCCGACAGGCTTGACTTAGGCACTCCGGCACATGAATGCAATCGAATCCGGTCAGCCGAGGGCCTTTTGGCTCCGCGCCATCCGGGCTTCGCAGCCGCGCTGCCAGGGGAAGCGGCCGGCGGCATCGGGCAGGAAGATCTGCAGGGCCCGCACCGGCCGGGCGATCGCCTCCTCCTGCAGGAGCTGGGCCATCGGCATGTTCTTCGCCGCCACCTCCTCCTCGATGCCGCGGAAGGCGACCTCGAACCGGCCGACCACGTCCTTCGTCTGCTGCCCGGCCTCGTACTTCGCGCCCTCCTTCACCTTGGCGCCGGCCGCGTTCAGCACGCCCTGCACCACCTTGGAGGCGAACTCACCCACCAGCACGATCTCCGGGTGGCCGTAGTTCTTCTCGAGGCCAACGGTGTAGGCGAAGGGCGGGCGGCCCTCCTCGGCCGGCAAGGCCACGACGGACCAGCCATGCTCCTCCATCGCCGCCCCCACGCGGGCGACCATCGCCTGGACGGCGGCACCCCCGGCGCTCATGCGCGGGGCTCGGGGCGAAGGGATTTCATGGGCACGTCCCCTAGACTGGTCCTGCGCCCTTGTCATCGCCACCCGGCCGGGTGGGTTCGCGCCAGGCCCTCACGCCTTCGCGTGCCGGCTCGGGCGGCGGCTGCCGGACACCGGGCCTTGACCCCTCCCATTCCTCTTTGACGCTCGCGGAAATCGCCGTGCTCGGCTATGCTGCACCGCAATATCCTGAATACAAAGCCAGATCGTCACGTCAAGGAACGCCGAATGACCCTCGTCACCCCGCCCCACGGCCCCGAATGGTTTGCCCGCGGGGCAGAGACGGTGTCGCGCGTGATCGAGCAGACCCGCATCCTGCACGAGGTGGCGGGCCGCCAGGCCGCCGCCCTGGCCGCCGCCCGCCCCCGCACCGCGGAGGCCGCGGCCCTTGCCTTCCGCCCGCCCCACTTGCTGGCGCGCGACGCGGCCGAGTACGCGGTGGATGCCGCGCAGCGCGCCGTCCTCTTCTGGGAGACGATGCGCGAGGCCGGCAACACCTTCGTCGAGCACGAGCGCGAGGGCTGCCCGCCCGTGCTGTTCTTCGAGTGGGACATGCTGGTGGACGGCCGCATGCTGAAGCGGCGCGTCAACTACGCGCTGGTCCGCATCAGGCCGCCGGCGGACTACCGCCCCACCGACCCGAAGCTCCGCCCCTTCGTCATCATCGACCCGCGCGCCGGCCACGGATCGGGCATCGGCGGGTTCAAGTCCGACAGCCAGGTGGGCGTCGCGCTGCGCCGCGGCCACCCGGTCTACTTCGTGATCTTCTTCCGCGACCCGGAGCCGGGGCAGACCATCCTCGACATCACGGCCGCAGAGCGCGTGTTCCTGGAGAAGGTGCATGAGCTGCACCCGGACGCGCCGAAGCCCGTCGTCATCGGCAACTGCCAGGGCGGCTGGGCGGTGATGATGCTCGGCGCCACCTCGCCCGAGCTGACGGGCCCGCTGGTGCTGAACGGCGCGCCGCTCTCCTACTGGGCCGGTGAGCGCGGGCGGAACCCGATGCGCTACCTCGGTGGCCTGGCGGGCGGATCCTGGCCGGCGGCGCTGATGGCGGACCTCGGCGCGGGGCGCTTCGACGGCGCCAACCTGGTGATGAACTTCGAGGCGCTGTCGCCGGGCAACACCTGGTTCCGCAAGTACTGGAACCTCTACGAGGCCCCGGACCGCGAGTCGAAGCGCTTCCTCGAGTTCGAGCGCTGGTGGGGCGGCTTCTTCCTGATGAACCGCGACGAGATCCGCTGGATCGTCGAGAACCTGTTCATCGGCGACCGCTTCGCCCGCGGCGAGATCCGCGCCACGGGCGGCGCCGCCTTCGACATGCGCGCGGTGCGCTCGCCCGTCGTCGTCTTCGCCTCCTCGGGCGACAACATCACCCCGCCCGGCCAGGCGCTGCGCTGGATCGCCGACGTCTACCGCGACGAGGGCGAGATCCGGCGCCTCGGCCAGACCATCATCTACCTGGTGCACGAGGACATCGGGCACCTGGGCATCTTCGTCTCCGGCAAGGTGGCCTTGAAGGAGCACGCGGAGATCGCCTCGACCCTCGAGACGATCGAGGCGCTGGCTCCGGGCCTCTACGAGATGCGCATCACGGAGGGCGAGGCGGGCGCCAACGCCCCCTTCCAGGTGGAGCTCGTCGAGCGCTCCGTCGCGCATGTCCGCAGCGTCTCCGGCGACGCCGAGAACCAGGCCTTCCCGGCGGTCGCGCGCATCTCCGCGCTGAACCAGTCCATCTACGACCTCGCGGTCGCGCCGGTGGTGCGGCGCATCGCGACACCTCAGGTGGCCGAGGCGAAGCGCCAGATGCACCCGCTGCGGCTCCGCCGCACCCTCGTCTCCGACCTCAACCCGGCGATGCTCGCCGTGGGGGCGGCCGCCGGGACGGTGCGGGAGCGCCGCGCGCCGGCCGCGCCGGACAATCCCTTCCTCGCGATGGAGCGCGCCTTCGCCGACACGGTCGAGCGGTCCTTCGACATGTGGCGGGACATGCGCGACGCCTGGACGGAGATCGCGTTCCACGCCGTCTATGGCGGCCTCGCGGCCCTCGGCGTCGCCTCCGACCCGGTGGAGGAGGCACAGGCGATGGCCCGCGCCGAGGCCGACACGGGCATCGAGACGCCGGAGATGCGCGCGGCGCTCGCGCACATCGCCCATGGCGGCTACGCCGAGGCCGTGGTGCGCATGATGATCCTGCTCGCCAAGGCGCGCGGCGGCGTGCGGCGCACGCGCCTCGCCCGGTCCTCGGCGCTGATGCAGTCCGAGGCGCCCTTCGCGCAGATGAGCGCCTCCGCCCGCCAGGCACTGATCCGCGAGCAGACGCTGGCCGTGGAACTGGACGCGGAGGGCGCGCTGGCCGCCCTGCCGAAGCTGCTGCCCACGCCGGAGGACCGCAGCCGCGCGCTCTCGACCGTCGAGGGCGTGGCGGGGCCGGAGGCGGAGCTGGGCGAGGCGGCGCAGGCGATGCTCGCCCGCATCCGCGCCGTGCTGGCAGGCGACTGATCACGCGCGGCAGCCGCGACGGGACGTGCTGCCGCCTCCCTCCCCGCGGGAGGGAGGGCCTGATCCCACGCGCCTGAGGGGCATTCCCGCGCCGGGGCAAACCCCGTCGACACGGCCGATAACGGAGTACGCTTCGTTGCAGATGCCGACCGTCCGACGGCACGGCGCGCCGGGCGGTCCAGGCCGCTCATGATGCTCGCGCCCGGCGCGGCCGGGCTCTGGCTGCTGCAATGGGCGACCGCGGACCACCCGCTGCTCGGGCACGGGCCGGTGCAGGCCGGGCTGCATGCGATGGCCAACCCCGGGACCGCGCTGCTGTTCATGGTCGCGGGCGGGCGGGCCATCCTGAACCTCGGCGTTCCGGCGGGGGTGCCGGCCGACGCGACCGAGCCGCCGCCCCTGCCCATCCAGCGCCTCGGCCCCCATGCCGAGCACAGGGTGCACCGCGCCGCCGGGCAGGCCGCGACGCCCGCCGGGCTGCAACGGCATGTGGCGCGGGATCGAGGGTCCCGAGGGCCGCGCCCGCTTCCTGGCTGAGGAGCTGCCGCTCCGGCCCGGCCATGTCCTCGGCGTGCGGCGCGGCACGACCGGCCGCCTCGGCGCCGACCTGCCGGCCCGCGCGACGGGCGAGGTCGCGATGCAGGCCGTGCCGCCGGCGCTGGCCGGGCTGGTCCGCGGGCCGGCCGGGGCGGAGCCTCTGTCCGCCGGCTGGCAGGGCCGCCACCGCCCGCGCCGGTGCATGCGAGGCACGCTCACGAAACACGGCGTTTTCGTTCACAGTCGGGAAAGGCCCGCCGTTCTCTTTTGTCGTGCTGCCCCACTGGCATGAAGACAAAAGGGCTTCGCCGATGCAGACCGCGACGCAGACCGCCACGAAGCGGACCTCCCGCCCGGCCACGGACCTCGTGGCCGCCTCGCTCCTCACCTCGGAGAAGGGGGCGGAGCTCCACCTCGTCAGCCGCGACGGGCGCCTGCTGCGCCTGCAGGCCGATGAGAGCACCGCGCGCGATGCGGCGGTGATGCTCTGGCAGGCGCTGAACCGCAGCCGCTGACCCGCCCGCTTTCCCCGCCTTCGCAAGGCGGGCCGCCGCGGGTTACGCTCCGCCCCGAGGACGGGCGAGGAGCGGGACGATGGCGGTTACGAGGATTCGCAGGCGCGCGCTGGCCGCTCTGCCGCTTGCGCTCGCCGCGGGGCGCGCGGGTGCCCAGGCCCGTGACCGCGTGGTGGTGTCGTCCAAGATCGACACCGAGGGCGCGCTGCTCGGCAACATGATCCTGCTGGCGCTGGAGCGTGCGGGCGTGCCGACGGAGGCGCGGCTCTCCCTGGGCCCCACGCGCATCGTCCGCGCCGCGCTGCTGGCGGGCGAGATCGACCTCTACCCCGAATACACGGGCAACGGCGCCTTCTTCTTCAACCGACCCGATGACCCCGCCTGGCGCTCCGGGGCCTCGGCCCACGAACTGGTCGCGCGACTCGACCGCGAGGCCAACCGCCTCGTCTGGCTGCCGCGGGCGGAGGCGAACAACACCTGGGCCATCGCGGTGCGCGGCGATGTCGCGAGCCGCGAGAGGCTGGCGACGATGGAGGATTTCGCCCGCGCGGTGGCGGCGGGCACGATCCGCCTCGCCGCCTCGGCGGAGTTCGTGGAGAGCGCGGCGGCGCTTCCCTCCTTCGAGCGCACCTACGGCTTCCAGATTCCGCGCGACCGCATCACCGTGGTGGCGGGCGGCGACACGGCGCTGACCATGCGGGCGGCCGCGCAGGGCATCTCGGGCGTCAACGCCGCGATGGTCTACGGCACGGATGGCGGCATCGCCGCGCTCAACCTCGTCGTCATGCGCGACACGCGCGGCGCGCAGATCGTCTATGAGCCGGCGGCCGTGGTCCGCGCCGCGGTGCTGGAGCGCTTCCCCGCCATCCACGAGGCGCTGGCCCCCGTCTTCGCCGGCCTGACGCTCGAGGTGCTGCAGCGGCTGAACGCGCGCATCGCGGTGGAGGGCCGCACGGCGCAGGCCGTGGCGCGGGAGCATCTGGGGATGGTCCGCTGATCCGCCCCGCGGCGGTCCTGCTGCTGCCGCTGCTGGCCGGGCTGCTCGCGGCGCCCTGGCTCACGGTCGCGCCGAACCGCCTGCTGCCGGGGATGCCCGTTTCCTCCCCCGACTCGCTCGGCCTGGTGGCGCCGCTGGCGGTGCTGGGGCTCGCCGCGGGACTCTGGCCGCGCCTGCCGCCGCCGCTCGGAGCCGGGCTCGCCCTGCTTGCGCTGCTCGGGCTGCTGGGTGCGACGGGGCTCGATGCGGCGCAGCGGCTGCAGGGGATGCCGCCGGCCGCGCGGGCCGGGCTCGGCGGCGGGTTCTGGCTCGGCTGCCTCTCCGCCGCGGGGCTCGTCGCCGCGGCCTGTGCGGGCCTGCGGCCGGCGTGGCGCGTGGGCCTCGCCGCGCTGGGATCTGCGGCGCTCCTCGCCATGGGGTGGGCCGGGACCTTCGATGCCCTGTCGCTGGTCGTGGAGTACCGGGCGCGGCAGGAGGCGGTCCACCAGGCGCTGGGCCGCCACCTCCTGCTCTCGGCCATGGCGCTGCTACTTGCGCTGCTGCTGGCGGTGCCTCTCGCCCTTGCCGCCCTGCGGCGGCCCTGGCTGGCGGCGGCCTCGGGCGGCGTGCTGTCGGGCGTGCAGGTGGTGCCGGCCATCGCGCTCTTCGCGCTCCTGATCCCGGCGCTTGCCGCGCTGCTCGCCTTGTTCCCGTCGCTGCGTGCCACCGGGCTCGGCGCCATCGGGCCGGCGCCGGCGGTGATCGCGACCGCGCTCTACCTCGCCCTGCCGCTGTTCGGCGCGGTGCTGGGCGGCCTGCGCACCGCCGACCCCGACGCGGTCGCCGCCGCACGGGCAATGGGCATGGCGGAGGGCCGCATCACGCGGGAGGTGCGCCTGCCGCTCGCCCTGCCAGTCTTTGCGGGCGGCCTTCGCGTCGCGCTCGTGCAGGCGGTGGGCCTCGTCACGCTCGGCGGGCTGGTCGGCGCGGGCGGGCTCGGCGCCATCGTGTTCGAGGGGCTGTCGCAGTTCGCGACCGACCTGATGCTGCTGGGCGCGCTGCCCGTCGTGGCGCTCGCGCTGCTGGCCGATGCGCTGGCGCGACTGGCCGAGCGGCGCCTGGCGGCCGGCACATGATCTCCTTCGAGGCGGCCGGCGTCCGCTACGGCGCCTTCGAGGCGCTGCGCGACGTCTCGCTGCGCGTCGCGCCGGGCGAGCTCTGCGCCCTGGTCGGCCCCTCCGGCTCGGGCAAGTCCACGCTGCTGCGGCTGGTCAACCGGCTCGTCGCGCCCTCGGCCGGGCGCGTGCTGGTGCGCGGCCAGGACGTGGCGGATCTCGACGCAGCGCGGCTCCGGCGCTCGATCGGCTATGCCATGCAGTCGGTCGGCCTTTTCCCTCATCGGACGGTGGCCGAGAACATCGCCACCGTGCCGCGGCTGCTGGGCTGGGATGCGGCCCGCATCGCGGACCGCGTGGCGGCGCTGCTGCCGCTGCTGCAGCTCGACCCCGCCCTGGCCGGCCGGCGGCCCGCGGAGCTTTCGGGCGGCCAGGCGCAGCGCGTCGGACTGGCCCGCGCCCTCGCGGCGGACCCGGACATCCTGCTGATGGACGAGCCCTTCGGCGCCGTGGACCCGATCACGCGGCGGGAGCTGCGCGCGGTGCTGCGCGGCATCCATCGGGAGATGGGCAAGACAATCCTCCTCGTCACGCACGACCCGGAGGAGGCGCTGGAGCTGGCCGGGCAGGTCGCGGTGCTGCGCGACGGGGCGCTGGTCGTGGAGGGCCCGCCCGCCTCGCTGCTGGCCGAGGACGCGCCCGCCTTCGCCCGCGCGTTGCTGGGCGGCGTGCAGCCGGGGCTGCGGCGCCTCGCGCTGCTGCCCGCCGCGGCAGCGCGCGGGGACGCGCCCGCATCGCCGGACGCGCCGGTGCTGGAGCAGGACGCCACGATGGCCGACGCCCTGTCGCGCATCGCCGAGACGGGCCGCGAGGTGCTGGCGCTGGCGGGCGGCGGTTCCGTCGCACTGCAAGACATCCTGCTCCGCGCGCGATGATCGCGGCGCTGCTCGCCCTGCTGCTCGCCGCCGCGGCCCTGGCCCTGTCCGGGCAGGGCGGCATGGAGGCCGCGCGGCTTGGCACGCTGGCGGCAGCCCATGCGGGGCTGGCCGTGGCCGGCGTGCTGCCGGCGGCGCTGCTGGGCGTCGCGCTCGGCATCGCCGTGACGCGCCGGCGCGGACGGGCCTTCCGCCCGGCCGTGGATGCGCTCGCCGCGGCGGCGCAGGCCGTGCCGCCCGTGGTCGCCGTGGCGCTCGCCGTGCCGGCGATGGGCTTCGGGCCCGGCCCGACCGTGCTGGCCCTGCTGCTCTACGCGCTGATGCCCGTGCTGCGCGCGACCGTCGGCGCGATCGAGTCCGTGCCGCCCGATGCGCGCGAGGCCGCGGCGGCGATGGGCCTCACGCGCTTCGGCACGCTGCGGGAGGTCGAGCTGCCGCTGGCATGGCCGCTCGTGCTCAATGGCTTGCGCGTGGCGCTCGTGCTCTCGGTCGCGACCGCCGCGGTGGGGGCGCTGGCGGGCGCAGCGACGCTCGGGACGCCCATTGTCCTCGGGCTGCAGAACCAGAACCAGGCACTGGTCGCGCAGGGCGCGCTGGCGACCGCCGCGCTCGCCTTCGGCGCGGAGGCGGCGCTGCTGGCCGCCGCCCGGTTGCGCGGGCGGTAGCCCCGCCGCATGCTGCCCGTGCAGGAGGACGCGATGGATCGCAAGGCAGCCATCATCGGCGCGGGGCTGGTCGGCCGCGCCTGGGCGATGATCTTCGCCCGCGCGGGCTGGAATGTCGCGCTGCACGATCCGCTGCCTGCTGCGCGAGAGGCCGCGCCGCGCCTGTGCGCGGAGGGGCTGCGCAACCTGGCCGACCATGGCCTCTGCGAGGACCCCGGGGGCGCGGCGGCGCGCATCCGCGTGGCGCGCGACATGGCCGATGCGCTGGACGGCGCGGAACTCGCGCAGGAGAACGGGCCGGAGCGGCCGGAGGCGAAGCGGGAGATCTTTTCCGAACTGGACCGGCTGGCCACACCGGCGGCGATTTTGGCCTCCTCCACCTCGGCGATTCCGGCCTCGGTCTTCACGGAGGGGCTGGCGGGGCGCGCGCGCTGCCTCGTCGCGCATCCCGTCAACCCTCCGCACCTCGTGCCGGTCGTGGAGCTGTGCGGCGCGCCCTGGACGGCGGCGGAGACGGTCGAACGTGCCCGCGCCATCTACGAAGCGATCGGGCAGGTGCCCGTCACCATCCGGCGCGAGGTGCCGGGCTTCGTGCTGAACCGCCTGCAGGGCGCGCTGCTGGCCGAGGCCTTCCGGCTGGTGGGCGAGGGCTATGTCTCGCCGCAGGACCTGGACCACACGGTGAAGAACGGGCTCGGCCTGCGCTGGTCCTTCATGGGGCCGTTCGAGACGATCGAGCTGAACGCGCCGGGCGGCATCGCCGACTACGTCGCGCGCTTCGGCCCGTCCTTCCTGGCGCCCGTCGCGGCGGATGCCGCGGGGCCAGAGGTCTACGAGGCGGACCGCGTGGCACGCATCCTGGCCGAATGGGGCCCGGCGCCGGTGCCGGGGCGCATCGAGGAACGCAGCGCTTGGCGCGACGCGCGGCTGGCCGCGCTGGTGGCACACAAGAGGGGGCAGACGCCATGAAGGGTAAGGTCATCATCACCTGCGCGGTGACGGGGGCGATCCACACGCCGTCCATGTCCCCGCACCTGCCGGTGACGGCCGAGGAGATCGCGGATGCGGCGATCGGCGCGGCGGAGGCGGGGGCCGCCATCGTCCACCTGCACGCGCGCAACCCGGAGGATGGCCGCCCCGACCAGTCACCGGAGGCCTTCGCGCCCTTCCTGCGCGTCATCAAGCAGCGCTCGGACGCCGTGGTGAACATCACCACCGGCGGCGCGCCCACCATGACCATCCAGCAGCGCGTCGCTCCCGCCGCCACCCACAAGCCGGAGGTGGCGTCGCTCAACATGGGTTCGATGAACTTCGGCCTGTTCGGGATGCTGAACCGCTTCAAGGACCTGAAGCACGCCTGGGAGCGCGAGTACCTGGCGAACAAGGACATCGTGTTCCGCAACTCCTTCGCGGACATCGAGTACATCCTGACCACCTGCGCCGAGAACGACACCCGCTTCGAGTTCGAGTGCTACGACACCGCGCACCTCTACAACCTGCGCTACTTCCTCGACCGCGGGCTGGTGCGCGCGCCGCTCTTCATCCAGACGGTGTTCGGCATCCAGGGCGGCATCGGCTCGCACCCGGAGGACGTGCTGCACATGAAGCGCACGGCGGACCGGCTGTTCGGCGACCAGTACCGCTGGTCCGTGCTCGGCGCGGGGCGGTCGCAACTGCAGGTGGCGGCGATGGCCGCTGCCATGGGCGGCAACGTCCGTGTCGGGCTGGAGGACAGCCTCTGGGCCGGGCCGGGGCGGCTGGCCGAGAGCAACGCGGAGCAGGTGCGCCTCGCCCGGCAGATCATCGAGGGGCTGGGGCTGCAGGTCGCGACACCCGCCGAGGCACGGGAGATCCTCTCGCTCAAGGGCGGCGACAAGGTCGCGTTCTGAACGCCCGTCACGCGGCGTTACACGCTGCCCCGAAAAGGCGCCGATCCCGGCGGGATCGCGCCTTGTCCGGGGTGTTCCATGCAGCATCGGATGTCTCACAGGAGGATCCCGATGCGCACCCTTCTCGCCGCCGCCCTTCTCGGCGCCGGGCTGCTCTCCGCCGGAGTCGCCGCCGCGTCGCCGGAGGCCACGCCCATCCGGCACGGGGACTGGGACGACCGCTACGCGCCGCGCGGTGGATGGGACGGGCCGCGCTACGCGCCGCCGCCCTTCCCGCCGCGCCATGTGCAGGGCCCGCCACCCTGGGGGCGGCCGCATTGGGGTCGGCCGGATTGGGGCCCGCCGCCCTGGGCGCATGAGCGTCCGCGCCGCCCCTGGCGTCATGATCCCTACTGGCCGCGCTGGTAGGCCTCGGCCCCTCCCGGGTAGTGGCACGCCACGGGCACGCCGTCCCCGCGGTCGATCAGCTCAGGCCGCTCGACCCGGCAGCGCTCCCCCGCGCGCGGGCAGCGCGGGTGGAAGGCGCAGCCCGGTGGCGGGGCAAGCGGCGAGGGCAGCTCCCCCGC
>DASQNQ010000051.1:0-34338 GCA_035644895.1 Acetobacteraceae bacterium | reverse complement strand
GTTGTCAAAAGGAACCTGCGGTCACAGGGTCGCGATTAGCATACTGTCCACAGTAAATTTCCTTTTGCGGCTTTCGGCTTGTCCGAAACGAACCAGCCGAATAACCCGCCTCACAGGCGGTCTGGCTCACGCCGGTGTCAGAGGAGAACAATCACAGGGGAGAGTGTGAACGTGCCCGCGCCCGCCAGCGGCCGGGTGACAAGGCGGGTCGCCGTGATGGCCCTGCGGTCTTCGATTCGATGCCGGCCCTCCGTCAAGGACCCCCCACGCGCGGACGTGTCGGGATCCGGCTGAAGCTGCCCAAGCCGCCGAGCCAGGCCCGGCCGGTGCTGCCAGATGTGTGCGAACTGGTGAGGTTGCCGACCGCCGTGCCACGGCGGCGCATGGGACTGCACGCGACCTGAATGCCCGGCGTATCCGCCGCCGCAGCGGCACGTGCCGCCGTATGCCTCGGTTCGCGCGCCGTGTCGTTTCTATATCGCAACATACCGGCCGTCGGGAGCCGGGCAAAAAGGGACAGGAGAGAAGAAATGGCTGGGAACCTCGCATTCGGCTTCGCCGCAACGAACGGCGGCACGTCCGGTGGCAGCGGCGGGCGCACCGTGACCGTTTCGACGGGCGACCAGCTTCAGCGCGCCATCGACAGCGCCTCGGGGGCGACAACCATCGTCGTGCAGGGCAAGATCACCGACGCCAACACGAGCGGCGCGCAGATCGTGCTCGACGGGAAGCGCGACATCTCGATCATCGGCGCGGCCTCGGGCGGCGAGTTCGACGGCATCGGCATCCAGATCACCGGCGGCTCGTCCAACATCATCGTCCAGAACCTGAAGATCCATCACGTGCGGTCCGGCTACAAGGACGCGATCGGCATCCAGGACGGGTCGCGCAACATCTGGATCGACAACAACGAGCTCTACAGCACCCTGGCGACAAGCCAGGACACCTATGACGGGCTGCTCGACATCAAGCGCGGTGCCCAGTACATCACCGTTTCGAACAACCACTTCCACGACCACCACAAGGCGTCTCTGGTCGGGTCCACGGATTCCGACACCGGCGGCCGGTACATCACCTACGCCTACAACTTCTTCGAGAACCTCTCCTCCCGCGCGCCAAGTGTGCGCGACGGCTACGTCCACATCTACGAAAACTATTTCAAGAACATCTCGATCTCCGGGATCAACCTGCGCGAAGGCGCCGTCGGGCTGATCGAGAACAACGTGTTCGAGCGCGTGAAGAACCCGATCGTCAGCTTCGACACGGACGAGATCGGGCGCTGGAACCTGCGCGGCAACATCTTCCGGGACGTCACCTACTCCCCTCTTGAGTCCGGAGAGGCCGCGGCTGGCACGGACAACCGCTCCACCTCCAGCTACACCGTGCCCTACAGCTACAAGACCATCGGCGCGTCCAACGTCGTGAGCCATGTGACCGCCAATGCGGGACCTGGCGGCGCCACCACCGCGCCCGTCGCGCCGACGGAGCCCACCTCCCCGACCGCGCCCGGCTCCGGCAACGACTCGATCAGCGCGGGCAGCGGGAATGACAGCCTCGACGGCGGCGCGGGCAACGACACCATCAGCGGCAACGGCGGCAACGACACCCTGGCGGGCGGAACCGGCAACGACCGCCTGCTCGGCGGCAGCGGCAACGACCAGATGCAGGGCGGGGACAGCGCGGACACGCTCGAGGGCGGCGACGGCCGGGACCGGATCGCCGGCAATGCCGGGAACGACCGCCTGCTGGGCGGCGGCGGCAATGACACGCTGGAGGGCGGTGACGGCAACGACAACCTTCAGGGCGGCAACGACGCCGATGTCCTGAACGGTGGGCTGGGCCGGGACACGCTGACCGGCGGCGGGGGTGCGGACGTGTTCGTCTTCGGTGCCGCCGCCGACTCGCCATCCGGAAGCCCGGACGTCATCACCGATTGGACATCGGACGACGTGCTCAACCTCTCCGGCGTCGACGCCTCCACCAGGTCCTCGGGCGACCAGGCCTTCACCTTCATCGGAACCAAGTCATTCGGCGGACGTGCCGGCGAGTTGCGCTTCGAAAGGTCGGACAGCCAGACCCTCATCCAGGGCGATACGAATGGCGACTGGGTGGCGGATTTCGTCATCCGCCTGAATGGCAGCCACTCCCTTTCCTCGGGCGACTTCGTCCTGTAGCTCCGCCTGGGGCGCGGGAAGCCGCGCCCCGACGGGGAAGGTCGCGCCGCCGTGCCGGTTAAGGTATCGCGGTGCAAGCCGTGCTAGGGTAGCCGTGCCATGCCCCGAGGCACATCGCACGCCCCGCGGGGCAGGCCCGCCCGGGCCGAGTCCACGCGGCCCGCGCCCACCCTTGCGCAGCGCCGGTCCTGGTGGGTGCTCCGCTGGTCGCTGATCCTCGGCATCTGGGGCGCCGTCGCGCTCGCCGCCCTGGTGCTGGCGCTGACCTGGGATCTGCCGCGCACCGACATCGCGCTGGGCCAGACCCGGCGGCCGGGCGTGACGCTGACCGCCCTCGACGGGCAGATCATCGGCACCTCGGGCGACGTCTACGGGCAGGTGGCGCGGCTGCGCGACCTGCCGGCGCACCTGCCCAACGCGGTCATTGCCATAGAGGACCGCCGCTTCCGTTACCACCTCGGCGTGGACCCGATCGGCATCGCGCGCGCGGCCTGGGTGAACTGGCGCACCGGGCGCGTGGTGCAGGGCGGCTCCACGCTGACGCAGCAGCTCGCGAAGAACCTGTTCCTGACGCCGGAGCGCAGCATGCGCCGCAAGGCGCAGGAGGCGATCCTTGCGCTGTGGCTGGAGCGCAAGTTCACCAAGGACGAGTTGCTCGAGATCTATCTCAACCGCGTCTACCTCGGCGCCGGCGCCTACGGCGTGGATGCGGCCGCGCGGCTCTTCTTCGGCGTGCCGGCGCGCCAGCTCCAGCCCTGGCAGTCAGCGGTCCTCGCCGGGCTGCCCAAGGCTCCCTCGCGTCTCAACCCCCGCACGGCACCGGACGCTGCGGCCGGCCGCGCGGTGGAGGTGCTGGATGCGATGGCGGAGACGGGGTTCCTCACGCGGAGCCAGGCGGCGGCAGAGGCCGAGCGCATCCGCATCCCGCCGCGCCCGTCCCGCGACCTCGGCTGGTTCGCCGACTGGGTGCTGGACGACCTGTCCTCCCGCTTTCCCGGCAATGCCGACCTGGTGCTGCGCACGACGCTCGACCTTGGCCTGCAGGCGCTGGTGGAGGCGCGGCTCGCGGCGCTGCTCTCGGGCCCCGGCCTCCGGGCGCGGGTGGGGCAGGGTGCCGTGGTGGTGATGGACGCGACGAACGGCGCGGTGCGCGCGATGGCGGGCGGGCGCGACTACCGCGGCAGCCAGTTCAACCGGGCGACGCAGGCGCGGCGCCAGGCCGGCTCCGTGTTCAAGCCCTTCGTCTTCCTCGCCGCACTGGAGCGTGGCGCCCAGCCGGCGGAGCCGGTGGCGGACGGGCCGATCAGCCTTGGTGGCTGGAGTCCCGGGAACGGGGAATGGCGGAGCCGCGGCGAGATCAGCCTGGAGGAGGCGCTGGCGCACAGCGTGAACACGAGCGCCGTGCGCGTGATGCAGCGCGCCGGCGGCTACCGCCCGGCGATCGACACCGCGCGGCGCCTCGGCCTCGATGCCACCTATCCGAACGACGGCACGGTCGCGCTCGGCACGGTGGAGACGACCCTGCTGGAGCTGACGGCGGCCTACGCCCCCTTCGCCAATGGCGGCCTGCGGGTGGAGCCGCGCGCCATCGTCGCCGCGCGGGCCGAGGGCCAGCCCGTGCCGCTGCCCTCCGCCGCCCCGCCCCGGGTGGTGGATGCCACCCATGTGGCGGCCATGCGCCAGATGCTCTCGGCCGTGGTGGCGCGCGGCACGGGACGCGCCGCCCAGCCGCCAGGCGGGCCGCAGGTGATGGGCAAGACCGGCACGACCCAGGAGTTCCGCGATGCCTGGTTCATTGCCATCGTGGGGACGCAGGTGATCGGCGTGTGGCTCGGCAACGACGACGGCAGTCCGATGGCGGATGTGCGCGGCGGCACCCTGCCGGCGCGGCTGGTGCGTGACATACTGGAAGCACGGGCGGGGGAACGGCGGCAGGCCGCCGGGCGATGAAGCCCACGAAGACCGGCGCGACGCTGCGGCATGCAGCCTGGCCGGAGCGGTGAGGAGGCGGATCTTGGAGCCATCGGAACGCGACCCGGCGGAACGTTCGCGGCGGGCGACGCGGATGGACACCCTCGCGATGGTGGCCCCCACCGTGCAGCACGAGGTGAACAACGCCCTCATGGTGCTGAACTCCAACCTGGACCTGCTCGGCCGAAGCGCGGTGGAGGGGCCGATGCGCCGCCAGCTCGATCGCGCGACGGAGGCCGCGAAGCGCCTGGACCGGACGACGCGCGGCCTCCTCGACGTGGCGCGGCGCCCGTCGGCGGACATGGTCACGCTGCCCCTGCCGCAGGTGCTGGCGCAGATCGACCCCTTGCTGCGGGTCGCGCTCGGCGCCCGCATCAAGCTGGAGGTGGAGGCGCCGGAGGACCTGCCGCCCGTGCCGGTGGACCGCGCGCGGCTCGACGTCGCGCTGCTGGCGATGGCGCGCGACACGGCGCAACGCCACACCGTGGCCGGCGGGCGCGTCGCGATCGAACTGCGGCGCGACGCTGCTGGCGCCACGCTCGTGCTGCGGCTGCCCGATGGCGTCCAGGCCACGCCCTACCTGCTCCGCCTGTTCGGCGAGGTGGCGGAGGCCTCCGCCGGCCGGCTTTCCTGCAGCGAGGATGGCGCCGTGCTGACGCTGGCCCTTCCTGCGAACTAGGCGCCTAGACCCCGCTGCGGTCCAGGTGGTCCCGCAGCAGTGCCATGTTGCGGCGGTTCGCCTTGAAGAACACGTCGCCGATCCAGCCCGCCACCGGCACGCTGCTGATGGCGCTGTCGAGCGCGACGTTGCCGACCATCCGACCGATCAGGTACCTCGGCGCGCCGAGGCGCCGTGCCTCCCAGATCAGCCACGCGGACAGTGCCGTGGTCGCGACGGTGCCGAGGCCCGGGATGACGTTCAGCACGGAGTCCGCGCCGAAGCGGATCTGCGTGCCCGGCACGCGCACCGCGCTGTCGAGCGCGTGGGCCAGGCGCTCCAGCCGCTCGCGGGCGGCGGCACGGTCGTGGCTCGAAAAGGCAGCGGATGCGGTGGACATGGCACGAGGTGAGATGGTCCGCGCCTCGGGCCGCTTCAAGCTAGATCGGGCAGACCCCTGACGCACAGGCGAGGTGCGCCATGTCCACCGCCTCGTGCAGGGCGGGGTCGCGGATGCGCTCGACCAGCGCGGCGAAGCGGTCCTCCGCCATCTCCTCCTCCGGCAGGTATTCGTAGCCGAGCTGGTGGTCCGGCCGGCTCGGCAGGATGGCGCAGGCCCGCACCAGCGGCTGCCAGTCCGCCACCATGTTGCGGAAGGTGCCGAGGGATTGGCGGTCCGTGTAGACCTTCAGCGTGTAGGAGACCTGGTTGCCCTGCGCGTCGCCGATCCAGTGGCGCTCGAGTGCCGCAAGCCAGCGGTACTGGCTTTCGGGCGAGGCCTCGGGCGCGGTGACCAGCGCATCCCCCATGCCCAGGCGCTGCACCAGCGGGCGCGTCGGGAAGCCCACGACGCTCATGCCCGGGAAGCTCCGCAGCTCCCGCACCGGGTAGCCGCGCGCCTCGTACTCGGCCAGCAGCGGGTCGCTCTCCTCCGCCCAGCCCGCGCCGGAACGCGTGCCCCTGAACTGCACCCAGCGCAGGTACTGCCGCCGCGCCGGCAGGTGCGCGCCCTCCGTCAAGCCGAAGAGCTTCGAGGTGGTGCCCGCGGGCTTCACCGTGGTGACGGTGAAGGGCACCGAGAGGCCCAGCTCGGCGGCGTAGCCGGCCGCCTCCGCCTTCGCGGCCTCCGACAGGCGGGCGAGGGCGGACCAGAAGGGGGCGGAGCGCGCCTCGTCCAGCAGGTCGTCGAAGCCGAGGCCGAAGCGCATCCACGCCCACTCATGCAGGCCCGTCGGCCCGATGCCGATCCGGTTGGTGCGGCGCACCTCCTCGGCGTACAGGGCATCCATCAGGTTCGCGCGGATCAGGAAGCGCACGCCGAGGCGCACGGCATCCTCCACCCGAGCGTCCCACTCGGCCGCGAGGTCGGGCGGCACGGCGCCCGGCACCACCTCATGCAGCTCGGCGGGGCAGGCCAGCAGCGGCGCGAAGTCGGCGATGACGCAGTAGCCGCCCGTGACGTGCAGCGTGATCTCGCCGCAAGGGTTGGTGGTGGCCGGGAAGCGCGCCGTCCGCGCGCGGCGCGACAGGTCCGCCAGCAGTCCGACCGCATGGTCGGCGCGGTAGCGGGCGGAGCGGACGTCGCGCCCGTCCTCGTGGACCGGCTTGCGCCAGGCCGTGCCGGTGCGGTGATCTTCCAGCATGTCGGCGTTGATCAGCCCCGGCTCGCCGTTGATCCAGGCGCAGCGCGTCACCTCCTCGAACACCGCGGTCGCGTGGCGGGGCAGGGGCGCGCGGCTGCCCTCCCGCGCGGCGCGCAGCGCCTCCCAGAACTCGGCGTCCACCATGACGGAGTTGTTGGCGGTCCAGAGCCCGCCCTCGGACTTCGCGCGGATGAAGCGGAAGATGCCGGCGTCGCGCCAGGACTTGGTCGCCATGCGCGCGGCACGGCGGGCGCCGCCCACCTGCACCTCGATGCTCAGGTGGTGATCGACCAGCAGCGCCTGCTCCCATGGCGCCAGCGCCTCGTCGCCCGGCGCGCGGTGGCGCGCGGGCTCGATGACATGGCTGCGCAGGTTGACGAAGGCGCGCATGAGGGACACGGGCCCGGAGGCCGGGCGCCCCTGCATGCCCGCGATCGGCGCGCCGCGGCGGCGGATGCGCGAGAAGTCGAGCAGCAGCGTCGTGTCCGCCCCGCCCTCGAAGGCGAGGCTCTCCAGCCGCTCCACCGCCTTGGCCCAGCCCTCGCGGCTGTCATCCACCACATGCACGGCGGCGCCCGGTGCCTCGTCCACGAACTCACGGGCGATGAAGGCACGGATCTCCGCCTCCTGCTCCGCGCTCATCGCCTCCGGCGCCGTGCCCCAGGGCAGTAGCGCGAATTCGGAGCCGAAGCGGTGCAGCTCCTCCCTCGTGTCGGGGTAGTCGGGGTGGCCGCGGTCGAGGCGCAGCAGCAGACGCGGGGCATTCGCCCAGTCCACGGCCACCAGCTCCTCGTCGTAGCTGCGCCCGACGCCGCTGCCGTTCAGCAGCAGGTAGAACAGGGAGAAGGAGGTGATCGCCGTCGCGCAGTTGGTGAACACCTCCATGTTGCGCCCCGGCTGGTCCGCGTCGCCGTGCTGGAGGTGCCGGCCGGAGGTGATGAGTGCGCCCGTCGCGATGGCGTTGCGCAGCCGCGCCTGCTCGGCCGCGTCCGCGCGCGGCCCGAGCAGCGCCATGTTGCCCGCCGCCACGCGGTCCGCGACGCGGCCGAAATCCTCGGCGTCCGAGGGGCGGAACACCGTGCGGCGCGCGACGGCCAGCCCCATGCCGGGGTCCAGGGCGCGGGGCGGCAGCGGCGCCTCCCCGAAGCTGGACCCGGCGGGCTGGGACGGGCGGAAAAGGCGCGCGCCGGCGAACGAACCGTCCAAGGGCAGAACCTCCTGTCCGACCCGCACCCGCGAGTCGATGAACCCAATATATGGTGGTTCCACCCTCCCGTCACCACATCATGTGGGAAACACTCTGGTAAGAAACGGCGCTCCTCAGCCGAGCTTCGGCCGGGTCTTCACCACCGAGGGGCGCTCGTTCATCCGCTCCCACCAGGCGGAGAGAAGCGGGCGGCGCGCGAAGGCCTCGCGCCCTGCATCGGCCATGCGGAAGAACTCCACCGGGGGCAGGAGTTGCAGGTCGGCCAGTGTGAGTTGCCCGCCGCAGAGCAGGTCGCCCGCCATCAACCCCTCGATCACGTCGAGCGACCGCTCGGCCGCTGCAAGCCCCTCCGCCGCCACCTTCGCGTCCGGTGTCCCGCCCTGCATGGGCACCAGCACCGCCTGCCAGAACACCTGGTGGACCATGGCACGGTAGGCGTAGCTGTCCACGATGGCGCAGATCTGCGTCATGCGGGCGCGGGTGCGCACATCGCCGGGCTGCAGGGCGGGGCCGGGGAAGGCCTCGTCCACGTAGCGGGCGATGGCGAAGGTCTCGAACAGGGCGAAGCCGTCGTGGTCCAGCGCCGGCACCTTGCCCCAGGGATGGCGCACGAGGTGCTCGGGCGCCTGGCCCTGGCCCGCGAGGATGTCCACCTCCTCCAGCGTGTAGGCGACGCCCTTCTCCTCGAGCGCGAGGCGCGCGGTGCGGCCATAGGTGCTGTAGCCGGGCGCGTGCAGCGTGACGGGCATGCGGGGTCCTCCCTCTCTCCGCCCGGCCGTCCTGGCCGGGTAGGGGAATCATGAACCGCCTGCCCGCGGGCGGGCTACCCCTCGCAGCGGATCATCATGGTGGCGCGGTGGACGGCGTCGCCGACATCGGCGGCGCTGCGGTCCGGGCCGCGGCTTTCCGCCAGCCGCGGCTCCAGGCCCGCGCGGCGCAGGAACGCCTTCGCCGCGTCGCCCTTGATGGCGAAGTTCACGTTGTCCACGTTCTGCACCCGCCGCCCGTCGAGCTTGGCGACGACGACGCCGACGACGTGGCCCTGCATGTCCACCAGCGGCCCGCCGGAGTTGCCGGGCTGCACCTCCGCGCTGACCTGATAGTTGTTCGGGTCGTTGCGCAGCCCCGCCAGCGCGTTCACCACCCCCTGCGTCAGCTTCGGATCGGCCGAGAGCAGCCCGGCGAGGGGAAAGCCATAGGCGATCACGCCCTCCCCCCGCCGCACCGCGGGCGCGTTGCGGAAGGCGAGCGACGGACCCGGGTTGCCAGGCACGCTCAGCAGCGCGAGGTCGAGCTGCGCGTCCACCCGTGCGGGCGGCACCGCGGCCAGCCAGCGCCCGTCCGCCGTGCGGACCAGGATGCGGTCGCAGCGGTCCACCACATGCTGGTTCGTCAGCACCCGGTCGGGTGCCACGACGAAGCCGGTGCCGGAGGAGACGCGCCGCGCGGCCCGGTTCGGCAAGGCCTGCGCCACGTTCGGCGCCGGCGCGGCGGCGGTGGCGAGTTCCACCCGCGGCGCCTCGCAGATGTCCTGGTCCAGCTTCACGCTCTCCCGCCCGTCGGCCAGTACCAGGCGGATGTCGAAGCGGCAGCCCGCATCGGGGTTGACGCGCATCGGAAAGGCCGAGCCATGGGGCAGCGGGCCGCGGTTCAGCAGGTTCGCGCCCCAGTCGCCACGCCCGGCCCGCACGGCATGCAGCGCGACCGCCTCCGCCCCGGTGCGGTTGGCGATCCGGACGGGCTCGGGCGCGGGCGCCTGGGCGGCGGCCGACGGGGGAAGGAACAGGGCGAGCAGCAGGGCGAGCGCGAGGGCTTTGTTCATGGTGGCGGCCATGTCGGGGGAGGGGGAGGCGCCGTCAAGCGTGGAATGACCTGCATCAAGGACCGGTGCGGGGCGTTCACGCCAGCATCGGCCGCCCTTGACCTTCCAAGCATGGGAAGCCCCATCTCCCCGCCATGCCCGAAGCCCCGCTCCCCGCCCGCGCCCTGCTCCTGCCCGTCGAGGGCATGACCTGCGCTTCCTGCGCCGGGCGGGTGGAGCGCGCCCTCTCGCGCGTGCCGGGCGTGACCGAGGCACATGTGAACCTGGCCTCGGAACGCGCCGAGGTGCGCGGCACCGCAGGCCCCGCGGCGCTGGCCGAGGCGGTGCGGCGGGCGGGCTACGAGGTGCCGGAGCGCCGGCTGGAGCTCGGCATCGAGGGCATGACCTGCGCGTCCTGCGTGCGGCGGGTGGAGCGGGCGCTCTCCGCGGTGCCTGGCGTGCTGGAGGTGCAGGTGAACCTGGCCTCCGAGCGCGCGACGGTGCGCGCGCTCGCCGGCCTGGAGGAGGCGGCGCTCGGCGCGGCGCTGTCGCGCGCGGGCTACACGCTCTCGGCGGCCGAGGCCGGCGCGGCGGAGGAGGACGCGGCAGCGCGGCGCCTGGCGCGGCAGCGGCGGGACCTGCTGGCCGTCGCGGCGCTGACGGCGCCGTTCCTGGCCGGCATGCTCGGCATGGCGTTCGGCCGGGACTGGATGCCGGGCGGATGGTGGCAGCTGGCGCTGGCCACGCCCGTGCAGTTCTGGTTCGGCCTGCGCTTCTACCGTGCCGCCTGGGCGGCGCTGCGCGCGGGCACGGGCAACATGGACCTGCTCGTCGCGCTCGGCACCACCGCGGCCTACGGCCTGTCCGTCTGGCTGCTGCTCGCGCACGGGGCGGAGCACGCGGCGCATGCGCTGTACTTCGAGGCCGCGGCGGTCGTCATCCTCTTCATCATGCTCGGCAAGTACCTGGAGGCGCGGGCGAAGCGCGCGACGGGCGCGGCCATCCGCGCGCTGCTCGACCTGCGCCCGCGCACCGCCCGCCGCCTCGACGCCGACGGCCAGGAGCGGGAGGTGCCGGCAGCGGCGCTGGCCGCGGGCGACGTGGTGGTGGTGCGTCCGGGCGAGCGCATCCCGGTGGACGGGAAGGTACGGGAGGGCCGCGCCGGCGTGGACGAGAGCGCGCTGACCGGCGAGAGCCGGCCGGTCGAGAAGGAACCCGGCGCGCATGTCGCGACGGGCACGGTCGCGCTCGACGGGCGGCTGGTCATCGTGGCGACGGCGGTGGGGCAGGAGACGGCGATCGCCCGCGTGGCCGCGCTGGTCGCCGCCGCCCAGGCCTCCCGCGCGCCGGTGCAGCGGCTGGCGGACCGAGTCTCGGCGGTGTTCGTGCCGGTGGTGGTCGCGCTCGCCGCGCTCACCCTGCTCGGCTGGTGGATCGCGGGGGCGGGGGTGGAGGCGGCGACGCTCAACGCCGTCGCGGTGCTGGTCATCGCCTGCCCCTGCGCCCTCGGCCTCGCCACCCCTGCCGCCATCATGGCCGGCACCGGCGCCGCCGCGCGCGCGGGCATCCTGATCCGCGATGCCGAAGCCATCGAGCGCGCGCAGGGCATCACCCTGGTCGCCTTCGACAAGACCGGCACGCTGACCGAGGGCCGCCCGCGCCTCGCCGCGCTGCACCCCGCGCCCGGCACGTCGCGGGAGGAGGCGCTGGCGGCAGCTGCCGCGCTGCAGGCGGGCAGCGAGCATCCGCTGGCGCGCGCGGTGCTCGCTGCCCTCGGCCGCACCCCGCCCGCCGCCTCGGAGTTCCGTGTCCTGCCCGGGCGCGGCGTGGAGGGCGTCGTCGAGGGTCGCATCCTGCGCCTCGGCAGCACGCGCCTGCTCGCCGAGCTTGGCGGCGACCCAGGACCGCTGGAGGCGGCCGCACGTGAGGAGGCGGGGCAGGGCCGCACCCTCTCCTGGCTGGTCGGGGATGCGCGCCCGCTTGCGCTGCTCTCCTTCGAGGACGCGCCGCGCGCCGGCGCCGCGGAGGCCGTGGCCGCGCTGCGCCGCATGGGCGTCGGCGCCGCGATGTTGACGGGCGACGGGCGCGCGGCGGCAGAGGCGGCGGCGGCGCGGCTCGGGCTTGACGACATGGCGGCCGAGGTGCTGCCGGAGGGGAAGGCGGAGGCGGTCACGCGCTGGAAGTCGGGCGGCGCACGCGTCGCGATGGTGGGCGACGGCGTGAACGACGCGCCGGCGCTGGCCGCCGCGGACCTCGGCATCGCGATGGGCAGCGGCACGGACGTGGCGATCGCCGCGGCCGGGCTGACCCTGATGCGTCCCGATCCCGCGCTGGTGCCTGCCGCGCTCGACGTCACGCGGCGGACCTACCGCAAGATCCGGCAGAACCTGTTCTGGGCGTTTGGCTACAACGCGCTCGGCCTGCCGCTCGCGGCGCTCGGGCTGCTTTCGCCGCTGGTCGCGGGGGGGGCGATGGCGCTCTCCTCCGTCTCGGTGCTGGCGAATGCGCTGCTCCTCTCGCGCTGGAGGCCGCATCGGTGAACATCGGCGAAGCGGCCGCGCGCTCCGGCGTCTCGGCGAAGATGATCCGGCACTACGAGGCAGTGGGGCTGGTCGCCGCGCGGCGCCAGCCGAACGGCTACCGCGACTACGGCCCGGCGGAGGTGGCGGAGTTGCGCTTCATCCGCCATGCGCGCGACCTGGCCTTCCCGCTCGAGGACATCCGCCGGCTGCTCGGGCTCTGGCGCGACAAGGGACGGGCGAGCGCGGAGGTGAAGCGCCTGGCGCTCGCGCATGTGCAGGCGCTGGAGGCGAAGGCCGACGCCCTGCAACGCATGGCCGGAAGCCTGCGGCACCTGGCCGAGCACTGCCAGGGCGATGCGCGGCCCGAATGTCCCATCCTGGAACAGCTGGAAGGAACAGGCAGATGACACTGGAACTGAAGGTCGAGGGCATGAGCTGCGGCCACTGCGTGCGTGCCGTGACCGAGGCAATCCGTGCGAAGGACCCCACGGCGGAGGTGTCGGTGGACCTCTCCGCGAACACCGTGCGCGCGGCGACAAACCTGCCGCGCGAGCAGGTTGCGGCCGCGATCGAGGAGGAGGGCTACAAGGTCGCCGCCTGACGACGCGCTGCGTGGCGGGTGGGCCAGGCCGGGCCCGCCATGCTGCGCAACTTGCCAATCACTGCACCGTTCTCCTGTCGTCTCCCTGACACTGGGGAGCCGACGTGCCGGCCGCCATGTGCGTGGCCAGGAACAGGAGGGCGCGCCATGTCAGCCACATCTGTCCTTCTGCGGCCGCTGCACCCGCTGCACCCGCTGCACGCGATCGTGCTCGCATTTCCGCTGCCGCTGTTCCTCGGCGCCCTGTTCAGCGACATCGCCTACTGGATGACCTTCCAGATCCAGTGGGCGAACTTCTCGTCCTGGCTGATTGCCGGCGGGCTGCTGTTCGGTGCCTTTGCCGTCCTCTGGGCGCTGGTCGACCTGGTCCGCAGCCGGCCGGGGGGCAGGGGGCGCGCGGCCGTCTACTTCGGCACGCTGCTGGCCATGTGGGCGCTGGGCTTCATCAATGCCCTGGTCCACGCCAAGGACGCCTTCGCCATCATGCCGGAGGCGCTTTACCTCTCTGCCATCGTCGCGCTTCTGGCGCTTGTTGCGGCCTGGGTCGGCTATTCCGGCATCCGGTCCGGGAGGATCTCGTGATGCGCGCAGCCATCCTGCTTGGCATTGCCGCCGTCGCCCTGGCGGCCTGCGACAGCGAGCCGGGCTCGTCGCCGCTGGGCGAGAGCCCGCGCCTGCCGGACCCCCGACGCGGCCTGCTGCCCGAGATGACGATCCCGCGGCCTGCCGGATGGGGCAGCGAGCGCCCAACGGTGCCGGAGGGCTACAGGATCGAGGCGATCGCGACCGACCTCCGCATCCCGCGCCAGACGCTGGTCCTGCCCAATGGCGACATCCTGGTCGCGGAGGGCTCGGGCGGCAACGCGCCGGCGCTCCGCCCCAAGGACATCATCGCTGGCTACATCAAGAGCATGGGCAAGAGCTCGGTGCCCGGCGGCAACCGGCTGACGCTGCTGCGCGACGCCGATGGCGACGGTACCTACGAGGTGCGGCGCGTCTTCGCGGACAACCTCAACGCGCCCTATGGCCTCGCCCTGGTGAACGGCAGCCTCTATGTCGCGAACCAGGATGCGCTGGTGCGCTTCGACTACCGCGAGGGCCAGACGGAGGCGAGCGGCCCGCCGGCGCTCGTCACGAACCTGCCTTCGCAGATCAACCACCATTGGACGAAGGCGCTGGCCGCAAGTCCCGATGGCCGCCACCTCTATGTCGGGATCGGGTCGAACAGCAACATCACCGAGCGCGGGATGGAGGCGGAGGTCAACCGCGCGATGGTCTGGGAGATCGACGCACGGACGGGCGCGCACCGTCCCTACGCGACCGGCCTCCGCAACCCGACCGCCCTCACCATCCAGCCTGGCACGGACAAGCTCTGGGCCGTGGTGAACGAACGGGACGAGATCGGCCCCGACCTCGTGCCGGACTACCTGACCTCTGTGCAGGAGGGCGGCTTCTATGGCTGGCCATACAGCTACTGGGGCCAGAACGTGGACGACCGCGTGCGGCCGCAGGATCCGGAGAAGGTCGCGGCGGCGATCCGGCCCGACTACGCACTCGGCTCTCATGTGGCCGCGCTGGGGGTGGCGTTCTCCTCCGAGGCCATGGGCGCGCGCTTCGCCGATGGCGTGTTCGTCGGCGAGCACGGCAGCTGGAACCGTGCGGAGCCCGTCGGGTACAAGGTGGTCTTCGTGCCGTTCCGCGACGGCCGGCCCACCGGTGAGCCGGTCGATGTCGTGACCGGCTTCCTGAACGGCGAAGGCAATGCGCGCGGCCGGCCCGTGGGCGTCACGCTCGATCCGCGCGGCGCCCTCATCATCGCGGACGACCTGTCGAACACGGTCTGGCGCCTGACGCCCGCCCGGTGACCCTGCCCCGGCTGCGGGCCCCTACTCCCCGCTCGCCAGAAGCAGCGCGTCGCCGCCAGCCGCGGCGGTGTTCACGCTGACCACGCGTTCCAGTGCAAAACGCGGCAGGTAGAAGGGCCCGCCGGCCTTCGGGCCGGTGCCCGAGAGGCCCTGGCCGCCGAAGGGCTGGCTGCCGACCACCGCGCCGACGATGTTGCGGTTGACGTAGACATTGCCCGCCGGCACCGCCGCCGTGACTCGGGCGGCGAAGCCCGCGCGCCGGCTCTGCACGCCGAGCGTCAGGCCGTAGCCCGCCCGCGCGATGCCGGCCAGCAGTGCATCCAGCCCGTCCGCACGCCATCGGACGACATGCAGCACGGGACCGAACACCTCCTCGGTCAGGTCCTCCGCGCGCGCGATCTCCACGATGCGTGGCGCGAGGAAGGCACCGGGCTCCTCGGCCGGATGGCGGAACACCTCCCGTGCGCCGGGAGGCAGCGCGCCGAGCCAGCGCATGATGCGGGCCTTCGCGTCGAGGTCGATCAGCGGGCCGACATGCGTCGCGGGGTCGCGCGGGTCGCCGAGCCGCAGCTCCGCCGCGGCGCCCCGGATCATCGCCAGCATGCGCTCCGCCGCATCCTCCTGCAGGCAGAGCAGCCGCGCGGCCGAGCAGCGCTGGCCGGCGGAGCGGAAGGCACTCGCGATGACGTCGTCGGTCACCTGTTCGGGCAGCGCCGTCGCGTCGGCCACGATGGCGTTGATGCCGCCCGTCTCGGCCACCAGCGGCACGATCGGACCGTCCTTCGCGGCGAGCGCGCGGTGGATCGCCCGCGCCGCGGCCGTGCTGCCGGTGAAGGCGACGCCGGCCACCAGCGGATGCGCGACGAGGGCCGCGCCCACCTCCCGCCCGCCGGGCACGAAGGACAGCGCATCGGCCGGCAGCCCGGCGTCGCGCAGCGCCTGCACGGCCGCCGCGGCGATGAGCGGCGTCTGCGGCGCGGGCTTGGCCACCACCGTGTTCCCCGCCGCCAGCGCCGCCGCCACCTGGCCCATGAAGATCGCGAGCGGGAAGTTCCAGGGCGAGACGCACAGGAACGCGCCGCGACCCGAGAGCGTCAGGCGGTTGCTCTCGCCGACCGGGCCCGGCAGCTCGGCGGGTGTGGCGAACAGGCGCTCGGCCTCGTCGGCATAGAACCGGCAGAAATCCACGCCCTCGCGGATCTCGGCCACCGCGTCGTCGAGCGTCTTGCCGGCTTCGGCCTGGAGCAGCGCGACCAGCGCGCCGCGGCGCGCCTCCAGGCCGTCAGCCGCGCGGCGCAGCAGGGCAGCGCGCTCGGACGCCGGCGTCGCGGACCAGCGGGGGAAAGCGCGATGCGCCGCCTCCACGGCCTGCGCCGCGGCCTCCGGGCCGGGCTCCACCACCTCGCCCAGCCGGGCGCCGTCCACCGGGCTTTCCACGGCGCGCCGCGCACCAAGCAGCTCAGTGCCGCCCGCGAGGGCAAGCGCCGGCCTGGGGGAGGGGGCAGCGTCGCGCTCGGCCAGCAGGGCGGCCAGCGCGTGCGCGTCCCCGAACTCGACGCCCGCGCTGTTCGTGCGGCCCGGGAACAGCTCCGTCGGGCGGCGCAGGCGGCGGTGGCGGGCGGGGCCGCCGGCCAGCTCCTCCGCCGGGTGGCGCACCAGGCGGTCGAGCGGCACGGCCTGGTCCGCCACGGCCGCGACGAAGCCGCCATTCGCGCCGTTCTCCAGAAGGCGGCGCACCAGGTAGGCGAGCAGGTCCTCGTGCACGCCGACAGGGGCGTAGATGCGCAGCGCCACCTCCGGCCGCAGCGCCTGCAGCCGGGCGTAGAGCGCGCCGCCCATGCCGTGCAGGCGCTGGAACTCGAAGCCCTGTGGCCCGACGCCGCGCGTCTCGGCCAGCGCCAGCGCCTCCGCCACGCTCCGCGCGTTGTGGGTGGCAAGCTGCGGGTACACGCGCCCCGCCCGCGCCTGGTCGAGCAGCGCGGCGGCGCAGGCGAGCCAGTTGAGGTCCGTCGTGGGCTTGCGCGTCCAGACGGGAAAGTCCGGCAGCCCGCGTTCCTGCGCGCGCTTGATCTCGGCGTCCCAGTAGGCGCCCTTCACCAGCCGCACCATCAGCCGCCGCCGGTGCGTCGCCGCCTGCTCCGCCACGAAGTCCACCACGGCGCGGGCGCGCTTCTGGTAGGCCTGGATGGCGAGCCCGAAGCCGTCCCAGCCCGCGAGGCCCGGGTCGGACAGCACGCGCGCGAAGACCTCGAGCGAGAGTTCGAGCCGGTCCGCCTCCTCCGCGTCCACGGTCAGGTTCAGGTCGTGGCGCTTCGCCGCGCGGGCGAGCTCGATCAGGTCCGGCACCAGCTCGCGAATCACGCGCTCCCGCGACACGGCCTCGTAGCGCGGGTGGATGGCCGAGAGCTTGACCGAGAGGCCGTGCCGGGCGGGCAGCGTGCCCGTGGCGGCGCGGCCGATCGCCGCGCCCGCCTCGTGGTAGGCCGCGAGGTAGCGCCGCGCGTCGGCCGCCGTCCGCGCGCCCTCGCCCAGCATGTCGAAGGAGTGGCGGATGCCGGGCGGCGCCTTCGCGGCGCGGGCGAGTGCGTCCGCGATCGTCTCGCCCAGCACGAACTGCCCGCCCATCAGCCGCACCGCGCGCCGCGCCGCCGTCCGCACGGCCGGCACGCCGAGTCGCCGCACCATCGGGCCGAGCACGCCGCCCGGCGTCTCCTCCGGCCCGACGAGCCGCGCGCCGACCGCGAGCGCCCAGGCGGAGGCGATGGAGGCCCAGCCATCGGCGTGGCGGGACCAGTCGCCCTCGGACAGCTTCTCGGCGATCAGCGCGTCGGCCGTGGCGTCGTCCGGCACGCGCAGCAGCGCCTCGGCCAGCGCCATGAGCGCCAGGCCCTCGCGCGTCGAGAGCGGCCAGCCGCGCAGCACCTCCTCCACCGCCAGCGGGCCGCCGCCGGCGCGCGCGGCCTCGGCCAGCGCCAAGGCCAGCGCCGGCGCATCGGGCTGCGGGGGCGGGGCGGTCGCGAGCAGCGCGGCGAGGGCCTGCTCCTCGTCGGGGCAGTAGGGCGCGCGGAAGGTGAAGTTCGCCATGGGGGCCAGATGGCGCCCAGGGTTGGGCTATTCCAGACGCTGGTGTGCCGCGCGCCGCGGCCGCAACATGCGCGCATGGACCCGATCCGGGAGAGCTACGACCGCGTGGCCAGGGCCTATGCGGAGCGCCTGGCAGGGGAGCTCGCGCACAAGCCATGGGACCGCGCGGTGCTGGACGGCTTCGCGGCCCGGAATGCCGGGCGCGGCCTCGTGGGCGACATCGGCTGCGGGCCGGGCCATGTCGGAGCGTACATCGCCGCGCGCGGGGCCGAGGTCGTGGGCATCGACCTCTCCGCGGGGCAGATCGCCGAGGCGCGGCGCCTGCACCCCGGGCTGGCCTTCGAGGAGGGCGACATGCTCCGCCTCGGCGACCGGCCCAGGCGCTTCGCGGCGCTCGTTGCGTTCTACGCCCTGGTGCACCTGCCGCCCGGGGCGCTTGGGGCGGCGCTCAGGCAGTTCCACGCCGCGCTGAGGCCGGGCGGGGAGGTGCTGCTCGCGCTTCACCTCGGCGGGGAGGCGCTGCGCGTCCAGGCGCTCTGGGATCAGCCGGTGGACCTCACCTTCCACCTGTTCGCGGAGGAGGACGTCGTCGGCGCCGCAGCCGCCTCCGGCCTGCGGGAGGTCTGGCGGGAGGCGCGCGACCCCTACCCGGACGTCGAATACCCGAGCCGGCGGCTCTACCTGCGGGCGGTGCGCCCGGCCTGACAACCAGCCTGCGTTGGGCGGCGCCTTCCGCGTTCCGCATCCCGCTGATAAGGTGCGCCCCCTTGCCGGGGAGGGGACTCGCCCGGCCGGGAACAGGGGGTCGTGGCGGCCCGGGTTTCCCGGACCGCACCAGGACGCGCGAAGCAACACGCTGGGGTCGGGGTGCCATGAAGTTCTCGGTGGACAGGGCGGTGCTGCTCAAGGCGCTCGCGCATGTGCAGAGCGTGGTGGAGCGCCGCAACACCATCCCCATCCTGGCCAACGTGCTGCTGGAGGCGCGCGAGTCGGGCCTCAAGCTCACCGCGACCGACATGGAGATCGCGGTCGTCGAGGAGGTGCCGGGCGTGACGGTGGCGCGCGGCGGCCGCACCACCGCGCCGGCCGCGACGCTCTACGAGATCGTCCGCAAGCTGCCCGAGACCGCGAAGGTCGAGCTGGACCACCCGGGCGGCGACGCGCAGCTCACGCTCCGCGCAGGGCGCTTCGACACGAAGCTTTCGGTGCTGCCCGTCGAGGACTTCCCCTCCATGACCGAGGGCAAGCTGCCGCACAAGTTCAGCCTGCCGGCCGGCGCGCTGCGGGAGCTGGTGGACCGCACGCGCTTCGCCATCAGCACGGAGGAGACGCGCTACTACCTGAACGGCATCTACCTGCATGCGACCGAGAGCGGCGGCGCCAAGGTGCTGCGGGCCGTCGCGACCGACGGCCACCGCCTGGCGCGCGTGGAGGAGCCGCTGCCCGAGGGCGCGTCCGCCATGCCGGGCGTCATCATCCCGCGCAAGACGGTGAACGAACTCCGCAAGCTGGCCGAGGAGGTGCAGGACGAGGTGCAGGTCGCGCTGTCCGACACCAAGATCCGCTTCTCGCTCGGACCCGTGCAGCTCACGTCCAAGCTGATCGACGGCACCTTCCCCGAGTATGAGCGCGTGATCCCGCGCGGCAACGACAAGGTGCTGCGCGTGGCCAAGGACGCCTTCGCCGCCGCCGTCGCGCGCGTCGCCGCCATCAGCAGCGAGCGGTCGCGCCCCGTGAAGCTCTCGGTTGACCGCAACCACCTGCTGATCTCCGCGGCCAGCCCCGAGCAGGGCCAGGCGCAGGAGGAACTGGACGGGGAGGCCGTGACGTATGAGCACGGCCCGATCGAGATCGGCTTCCAGGCCCGCTACCTGAACGACATCACCGACCAGATCGCGACTCAGGTGGAATTCCGTTTCGCCGACGGCTCCGCGCCGACCATCGTGACCGATTCGGCGAAGCCCGAGGCGCTGTACGTGCTGATGCCGATGCGGGTGTAGCGGGCGCGGGGATGATCCGCCTGCCGTTACCGTACCCGGTGCGGCACCTCGCCGGGTGCCGTTTCGGTTGACGTTCCGCCCCCGCCGGGCCACCTCCCGGCGGTGTGGCAGGTGGAAGATGGGCCCGTGGGTGCCGGACCGGAGGCGGGGACGCCCGCATCAGGGGCGGCGCCGAAGCTCCGCCTGACGCGGCTGCGGCTATCGGACTACCGGTCGTACCCCTTCTTCGACGCCGCCTTCCAGGGGCGGATCGTCGCCGTGGTAGGGCCGAACGGCTCGGGCAAGACCAACTTGCTGGAGGCCATCTCCCTGCTCGGCCCCGGCCGCGGGCTGCGCGGCGCGCGCGTCGGGGAGATCGCCCGCCGCGAGGCCGAGGAGGCCCGTCCCTGGGCAGCCTGGGGGCGGTTCGAGGGCGTGCAGGGCCCCTTCGAGATCGGGACCGGCACCCAAGGCGGCGCCGATGGTGGAACGGAGCGCCGGCAGCTTCGACTCGACGGCGAGCCGGTGCGGTCGCAGGCCGAACTGGGGGAAGTGGTCGCGGCCGTCTGGCTCACGCCCCAGATGGATCGGCTGTTCCAGGACGGCGCCTCCGGCCGCCGCCGCTTCCTCGACCGCCTGGTCTGGGCGCTGGAGCCCGGCCATGCGCGGGAGATCGCCGCCCACGACAACGCCATGTCCCAGCGCAACCGCCTGCTGTCGGAGGGGCGGCGGGATGCGCGCTGGCTGGCGGCGCTGGAGGACGCGATGGCGCGCCACGCGGTCGCAGCCGCCGCCGCCCGCCGGGCGCTCGTCACCCGGCTGAACGCCACCCTGCTGGCCGGCGTCACCGGCGCCTTCCCGGCGGCGCGGCTGGAGCTGCGCTGCCCGGTCGCGGCTGGGCTCGAGGAGGCGCCGGCGCTGGCGGTCGAGGACCGGCTGCGGGAGGATCTGGCGGCGCTGCGGGGACGGGACGCCGCGGCGGGGGGCGCGCAGCTCGGGGCGCACCGCGCCGACCTCGGGATGGTCCACCTGCCCAAGGAGCTGGCGGCCGAGCAGTGCTCGACGGGCGAGCAGAAGGCGCTGCTCGTCTCCACCGTGCTGGCCCATGCGGCGCTGATCGGGCAGGCGCGCGGCTTCGCGCCCATCCTGCTGCTGGACGAGGTGGCCGCCCACCTGGACCAGACGCGCCGCGCCGCGCTGGCGGCCGCGCTGGCCGCCCTGCCGGCGCAGGCCTTCCTGACCGGCACGGATGCCGAGGCGCTGACCGCCTTTCGCGACCTGGCGGAGGGCTTCGCGACGGGCGAGGGCGGATTCGTGCCGATCCAGGAATTCAGGGTGCCGAATCAGCCCTGAATCACTATATATCGCAAGTATCATTCCAGACCGATCAAGGGTCGTCCCCGGGGCCTGACAGTTCCGGAAAACCAGGAGCCTGTGCCGGCATGTCCGACGCCGCAGCGCGCGCCGCCCAGACGGGCGACGCCGCCGAGACCTACGAAGCCGCCTCCATCACCGTCCTGCGGGGGCTCGAGGCCGTCCGCAAGCGCCCGGGCATGTACATCGGGGACACCGATGACGGCTCCGGCCTGCACCACATGGCGTTCGAGATCATCGACAACGCGGTGGACGAGGCGCAGGCCGGCTACGCCACGCGCGTCGAGGTGGTGCTGAACGGGGACGGCAGCGTGACCGTCACCGACGACGGGCGGGGGATCCCGGTGGACCTGCATGCGGAGGAGGGCGTCTCGGCCGCCGAGGTGGTGCTGACGCGCCTGCACGCTGGCGGCAAGTTCAACCAGAACTCCTACAAGGTCTCGGGCGGCCTGCACGGCGTCGGCGCCGCGGTGGTGAACGCACTTTCCGAGCGCATGGACGTCCGCATCTGGCGCGACGGGCGGGAGCACCTGATCCGCTTCGCCCATGGCGACACGGTCGAGGCGCTGCGCGTGGTCGGCCCCTCCGACCACCATCGCGGCACCGAGGTGACCTTCAAGCCTTCCGCCGGGACCTTCACCAAGACCGAGTTCGACTTCGCGGTGCTGGAGCGCCGCCTGCGCGAGCTGGCCTTCCTGAACTCCGGGCTTGCCATCAACCTCCGCGACGACCGGCACGTGCCGGCGCAGGAGACCGCCTTCAAGTTCGACGGCGGGCTGACCGCCTTCGTCGAGTGGCTCGACCGCGCCCGCGAGCCGCTGTTCAAGCCGCCCATCGCGGCGCTCGGCAAGGAGCAGGGCGGCATGCGGGTGGAGATCGCCATGTGGTGGAACACCTCCCCGCACGAGACGGCGCTGTTCTTCACCAACAACATCCCGCAGCGCGACGGCGGCACGCACCAGGCGGGCTTCCGCCAGGCGCTGACGCGCGTGGTGGCGAAGTACGCCGAGGATCTGGCGAAGAAGGAGAAGGTCGAGCTCTCGGGCGAGGACATGCGCGAGGGGCTGACGGCCGTCATCTCGGTCAAGGTGCCGGACCCCAAGTTCTCCTCCCAGACGAAGGAGAAGCTCGTCTCCTCGGAGGTGCAGCCGGTGGTGCAGGCGGCCGTCGCCGACGCGCTGTCCCACTGGTTCGAGACGCACCCGAAGGAGACGAAGATCGTCGTCGAGCAGGTCGTGCTGGCCGCCGCCGCGCGCAAGGCCGCGACGCTCGCGCGGGAGAAGGTAGGACGGAAGAACGCGCTCGACATCTCGACCCTGCCCGGCAAGCTCGCCGACTGCCAGGAGAAGGACCCCGCGAAGAGCGAGATCTTCATTGTCGAGGGCGACTCGGCCGGCGGCTCCGCCAAGCAGGGCCGCGACCGGCGCTTCCAGGCGATCCTGCCGCTCAAGGGCAAGATCCTGAACGTGGAGCGGGCGCGCATCGACAAGATGCTGAGCAGCGCCGAGATCGGCACCCTCATCACCGCGCTCGGCACCGGGATCGGCACGGGGCCGGCGGACAAGGGTGGCTTCGACCCGGACAAGCTGCGCTACCACCGCATCGTCATCATGACGGACGCCGACGTGGACGGCAGCCACATCCGCACGCTGCTGCTGACCTTCTTCTTCCGGCAGATGCCGGCGCTGATCGAGCGCGGGCACCTCTACATCGCGCAGCCTCCGCTCTACCGCGCCAAGCGCGGCAACGACGAGCGCTACCTGAAGGACGACCGCGCGCTGGAGGACTTCCTGCTCGAGAAGGCACTGGCGAACGGGCGCATGGCCTTCGCCGACGGCCGCCAGCTGGCCGGCGCCGAACTGCGCGAGGAGGCGGAGCGGCTGCGGCAGGTTGCCTCCCGCATCCGACGCCTCGCGGCCAGCGTGCCGCAGCCCATCGTGGAGCAGGCGGCGGTCGCGGGCGCGCTCACGCTCGATCCGGCCCGCGCGCTGGAGGCGGCCGGCGTGCTGGCGCAGCGTCTCGACATGCTGGCGCCGGAAGCCGAGCGTGGCTGGAAGGCGACGGCGGACGGGCAGGGGCTGTCGCTCTACCGAACCGTGCGTGGCGTGACGGAGCGCCACGCGCTGGATGCCACGGCCCTGCGCAGCGCGGAGGCGCGCTGGCTCGATGAGCGGCGGGAGACGCTGGCGCGCGACTACACGCAGCCCGCCCTCCTGGCGCTGGACGGGCCCGAGACGCCGCAGCCCGGCCCCCTCATGGCCTTCGAGCGCATCCTGGGCCAGGGCCGGAAGGGCCTGACCATCCAGCGCTTCAAGGGCCTGGGCGAGATGAACCCGGACCAGCTGTGGAAGACGACGCTCGACCCGGATGCGCGCACGCTGCTCCGCGTTCGGGTGGAAGACCTGGAGGACGCGCAGCAGGTGTTCTCCACCCTCATGGGCGACGTCGTGGAGCCGCGGCGCGAGTTCATCGTGGGCAACGCGCTGAAGGTGGCGAACCTCGACGTCTGACGGCGCGCCGCATGGCGTTGCACCCAAGCATTGGAAATTGGTTACCGAACGCTTGGGGCCACGTCAGCCAAAGTATGGGACGGCGCGGCGGTCTGGGACCTTCAGGACAGGGTTCCTGACCGCCCTCGGCTGGATGGCCTGACCCGGAACCGGGATCCATGGGTGATGAGAGAGTTGGCCCATGTTTCGGCGCGCCTGGCTGGGCGTGCCGGAGCGCAGCGTAGGCAGGCTCAGCCGGGCGCGGCAAGACGGCCTGCGGCGCCGGCGGGCGGTAATCCAGGGCACTGTGCGGGCGCACGGTGTTGTCGTGTTGGCGCCACCGCTTGATCAGCACCTCTGCCTCCCTGAGCGAGTAGAAGATCTCCCGGTCCGGCAGCTCATCGCGCAGCTTGCCGTTGAACAGATCATTGCACCCGTTCTCCCATCGACTCCCGCGCTCGATGAACAGCGTGCGCACGCCTATGCGCTCCAGCCAGGCACGCAGGATGTTTGCCGTGAACTCGGCTCCATTGCCCGAACGAATGTACGCAGGCGGGCCCCGCTCGACGAAGAGGTCGGTCAGCACCTGCAGCACGTCATCCGAGGTCAGCCGCCGTGCCACCACGCTGGCCAGACATTCGCGCGTGTGCTCGTCGATGATGGTCAACATGCGAAAGGGCCGCCCATCCGAGGTGCGTTCGGGCACGAAGCCATATGCCCAGACATGCCCCGGCCAGCATGGCCGCAGCCGCACGCACGAGCCGTCCGCCAGCCACAGTCGGCCCCGCTTCGGTTGCCGCCGCGGCACCTTCAGCCCCTCGCGCCGCCAGATGCGTTGCACCCGCTTGGCATTCACATGCCAGCCCCGGGTGCGCAGCATCGCCGTGATCCGAAGGTCACCATAGCGACCATATTCGCCCGCCAGATCCACAACCGCCTCGGTCAGCGTCGCCTCGTCGTCCCGGACACGGCGCGTGCGGCGCTGTGTCGAGCGTGGCTGATCCAGGGTGCGGCACGCCCGGCGTTCCGAAACGCCGAGCGCACCCTGCACCTGACGGACACAGGCCCGGCGACGCTCGGGGCCTAGTACTTTCCCTCTCCGTCAGGCGCCTTGCGTCTGACCGCGCAGGATCTGCTTGTCTAACGTCAGCCCAGCCACGGCCCGCTTCAGCCGCGCGTTCTCGCGCTCGAGTTCCTTCATGCGCCGGGCCTGGCCGACCTTCAGCCCGCCGTATTCCGTCCGCCAGCGATAGAAGCTCGCCTCCGAGACCCCCAGCCCTCGGCAGACCTCGCCCACCGTGCGGCCTTCTGCCAACTCCACCTCGGCCTGCCGCAGCAGCCCGATGGTATGTTCCGCGGTCATACGCTTTCCACGCAGCCCGACCTCCTCAAGGAGGCCAACTCTCTCCGAAAACCCGGACCCAGTTCAGGGGCGCAGGTCAAGTCTGGCCGCTGTTCTGCCTGCCGGTCGGCCGCACTGCGCAGTCGCGCTATTGGCGGCTCAGACCATCGCAGCGCGGAAACCCTGGCGTGCCGGGTCCGATATACGGTAACATCTGTTACGGCCTGACCTCGTGGAGGTGCCCTTGTCCGCCGAACTGGCCATCCGCCGACGCCCCGGTGGCACCTATGCCTACGACATGCTGGAGGCACCCTGGGCGCCCGCCGGGCGGCCTGGCCTGCACCAGAAAGCCGTACGGGCAAGTCGGGAGGCCGGGCAGTATCTCGGCCTCATCGGCTTCGATCCAATGACGCGGAGCGGGCTGCACCAGCACCAGGCGCCCGCATATTCCTACTTCCTGGACGGCACACTGCACGACTACGACGGCGCCGCGCGCAAGGGCGAGATGGGGATCAACCTCGCGGGGACGACGCACGACGCCGTCGCCTACGACCGCTGCGTCCTCGCCGCGCGGCTGGAGGGACCTGTCCTCTACCCACCGGAGGAGGGCGCGGAAGGTCGTGCCCACACCGGCGCGCGGGAGGCCAGCTTTCGCAACCCTGCGCCGGAGGTGCCGCCCGACATCAACGTCGCGATCGCCGAACTCCGCCCGGTCGCGACCGGGATCGGTGGCCTCACGCGCCGCATCGTCTTTGACCATCGCGGGATCGGGGAGGATCGGCGGTTGGTCGTGCTCAACCTGCTGCCGGGCACGGTCATCCCGGCGCACCGAACCCGCGCCTCGGTCGAATGGTTCGTCTTGGGCGGAGAGGTCCGGATAGGGCATACGCGCGCGCGGGGCGGGAGCTTCGTTCTGGTCGAGCCGGACACGGAGGCCGGCATCAGCTCGGAGTTCGGAGTGCGGCTGATCGCTTGGGCGGACGGGCCAATCGACTGGCTCGACGGCGTCACGCGCCCGGACCCCTACGGGTTCTGATCGGTGCTGCCTTCCGGAAGCGCCCTCGCCTGTGCGAGCAGGCGGTCGAGCAGCGCATCAAGCGTCGCCCGCTCCTCCTCATCGAGGACCGAGACCAGCGCCGCCTCCCGCGCTCGGCCGGAGGGCTCGATCGCAGCGACGAGGTCGCGCCCGGCCCGGGTGATTTCCAACGCGATCCGCCGCCTGTCCTCCGGGCTCGGCTGGCGCCGCAGTCGCCCGCGCGCCTCCAACGCCCGCACGGCCCGGCTGACCGCCATCTTGTCCATCCCGAGCGCATCGCCGATCTCGCCGGCCGTGGCTGACCTGGGCGCCGCCGAGAGGACGCGCAACACCCGCCACTCGGTCAGCCGGATCCCGTGTTCGCGCTCGTGCTCTCGGGCGAACGGACGGGCGACAAGGTTCACGAGCAGGACAAACTTGAAGAAGGTCTCTCCACCTGCACGGGCGGCGCGGGCCTTCGGGCGGTCGGGCCGATGAGGCGGCGAGGCGGGCGGCATGGCGGCATCGTCGGCGCCGGCGGGCTGCGGCGCCAGGGGGAGTTTACGGTCGTCTGGTTCGCTGAGGGACGCGCGACTGGCTGACGCCCCGCAACCCTTGGTGCCCGGCAAGCGGCGAGTTGGCCGGCAAGTACGGATCGGAGGGAAAGACATGTCCATGGCCCAGGTACGTCCGAAGATCACGCGTCGTGGGGCTCTCGCGGCTGCCCTCGCGACGCCTGCCATCGCGCGGGCACAGGTGCGGGACCGGCCGCTCCGTCTGGTGCTTGGCTTCCCTGCCGGGTCCGCGCCGGACGTGGCCGCTCGCCTCCTCGCGGACGGCATGCGGGAGGCTTTGCCGGCCGGGATCGTTGTCGACAACCGGCCGGGCGCCGGCGGCACGCTCGCGGCGGGCGAAGTCGCGCGTGCCTCACCTGCGGATGGCAGCGTCTTGCTGTTCGGGGAGGTGGGTGCGCTGGCGATGGCACCGAGCACCTACGCTCGCCTCCCCTACGATCCTGCCCGTGACCTCGTCGCCGTCGCGGAGGTCGCGGCCGTGGACTTCGCCTTCGTCGTGCCCCCGAGCCAGCCGACGAACGATCTTCCGGCCTTTCTCGCCTGGGCACGCGCCCGTCCTGGCGGTTTGTTCATGGGCACCCCCGGGGCTGGCACGCCGAGCCATTTCGGTGCCTCGCTGCTCGCCGCCGCCGGCGGGTTGCAGATGGAGCCCGTGCACTTTCGTACCCAGGGCGACGCGACCGCCGCCATCCTGAACGGCGACGTGCAAGGCATGTTCGGGACGGTTTCCGCCGTTGCCCCCCTTGTGCGCGAAAGGGGCGGGCCAAGGGCGCTGCTCGTCACAAGCCCGGCGCGCTCACCTCTCCTGCCCGAGGTGCCAACGGCCGTGGAAGCCGGCTACCCCTCCCTGGCTCTCGACGCCTGGTTCGGACTGGTCGCTCCCGCGGCGACACCCCCGCCGGTGCTGGCGGCTCTGGACGCTGCTGCGCTGCGCGCGCTCGCAGCGCCCGCACTGCGCATGCAGATGGAGGGGGCGGGGTTCCGCATCGCCGCGGCGGGGCGGGAGGCGTTCGCGGCGCGGATGGCGGCGGAGCGGGTGCGCTGGGCGGAGGTCGTGCGCGTGACGGGCTTCCGCGCGATCGGGCAGTAACCAGCCAGCCAACTCAGGGGCGGCCCTGCCAGCTCCATCCCATGGCGAAGGCAGGCCTGGGCGAGGGCTTCGGCCTGCTCGGGCGTGGGTGACCCTGATGCGTCGGGCAGCTCTTCCCGCCCGGCTGGTCGGCCGAACTCGCGAACGAGCCCCTCGAAGTTGCCGCCCCGCATGATCGTCAGGGAACGGGCCCCGCCCGGGGACACGGCCCTGCAGGTGTGCGGGACGCCATGCGGCGCGAGGATGCTCTCGCCCGCGGAGGCGCGAAGCTCCTTTCCGGCGGCAAGGAAGCGGAGTTCACCCTCGATCACGTGGGAAGCCTCGTCCTCCGCACGTTCAGTATCGCTGGACTGGATTTCCTTCCGAGGCGGATCGGCCCACCTCGGACGGACACCCGACCCGACCCTGCGCCGAGCTACTCACGGTTGCGCCGCCTGTACGGCCGACTTCAACAGCTGCTCAAGCGCGGAAGCAGGGGACGCAGAAGCTGCGAGAAATCGTGGCCCGCGAGAACTCTGACCAACATGACACGAACCAAGTGGTTTTCTGACGGCTGACGCATTAGTTTAACCGTCATGAGCACCAGCATCAGCGAAGCCAGCCCGCGGCGGGGAGCCCCGGCCGAGGAAACCCGTCGCCGGATTGAGGACACGGCCGAGGCCCTGTTCAAGTCCATGGGCTACCAGAAGACGGCCGTCGCAGACATCGCCCGCGAACTCGGCATGTCGCCGGCCAACATATACCGTTTCTATCCGTCCAAGAGCGCGATCAACGAGGCGATCGCCGCCCGCATGCTCGGCGGCGTGGAGGCCGAGCTCTGGGAGGTCGCACGGAGCGGGGCGCCGGCGCCGGAGCGGCTGCGGAAGCTGCTGGTCACGCTGCATCAGCGGCACATGACCCTGTTCTTCAGCGAACGCCGCCTGCACGACATGGTGACCGCGGCGATGAGCGAGCACTGGGGCGTCATCGAGCGCTTCATCCACGCCATCCAGACCGCCATCCGCCACGTGCTGCTGGACGGCATGGCCGAGGGCAGCTTCGCGAAGCTGGACCCCGAGACGACCTCCGGCTCCATCAAGCGGGCAGTGCTGGCCTTCATGCATCCGGTGCTGATCCAGGAATGCATCAGCCATGGCATGGGCGACCGGATGGCGGAGGACCTGGACGCCATGGTCGACCTGCTGCTCCGCGGCCTCAGGCATGACGACTGCTGACTGACGGTTATTGACTTTCGTCAGTTAGCAGCCACAATGGGTCCAATCACGGGAGATTGGATCTCATGCCGCGCCGTTTCGCCTGGCTCATCGCCCTGACCCTGCCCTTGCTGGCCGCCTGCCGGGCGGAGCCCTCGCCGGCCCAGGCCGCGGCACCCGACCCGGCCCGCCCCGTGCAGGTCGCCGAGGTCCGCCTCTCCCCCGGCGAGGCCGTCAGCACCCATACCGGCATCGTCCGGGCGCGGCGGGAGGTGGATGTCGGCTTCCGTACAGGCGGCCGCGTCGCCAATCGTGTGGTGGAGGTCGGCGACCGCGTGCAGACCGGGCAGGAGCTCTTCCGGCTCGACCCCGCAGACCTGACTCTCTCGCTCCGCGCAGCGGAGGCCGACCTCGCGGCCGCCGAGGCGACGGCCAGGCAGTCCGCGGCGGATGCCGCCCGCTCCGCCACGCTGCGCGCCCAGGGCCATGTCTCCGCCTCCTTCGACGACCAGCGCCACGCCGCCGCCCGCTCGGCCGCCGAGCGCATGGCCGCCGCGCGCGCCGCGCTGGACCTGGCGCGCAACCGCCAGGGCTACACGGTGCTGCGGGCGCCCGGCCCCGGCATCGTGACAGCGCTGCTGGCCGAGGCCGGGCAGGTCGTCACTGAGGGCCAGCCCGTGCTGCGCCTCGCTGACCCGTCCGAGCGCGAGCTGCTGGTTCGCGTGCCCGAATCGGCCCTGCCAAGCCTGGCGGAGGCCGCGGCCGAGGCGCGCTTCTGGGCGCGTTCCGATACCGTGCTGCCCACGGTGCTGCGCGAGGTCTCTCCACAGGCCGATCCGGTGCTGCGCACCTACGCCGTCCGCTTCGCACTGCCGCAGGCGCCGGACTGGGTGGCGCTCGGCATGACCGGCACCGTGCGCCTGGCGCGGGCGGCGGAGCCGGTGGCGACCCTGCCGCTCTCCGCCCTGCATGACCGTGGCAAGGGTCCCATGGTCTGGCGCGTGGGCGAGGGCGGCAAGCTGGACGCCGTGCGCGTCGAGGTCCGGCGCCTCGGCGACACCACGGCGGAGGTCGCGGGCGCGCTCTCGGCCGGCGACCACGTCGTGGCGCTCGGCCCGCAGCTGCTCGACCCCGGCAGCCGCGTGCGCGTCGTGCAGACGCGCCTCGCCGCCGATCTGCGGTGAGGGGCGCGCCATGTCAGGCTTCAACCTGTCCGCCTGGGGCGTGCGCAACGGCGCGCTGACGCTCTTCGCGATGATCCTGCTCGCCGTGCTCGGCGCCGGCGCCTGGACGCAGCTCGGCCGGGCCGAGGATCCGTCCTTCACCATCAAGGTCATGGTCGTCAGCACGGCCTGGCCCGGCGCGACCTCGGATGAGATGCAGTCCCAGGTGGCGAACCGGATCGAGAGCCGGCTGCAGGACCTGCCCTGGCTGGACCGGCTGGAGACCTTCGTCCGCCCCGGCGTCGCCACGACAACCGTGCTGCTGCGCGACACGACCCCGCCGCGTGAGGTGCAGAACCTCTGGTACCAGGTGCGCAAGCGCGTGGGCGACATCGCGCATACCCTGCCCGCCGGCACGCGCGGCCTCTTCTTCGCCGATGAATACTCGGACGTCTATTCCGACGTCCTCGCGCTGACGGGCGCCGACAACCCGGAGCTGGTTCGCCAGGCAGAGCGCATCCGCCTGCGCCTGCTGCGCATCCCCGGCGTCGAGAAGGTCGCCATCCAGGGCGAGATCGAGAGCCGCATCCATGTGGAGGTGAGCCATGCGCGGCTCGCCACGCTCGGCATCCAGGCGGGCGCGATCCTGGACGCGCTGGCGCGCCACAATCCCGTCGTGCCCGCCGGCGTGGTGGAGGCGGCCACGACGCGGGTGCACCTACGGGTCGGCGGCGGGCTGGACGGCGTCGCCGCGACCCGCGCCGTGCCCGTCTCCGCGCCGGACGGGCGGACGCTGCGGCTCGGCGACATCGCCGAGGTCTCGCGCGGCCTGGCCGACCCGCCCGCCTCGGCCGTGTACCATGAGGGGCGGAACGCTGTCCTGCTCTCGGTCGCCAAGCAGCGCGGCTTCAACGTGCTGGCGCTCGGTGGGAGCTTGGCGGCCGAGCTCGCCGCCATCCGCGCGGACCTGCCGGTCGGGCTCGAGCTCGCGCCCATCTCGGACCAGCCGCCGGTCGTCACCGCCAGCGTCTCGGAGTTCCTGCAGAAGTTCGCGGCGGCGCTCGGCGTGGTGCTGGTGGTGTCCTTCCTCTCGCTCGGGCTGCGGGCGGGCGTGATCGTCGCGCTCTCGGTGCCGCTGACGCTCGCCTGCGTCTTCCTGCTGATGCTGTGGTGGGGCATGGAACTGGAGCGCATCTCGCTCGGCGCCCTGATCCTCGCGCTCGGCCTGCTGGTGGACGACGCCATCATCGCGATCGAGGCGATGGTGGTGAAGCTGGAGGCCGGCTGGGACCGCGCGCGGGCGGCCGCCTTCGCCTGGGGCAGCACGGCGGGGCCGATGCTCTCGGGCACGCTGGTCACCGTCGCGGGCTTCATTCCCGTGGGCTTCGCGGCCTCGACCTCCGGCGAGTATGCCGGCGGCATCTTCTGGGTCGTGGGCGCGGCGCTCATCGCCTCCTGGCTCGTCGCCGTCTGGTTCACGCCCTACCTGGGTGTGAAGCTGCTGCCCACGCCGAAGCGCGTGGCGCATCACGACCACCTCTATGACGGCCGCGCCTACCGCGCGCTGCGCCGCGTGGTCGCCTGGTGCGTCGGCCACCGCGCCACCGTGCTGGCCTCCACGCTCGCGGTGCTGGTGGCGGGCTTCGCGGGCATGGCTGCGACGCGCAAGCAGTTCTTCCCGACGTCGGAGCGGCTGGAGCTGCTGGTGGACGTGAACCTCCGCCAGGGCGCGGGGTTCGAGGCCACGCGCGACGCGCTGGCCCGCATCGCCGCGCAGGTCGCGGCGGACGAGGACGCCGCCACCCACACCGCCTATGTCGGCGCCGGCGCGCCGCGCTTCTTCCTGGCGCTCAACCCAGACCTGCCGAACGAGTCCTTCGGCAAGCTGATCGTCCAGGCCCGCGACGTCCCGGCACGGGAGCGGCTGCGGGAACGGCTGATCGCCTTCGCGGAGGGGGGCGCGGTGCCGGAGGCACGCATCCGTGTCTCGCGCCTCGACTTCGGCCCGCCCGTCGGCTTCCCCGTGCAGTTCCGCGTCATGGGCGGCTCGCCCGAGGATCTGCGCCGCGTGGCGGAGGAGGTGATGGCGGCGCTGCGCGCCACGCCGGGCACGCGCGACGTGCAGCTCGCCTGGGGAGAACGTGCGCCGGCGATGCGCCTGGCGCTGGACCAGGAACGCGTGGCGCAGCTCGGCCTCTCCCCCCAGGCGGTGGCGCAGTCCATGCAGACCCTGCTCTCCGGCGCGACGGCGACGCAGCTGCGGGAGGGCGAGCGGCTGGTGGACGTGGTGCTGCGCGCGCCCGCCGCGGAGCGGCTCTCGCTCTCCACCCTGCCGGACCTGACGCTGGTGACGCCCGCCGGGCCCGTGCCGCTGGCGCAGGTGGCGCGGCTGGAGCCGGTGATGGAGGAGCCGATCCTCTGGCGCCGCAACCGCGAGCCCTTCCTGACCGTGCGCGCGGAACTCCAGCCGGGCTTCCAGGCGCCGGACGTCACCGCCGCGGCGCTGCCGCGCATGGAGGCGATCGGCGCGCGTCTGCCGGGCGACATGCGCGTGGAGGCTGGCGGCGCTGCGGAGGAATCGGCCAAGGCGAATGCCAGCCTCTTCGCGCTGTTCCCCGCCATGGTTGCGGCGATGCTGCTGATCCTGATGGTGCAGCTGCGCCACTTCGGCCGCATGGCCCTGGTGCTGGCGACCGCGCCGCTGGGCATTCCCGGCGCCGCCGCCGCGCTGCTGCTGCTCGACATGCCCTTCGGCTTCGTGGCGCTGCTGGGCGTGATCGCGCTGGCCGGCATGATCATGCGCAACACGCTGATCCTGGTGGACCAGGTGCGCCAGGACTTGGAGGCCGGCGTGGAACTGCGGGAGGCGATCATCGAGAGCACCGTCCGCCGCGCCCGGCCCGTGCTGCTGACGGCCCTGGCAGCCGTGCTCGCCTTCGTTCCGCTGACGCTCTCGGTGTTCTGGGGACCGATGGCGGTGGCGATGATCGGCGGCCTGACCCTGGCCACCGCAGCGACGCTGCTGGTGGTGCCGGCGCTGCATGCGCTGGCTCTGCCGCGGCGTGTGTCTGTACAACCGGTGACGCCGTCTGAAATCGGTCGGATGCGTGAGGTCTCCGGTGTAGCTGGCTGAGCCGCCCGTCCTGCGCTCGGCACGTCTCGGACCGCCTTCCCCGTCACCGTCGCCGAGGGCGCCAGTATCATCGCTGGCAGCCGATGCGGCGCGCTCGGCGCCATGGCAGGGAGCACCATGCTGGCCCATGGCGGCTGGAATCGCGGTGCGGAGTGCGACCTGCTTCGCCACCCTCGTGGTCCGCCGGGCGGCCCTGGGCGTGAGCCGGAGCGGTGACCCAGGCTGGGCGGGTCGGGCGCAAGCGCGTGGCTCGGCTCATGCGCGGCATGGGCCTGGCGGCGCGCCGGCGACGCCGGATCTGCCGCACGAAAGACACACCTACCCGTTCCCGGTGCCGCCCAACCTGCCCGGGCGGCAGTTCATGGCCGAGGCGCCGGACCGTGTCTGGCTGGCAGACCTCACCTACATCGCGACCGGTGAGGGCTGGCTGTACTTGGCCGTGGTGCTGGACCTCTACACGCGCCGGGTGGTGGGCTGGGCCATGATCGAGCACCTCGGGCACGAGCTCGCGCCGGCTGCCCTCGACATGGCCATCGAACGCCAGCGGCCCGCGCCCGGCCTCATTGCTCACTCGGACCGCGGCGTGCAGTACGCTTCCGATGCGTACCTCGTCAGCTCGTAGGTGCCGCTCACGCCGTGGCAGGGGACGTAGCCGCCGGCGACCTGGGCGTTGAGCCATTCGCGCACGAGCGCTCGGCGCAGCCGGCCCGGCCCGGCCCGCGACCTCGCGCGGGGTGAGCGGGCCGGCCCCGGCCATAGCCTTGTAGACGCCGAGCCGGTGGCCAAGGCTGACCATCACGCCGCCACAGCCGGCCGAGAGGTCCCCGACCGCCCGCGCGATCATGGCGTCGGGTTTCACGGGGTCGACCGCATGCGTGTCCATCGTCCCCGTCTCCCTTCGTGTCCTGTCGTGATCAGCGGGCACGCGGCAGCGCCTGCGCGACGGCCTGCCCGATGCCGCGGCCCTGGCGGCGCCCGTCCACTATCGCGTGCCGGAAGTGGATCCCGGCATAGAGGCGCGACAGCCCGTTCTCCTCGGCCGCGGCCGAGAAGCCGCGGTAGCGCCGCGTCACGCCCGGTAGCGTCAGGCTGGTCATGTCGTAGGGCACCTCGTCGCCGAACAAGGCAATCAGCACCTCCGCCGCGGCCCAGCCCAGGACCGTATGGGTGGAGGCGTAGTCCGGCACGGGCGGCGTCACCAGGAAGGGCTGCCAGCCCGGATCGGGGGAGGTCAGCGGGTTGCCGTCCTCCGCCGCCGCGCGAATGGCGGTTTCCGGGCGCCAGAAGCGATGCTCGTACTTGTCGGCGAAGCCGGCGATGAAGCCGTCGGCCATCGCGAAATGCAGGAGGGCGAAGGCGCGCGCCGCCTGCCAGGCATCGAGGCCGGAGTCGCGGATCACCCCGTTGGCGATGCGGTTCCAGCCCAGCGGCGAGTCCTCGTACCAGAACTTCGCGATCT
>DASQNQ010000050.1:0-8676 GCA_035644895.1 Acetobacteraceae bacterium | reverse complement strand
GCGTCCTTCGGCGCCTCCGCGGCGGGCCCGACGAAGGAGATGCGCCCGTCCGCGACGCCCACCGCGCCGTCCGGGATCACCCGGCGGGTGGCGTCCATCGTGATGACGACGCCCCCTTCGATGATGAGATCGGTCATGCCTGGTCCTGATTGACGGGGGGCTCCGGGGGCCACGGGCCCCCGGCCGGGGTCGCAGGGGCGGCGCCCCTGCGCTACTCGACGCGCACCAGCCACAGCCGCAGCCGGTTGTCCGGCGCCTGCCGCAGCTCGATCCCCCGCCGTGCCGCCCAGGCGATGGGCTGCTGGAAGAGCGGCACGTGCGCGATCTCCTGCCGCTCGATCGCCAGCGCCTCGCGGATGAAGCGTCGCCGGCTCTCCTCGTCGCCCGCCTCGGCCGCCTGGTCCACCAGGCGGTCGAAGGCGGCGCTGGACCAGCGGCCGTAGTTCAGCCCGCCGGCCGTCTGGCTCGCCGTGCGCAGCACCTCGTTCAGCGTCGAGTAGCTGTCGGCGAGCGGCAGCCCCGCATGGCCCAGCATGAACATGGAGAAGTCGCGGTTCGCCGTGCGGCGCGACCAGACGGCCGTCGGCTCCGACTGCAGTTGCAGCCGGATGCCGACGCGCGCGAGCATGGCGGCGACGGCCTGGCAGGTGCGCTCGTCGTTCACGTAGCGGTCGTTCGGGCAGACGATGCCGACCGAGAAGCCGTTCGGGTAGCCGGCCTCGGCCAGCAGGCGGCGCGCGCCGTCGGGGTCGAAGGGCAGGCGCTCGTTCAGGTCGGCCGGCGCGCCGGCGAGGTAGGGGCTCACCATCATCCCCGCCGGCCAGGCCTTGCCGCGCATCACGCCGCGCACCAGGCTGTCCACGTCGATGGCGCGGTAGATCGCCTCCCGCACCCGGCGATCCTTCAGCGGGTTGCGGCCCTGCACGTCGGAATAGAGCAGCTGGTCGCGCTCATGGTCGAAGCCGAGGTAGATGGTCCGGAGCTCCGGCCCCTCCACCACCTGCACGCGCGGGTCCTGCAGCAGGCGCGGGATGTCCTGCAGCGGCACCTCCACGCTGGCGTCGATCCCGCCCGAGAGCAGCGTGGCGGTGCGCGTGGCCGCGGAGCGGATGGGCTGGAAGGTCACGCGCGTCAGGTTGTGGGCGGGGCGGTCCCACCAGCGCGCATGGGGCTCGAGCACCGTGCGCTCGTCCGGGCGGCGCTCGACGATGCGGAAGGGGCCGGTGCCGTTGGCGACGCGCGTCGCGCCGCTCTCCTGCTGGGCGGAGAGGTTCGCCGCTTCGGCGGCGTTGTTCGTGCGGCTCCAGCCCTCGTCCATCATGTAGAACTGCGTGATGGCGGCGAGCAGGATCGGGAAGGGCCGGTGCGTCTCGATCTCGACCGTGTGGGTGCCGGTCTTGCGCACCTCCTTGATCTGACCGAGCAGGTGGCGCGCCATGGAGCCGGGCGTGTTCACCCGCGACCAGGTGAAGACCACGTCGTCCGCGTCGAAGGCCTCGCCGTTGTGGAAGGTGACGCCCTGGCGGAGGTTGAAGCGCCAGACGGTGGGGGAGACGCGCTCCCAGCTCTCGGCCAGCGCGGGCTCGATCTCGATGCGGTCGTTGTGCCGCACCAGCGCCTCGTAGACGTTGCCGAGGAAGGTGTTGGTGAAGGTGTTGTTGGAGGCGTGCGGGTCGAGCGTCAGCACATCCGCGTTGAAGGCCCAGGTGAAGCTCTTGGCCGCGGCCGGTGGCGCGGCCAGGGCGGCAAGCAGCAGGGCTGCGGACAATCCGGCGCGCATCGCGTGGTCTCCCGTTGCGTCAGGCGAAGGCTGGCATGGCCGGGCAGGCGGCGGCAACCTGCGCCGCACACTTCGGAGGAAACCCCGCCATGCTGCGCCTTGTCCCCTTCCTGCTCCTGCTGGCCATGCCCGCCGGGGCGCAGCCGGCGGCCGAGACGGTGCTGCACCTGTCCGAGACGGCCGAGGTCACGCGCGCGCCCGACGAGCTGCGCGTCACGCTGCGTGCGGAGGCCCGGGCCGGCAGCGCGGCCGCGGCGCAGGAGGCGCTGAACCGCGCCGTCGCGGCGGCAGTCGCGCGCGCCCGCGCCGTGGCGGGCGTGCAGGTCTCGACCGGCGCCTACTGGACGGCGCGGCTCGAGGAGCCGCGCGCCTGGCAAGCCGCGCAGTCCGTGATGCTACGTGGCCGCGAGCCCGCGCCGGTGCTGGAGCTGGCGGGGGAGCTGCAGGCGGCCGGCCTCGCCATGGCCGGCATCGCCTGGGGCCTGACGCGCGAGACGGCGCATGCGGCGCGGGAGGAGGCACGGCGCCTGGCGGTGGAGGGCGTCCGGCAGCGGGCGGAGGCGGTGGCCGGGCAGCTCGGCCTTTCGGTCGCCGGCATCCGCGAGCTGCGACTGGATGCGCCGGGGCGGCCTGAGCCGCGGATGGCGCCCATGGCCGCCGCCTCACGGGGCGCCGCGCCGCCCATCGCGGTGCCGGAGGATGCGGCGGTGGGAGCGACGGTGGAGGCGGTGGTGGTTCTGCGAACACCGTAAAGTCCGCAGTCCACAATCTTGTATACCAACCCGGACCCGCGCTGGGCGCAAGGCGGAAAACGGTAATGTTTGGCTGCAAAACCGGAGGGGATGCGCTACATGGGGCGTGTAGTTTCAATCCTGTGACTTGGACGAGGGAATGGCGACTGTCATTAGCGAGGCGGCCCACAAGCTCGGGTGGCGCCCCGGGATGTCGGCGGCGGTGCTTGGCGCCCCGGCCGGCTTCGACCTGGGGATCCCGACGCGGGCCACCGCCGCGGCCGATCTGATCCTGGCCTTTGCGACGGACCGCGCGGCGTTGCGCGCGGTCGCGCCGCGGGCCCTCAACCTCTACGGCATTGGTGGTCGCCTCTGGATTGCGTACCCGAAGAAGGGTGGTTCGATCAGGTCGGACCTGGACCGTGACCATGGCTGGGAACCCGTGACGAGCGAGGGCCTGCTGCCCGTGACCCAGGTCGCGCTCGACGCGACCTGGTCCGCGCTACGGTTCCGCTTCCGGGAGGAGATCCCGAAGGTGATGCGGGCGGGCGCCGTCTGACCGCACCTGGCCCGGCATCTGCCGGGTCAGCCCCGGAACTCAGGTCCAGACATCAGCCTGGGAACATCGCCTGGATGCGCGCGTCGTCGATCTGCTCGATGGCGGGCGGCGTCCAGCGCGCGTCCCCCGTCTTGTCGACCAGCACGGCGCGCACGCCCTCGGCGAAGTCCGGGTGGCGCGTGACGGTGCGGGTCAGCGCCAGCTCCATCCGCAGGCAGCCCGCAAGGTCCAGCCCCGCGCCCCGGCGCAGCAGCTCGAAGGTCACGGCGAGGCTGGTGGGCGACATGCGGCGCAGGATGGCCAGCTGCTCCTGCGCCCAATCGCCGCCCTCCCGCTCCAGCGCCGACAGGATCCCGGGCAGCGAATTGGCGCCGAAGCAGCGGTCCACCGCCGCCCGTTGCGCCGCGACCGGCCCGGGCGCCACCCCCTCCGCGAAGCGGTCCACCGCGCCCGCATCGCCCTCCAGCAGCGCCGCCCGCAGTGCGGGCAGCCGGTCCCGCGGGACGAAATGGGTGGCGAGCCCGGCCTCCACCGCCTCTGCGCCGCGCAGCCGCGCGCCGGTCAGCGCCAGCCAGCGTCCGAGCGCGCCGGGCAGTCGCGGCAGGACGTAGGAGGTTCCGACATCCGGGAACAGGGCGATCGCCGTCTCCGGCATCGCCATCAGTGCGTGTTCGGTGACGACGCGGTGGCTGCCGTGGACCGAGACACCGATGCCGCCGCCCATGCAGACGCCGTCGATCAGGCTGATCCAGGGCTTTTCGAAGTTCGCTATGCCGGCATTCACCGCGTATTCGCCGGCGAAGAAGGCCTCGACCCCCGCCGCGTCGCCGGCCAGCGCCAGGTCGCGGATGCGCCGCACGTCCCCACCCGCGCAGAAGGCGCGGCCGCCCGCACCCTCCAGCACCACCAGCCGCACCTCGGGGTCGTCCCGCCAGGCGGCGATGGCGGCGGCCAGGCGCCCGATCATGTCCTGGTCGAGGGCGTTCAGGGCGCGCGGGCGGTTCATCAGCAGGGTGCCGGCCGCACCTTCCCGCCGCGCGACGACGGTGTCCTCGGTTGTCATGGCGCGTCCCTTCCTCGCATCGTGGAAGGGCGGTAGCCGCTCAGCGCCGGGACATCAACCCGACCACCAGGGCCGTGACCGCGGCGCCGACCAGACCCTTCTTGGCCGTCTGGCTCTTCAGCAGGGGCGCGAGCACCATGGCGCGCGCCGCGCCGTCGCCGACCTGGCGCATCGCGTCGTGCCGGACGCGCAGCGCCTCCTGCGCCACGGGGTCATATGGCCGGGAGCGCGCCATGAGGCCGAGGATCGCCGCCAGCGCCGCGTCGCCCAACGCCACCACCAGCGCGGCGCCCACCGGGCCGAGCCCCGGGGCCATCGCCTGGTAGGCCGCGACGTGCAGCATCAGCAGCAGCATCAGCCCGAACACCGCGGCGGCGGCGGCGAACGCGCCCTGCACGGCATAGCCGCGCCCGACGCGGCGCAGGTGCAGCCCCTCCGCCTGCAGGGCGAGGCGCAGAAGCTGGATCAGGCGCATCCCCCCGAACCCCCGGAGCTAGTGCTTGTCGGGGTAGACGTAGGTGTTGCCGCCCATCAGCCGCCCGATCAGGTAGCCTGCCAGCGCCGCCGCGCCGATGGCCAGCAGCGGCCTCTCCCGCACCGTGTCGGACAGGGCGTAGACATTCTCCTCGACCGTCTCGCGCGCGCGGCGGGAGTAGTCCTCCACCGTGTCGGCCGCGGTGCCGAGCACCGGCGTCACGCGGTCCTGCATCAGCCGCTCCACCTGGGCGCGCAGCCGCGCCAGCTCCTCCCGCGCATCCTCGGCGAGACGCTCGCCGGAGGCCGCCGCTTGGTCGCGCAGCCCGCGCATGTCATTGGCCGCCTGGGACATGGGAAACTCCTTTTCGTTCCGGGGAACGCCAGCGTGACGAACGCGGTGCATCGCAGGGGGTTCCGGCCCGCCTGCCCGACGCCACCGCGATAATCCCAATGCCTGGCCGGTGGCGTTGACAGCCGCGCGAGCACGCGCGGATGTTGCACGCATGGCCGACCCGCTGGTGCGCTTCGAGAAGGTCCGGAAGTCCTACGGCGGCACGGCCGCATGGCCGGCGGTGCGCGACCTCGACCTCGACGTCCGGCGGGGGGAGCTGCTGACGCTTCTCGGTCCCTCCGGCTCGGGCAAGACCACCACGCTGATGATGCTGGCGGGCTTCGAGCAGCCGAGCAGCGGGCGCATCCTGCTGGAGGGGCGCGACATCGCGCGTACCGCCCCGCATCGCCGCGGCATCGGCGTCGTGTTCCAGAGCTACGCCCTGTTTCCGCACATGAGCGTGGCGGAGAACATTGCCTTCCCGCTCGAGGTGCGCGGCGTCGCGCGGGCGGAGCGCGGGGCGCGCGTCGCCCGGGCGCTGGAGACGGTGCGCCTGGGTGGCTTCGGCGACAGGCGGCCGGCGCAGCTCTCCGGCGGGCAGCAGCAGCGCGTGGCGCTCGCCCGCGCCATGGTGTTCGAGCCGCCGATCGTGCTGCTCGACGAGCCGCTCGGCGCGCTGGACAAGGCGCTGCGCGAGGAGCTGCAGTTCGAGATCCGCGCGCTGCACCAGCGGCTCGGCCTCACGATGCTCTACGTCACGCACGACCAGGGGGAGGCGCTGACCCTCTCGGACCGGATCGCGGTGTTCCACCGCGGCCTGGTGCGGCAGGTGGCGCCCCCGCGGGAGCTGTACGAGGGCCCTGCGGACGCCTTCGTCGCCGGCTTCGTGGGCGAGAACAACCGCCTGCCCGGCACGGTGCTGGCCGAGGAGGACGGCATGTGCCGCGTCAGGCTGGCCTGCGGGCCGGAGGTCGCGGCGCGACGGGTGGATGCCGGCGGGCCGGGCAGTGCCTGCCTCGTCGCGCTGCGGCCGGAACGCGTCGCGCTCGCGCGGGACGGGCTGCCGGCCCGGCTGCTGGAGGCGATCTTCCAGGGCGACCACGTCCGGCTGCGCCTGGCGCTCGGGCCCGCGGAGCTGGTGGCGAAGCGCCCGGTGGGGGAGGCGCTGCCTCCCCCGGGCACCGAGGTCGCGATTCCCTGGCCGGCCGCGGAGGCGCGTGCCTTCCGCCCGGACGAAAACTAGCGTTCGATGCCGGCAGGCAGGGGAGTAGAGAGCATGCTGCGACGTGGAGTTCTGGCGCTGGTGGGCGCGCTGGCCGTGGGCCTCGGCACGCAGGGGGCAGCCGCGCAGGGGCGCGACCTGACGGTGGTCTCCTGGGGCGGCGCCTACCAGGATGCGCAGCGCGAGATCTACTTCCGGCCCTGGATGCAGCGCACGAACGGGCGCCTGCTGGAGGAGACCTGGGACGGCGGCGTCGGCGTGCTGCGCGCCAAGATGCAGTCCGGCGCCAACAACTGGGACGTCGTGCAGGTGGAGAGCGAGGAGCTGCTGCTCGGCTGCGAGGAGGGGCTGTTCGAGCGCATCGACTGGAACGCGATCGGCGGGCGCGAGCACTACATCCCGCAGGCGGTGCACGAATGCGGGGTCGGCGCCATCCTCTACTCCTTCGTGCTCGGCTACGACCGTGCGCGCATCGGCGCGAACCTGCCGACGGGCTGGGCGGACTTCTTCGACACGGGTCGCTTCCCGGGCAAGAGGGGTCTGCGCCGCGGGCCGAAGGTGACGCTCGAGATCGCGCTGCTCGCCGACGGGGTGCCGGCGAACGAGGTCTACCGCGTGCTCGGCACCGATGCCGGCGTGGAGCGCGCCTTCCGCAAGCTGGAGACGATCCGCCGCGACCTGGTGTGGTGGGAGAGGGGATCGCAGCCGCCGCAGCTTCTCGCCAGCGGCGAGGTGGTGATGACCAACGCCTACAACGGGCGCATCGCCGCGGCGAACCAGAACGATGGCCGCAACTTCGGCATCGCCTGGAGCCAGAACCTCTACACCATCGACAGCTGGGTCATCATGCGCGGCAGCCCGAACCGGGCCCGCGCGCTCGACTTCCTGCGCTTCGTGGGCCAGCCGGAGGCGCAGGCCGGGCTGCCGCCGCGCATCCCCTACGGCGTCACCGCGCGGGCCGCCAACGCGCTGCTGCCCCAGCCCGTGCTGAACGAGTTGCCCACCGCGCCGCGCCACGCCGAGGGCGCGCTGCAGATCGACGACCGCTTCTGGCTCGACAACCTCGACCGCCTGAACCAGCGCTTCAACGCCTGGGTGAGCCGCTGACGCGGTACGGCCCGGCGGCGCCATGAGGGTCGGCCCGCGCCTCGGCGCGATGCTGCTCGTCGCGCCGCTGCTGCTGTTCCTGCTGGGGTCCTTCCTCGCCCCCATCGGCGCCTTCCTCTGGCGCGCGGTGGCGGAGGACGAGGTGGCGGCCGTCCTGCCCCGCACCGTCGCGGCGCTCTCGGACTGGGACGGCCGCGACCTGCCGGGCGACGCCGCCTTCGCCGCGCTGGCCGAGGACCTGCGCGAGGCGCGGGCGCGCGACGCGGAGACGGGCGCGGGCGGGGTCGCGCGCGCGGCGGCGCGGCTCAACGCCGACATGCCCGGCTTCCGCTCCCTCCTGCCGGCCACGGGGCGGCGCGTGGCCGGGGCGGAGGCCGACCCGCGCGCGGCGGTGCTGGCAGCCAGCCCCGAATGGGCGCGCGTCGAGACCTGGGGTGCCATCCGCCGCGCGGCGGGTCCGCTGACCGACTTCCACCTGCTGGCCGCGCTCGACCTGAAGCGGGATGCGGCGGGCGGGATCGGGCCCGTGGCGGGGGACCAGGCGGTGTTCCGCGGGATCCTGCTCCGCACGCTCTGGATGTCGCTGCTGGTCATGGCGGCGTGCCTCGCGCTCGGCTATCCGCTCGCCTGGCTGATCGCCACGGCGCCGCCGCGCGTCGCGCCATGGCTGCTCGGCGCCGTGCTGCTGCCCTTCTGGACCTCCCTCATCGTGCGCACCGCCGCCTGGATCGTGCTGCTGCAGCGGGAGGGGGTGGTGAACGCGGCGCTGGTCGGCGCGGGGCTGGCGGACGCGCCGCTCTCCCTGCTGTTCAACCGCTTCGCCGTCGTGCTGGCGATGGTGCACATCCTGCTGCCCTTCATGGTGCTGCCCATCTACGCCTCGCTCCGCGCGATGGACCCGCGGCTGCCGCGGGCGGCGCTGTCGCTCGGCGCGGCGCCCTGGCGTGCCTTCCTGCGCGTGACCCTGCCGCTGTCGCTGCCGGGCGTCGGAGCGGGGTGCCTGATGGTGTTCATCCAGGCTCTCGGCTTCTACGTGACGCCCGCGCTGCTCGGCGGGCCGAACGACCAGATGCTGGCCTACTTCATCGGCTTCTACGCCACCCGCAGCGTCAATTGGGGCATGGCGGCGGCGCTGTCCGTGCTGCTGCTGGCCGCCGTCGCGGCGCTGGTCGCGCTGTACGGGCGCCTGGTGGGCTTCGACCGGGTGCGCACGGCATGAGCCGCGCAGCACTTTGGATCTTCGGCCTGCTCGTGATCGCCTTCCTGCTCGCGCCGATCGCGGCGATCGTGCCGCTGTCCTTCTCGGCCGGATCCTTCCTTCACTACCCGCTGCCGGGGCTTTCCCTGCGCTGGTATCGGGACTTTGTCTCCTCCGGCTTCTGGCTGCCCTCCCTCTGGAACTCGCT
>DASQNQ010000049.1:0-3226 GCA_035644895.1 Acetobacteraceae bacterium | reverse complement strand
CCGCGGCAACTCGAGCGACCTTGCCCGTCGGGTCATCGTGCTGTGGTCCGGCACGGCGAGAGCCAGGCCAAGCAGATGCTGTCAATGCTGAAGCTGATTTCCTCAGAAGTGTGGAGTGACCCCTTTCGGGTGGACAGGTCGGGCGCCGAGGTTTGACAGTCTTCCCGGGCCATGAGGGATGGACCATGGCACGGCATCGAACCTACCCGATCGCGTTCAAGCGGCAGCTTGCGCAGGAGTTCTTGGCAGGCGGCACGTCGCTGCACGGCTTGGCACGTCGGCACGACGTCTGCCGCAATCTCATCCGGATCTGGGTCGAGAAATACGAGCGCGGCGAGTTCAATGACGAGGCCGAGGCCGCCAGCCTCATCGAGCTATACGAGGCGCGGATCGCGGCGCTGGAGCGGATGGTTGGGCGACTGGCGCTCGAGAACGAGCTGCTAAAGGGGGCCTCAGCCACCTCACGAGCGCAGAGCGGCGCGACGCCCTCCGTCGTCACCGGCCCCGCGATCTTTCCGTCGCCGAAGGATGCCGCGTGATGGGGGTGGCGCGCAGCTCCTATTACCGTGACAGCCGGGCGGTGGCCGACGACACGGCGCTGGTCGAGCGAATGCACGCCCTTGCCGAGGATTGGCCGCACTACGGATACCGGCGAATGGCGGCGCAGCTGCGGGCCGAGGGACTACCGATCAACCGCAAAAGGGTGGCGCGCCTGATGCGACTGCACGGCCTTTGCGTCCGCCCTCGACGCCGATATGTCGTGACGACCGACAGCGATCACGACGGGCCGATCTTCCCCAACCTTGCCAGGACGATGATGCCGGAGGGCCCCGACCAGCTCTGGGTGGCGGATATTACCTACATAGGCCTGACCTCGGGGAATTTCGTCTATCTCGCGATCGTCCTCGACGCCTGGTCGCGACGCGTGGTCGGCTACGCGCTCGCGCGCCTCATCGACGCGAGGCTGACGATGGCAGCGCCCAAGACGGCGCTCGTGACGCGGCAGCCCCCGGCGGGCTGCGTGCACCACTCGGATCGCGGCGGGCAGTACGCTGCAGAGAAGTACCGAACGTTGATGTCGGAGCACGGCCTCGTCGGCTCGATGGGTCGACGCGGCAATCCGTATGACAACGCCAAGGCCGAGAGCTTCATGAAGACGCTGAAAGTGGAGGCCGTCTACCAGACCGAGTATGCCAGCTTCGAGGAGGTCGCTGCCGACCTGCCACGCTTTCTCGAGGACATCTACAACGAGCGACGGCTACACTCGGCGCGAACACTGTTAGTTATTGATCCGGTCTGGGTGCTCTTGAGTGCAAGTAGGATCGGCCCAGATCGGCGAGATGAAGCACGTGGACATGCGGCGGCTGCCGGCAGCGGCACAAGAGGAACGCCGACGGCAGGTAATTGGCCTGCGCCAGGGCGGCATGACTTATGAGGCGATTGCGGCCCAGGTCGGCCTGAGCCCAACCGGAGTGCTCAACATCTGCCATCGCTACGCCGAGCGAGGCGCGGGCGGGTTGAAGAGCGGCCCACGCGGGCCCGAGCCGGGGCACGGCCGCTTCCTCAACGGCGGGCAGGAGGTCGAGGCGCGCGAGCTGATCCGGCGCCACACACCTGACGCGCTGGACCTGCCGTTTGCGCTCTGGAGCCGGGCGGCGGTGCGCGAGCTGATCTGGCAGCGCTTCGGGGTGCGGCTGGCGGTGCGGACCATGGGCACCTACCTGGCGCGCTGGGGCTTCACCGCCCAGAAGCCGCTGCGGCGGGCCTACGAGCAGGACCCAGCGGCGGTGCGGCGCTGGCTGCGGCGGGATTACCCGGCGATCGCCGCCCGGGCCAAGGTCGAAGGCGGCGCGATCTTTTGGGGTGACGAGACCGGCCTGCGTTCCGATGACGTGCGCGGCCGCGGTTACGCACCGCCTGGCCGCACGCCGGAGGTGCGGGTTAACCACCGGCGGGCCAACCTCGGCCTGATCTCGGCGGTGACCAACAAGGGCGAGTTGCGCTGGATGGTGCTGAACGGCGCCATCAAGGCACCGGACCTGCTCCGCTTCCTCAGCCGTCTGGTCCGGGATGCCGACCGCAAGGTCTTCCTCATCCTCGACCGCCTGCCGGTCCATCGCTCGGCTAAGGTCCGCGACTGGCTCGTCGGGCGAGAGGCCGAGATCGAGGTGTTCTATCTCCCCGGCTACAGCCCGGAACTGAACCCGGACGAGGGGCTCAACGGCGACCTGAAGCAGGCGGTCACCGGCAAGGAGCCGGCGCGCAGCAAGGCGCAGCTCAAGCGCGCCGTCGTCGGACACATGCGCCGCTTGTCGAAGCTGCCCGACCGCGTTCGCAGCTTCTTCGGACACAAAACCTTCCGCTACGCTGCATAACTCAAGATCACCCAGGCCGGATCTATAACTGATCCGCTGGCCAACAACGCGGCCAGGGGACCCAGCGAGAGGAGGCAAGGATGGCGGTCGAGGTCATTGGATTGGACCTGGCGAAGAATGTCTTTCAGGTGCATGGGGTGGATGCGGCGGGGCGGACGGTGCTCCGGCGCCGCCTGCGTCGGAGCGAGGTCGTGGGCTTCTTCGCCGGGCTGCCGCCGGTGCTGGTTGGTATGGAAGCCTGCCACACCGCGCACCACTGGGGCCGGGAGCTGAGCAAGCTCGGCCATCAGGTGCGGCTGATGCCGCCGCAGTTCGTCAAGCCGTATGTGAAGAGCCAGAAGAACGACGCGGCGGACGCGGAGGCAATCTGCGAAGCAGTTACGCGCCCCAACATGCGCTTTGTCCCTCTGAAGAGCACGGAGCAGCAGGCTGTTATCCTTCTTCACAGGACGAGGGACCTGCTGATCCGCCAGCGCAGCAGCCTCATCAGCGCGATCCGGGCCCACTTCGCCGAGTTCGGCGTCGCTGTTGGCCGGGGGATCCGCAACATCGACCGGCTGCTCGCGCTGCTGCAGACGGGCGCAGAAGCGGAAAGGCGTCTGCCGCCGCTGGCGGCTGAGATGCTCGGTGTTCTCGCAGCGCAACTCCGGGCCGTGGGCGAGCGCGTGGACGAGGTCGAGGCGAAGCTGCTCGCCTGGCACAGAGCCGACGAAACGAGCCGCCGGTTGCAGGGTGTGCCGGGCATCGGCCCGATCACGGCGAGCGCGCTGGTAGCAACTGTGGGTGATCCCCGCCAGTTCGGCTCAGGGCGTCAGTTCGCCGCCTGGCTGGGTTTGGTGACACAGCAGAGG
>DASQNQ010000048.1:0-6930 GCA_035644895.1 Acetobacteraceae bacterium | reverse complement strand
CTCCAGTGAACGCCGCCCGGCCCGCTGCGTTCGCACCTTCTCCCTCCGCTCCCCCTCGGGCAGCGGGGCGGACCAGGTATGGAACGGACAATCATGACAGGCACCTTCAAGAGCGGCAGCGGCACCTCGAACCATGACGGTCCGGACGAGACGGGCCGGAAGGGCGGCCGCAACGCCCAGCCGGCCGAGGGCGAGAAGGATGCCCGCGGCCTGACCAAGGACAGCACCTGGATGAAGGACGACGCCGAGGCGCCGGTCCCGGGTGATGCGGCAAAGGGCAGCTACGCGGACGTCACCAAGCCCAAGGGGGATTAGCGCGGCCGCAGGGCCCGCGCCCGCCGCACCGGCGGCGGGCAGCGCCCCGCCTGGCACGCCCGCACCGGATACAGGGCACCCGCGCCGCTGGACAATCCGGCCCGTTCGGGCCAAAGACCCCGGTCCGCCGAGACACCCTGCCGGCCCGGAGCCCCTTGCCCATGACGTCCCCGGTCTTCGACCGCATCGCCGACATCATCGCCGAAAACAGCGAAGTCCCGCGGGACAGGATGACCCCCGACGCGCACGTCATCAACGACCTCGGCATCGACAGCCTCGACTTCCTCGACATCGTCTTCGCCATCGACAAGGCCTTCGGCATCAAGGTGCCGGTCGAGCAGTGGACGCAGGAGGTCAACGCCGGCACCGCGCCGGCCGAGCACTACTTCCTGATGGGCAACCTCGCCCAGCGGATCGAGGAGCTGGTGGCGGCCAAGCAGGCGAAGGCCTGAGGGCGCGCCAGGGCCGTGCAGCTCGAGTACTTCCAGATGGTGGACCGCGTGGTGGCCCTGGACGGGGAAGCCATCACGGTGGAGGCGCGCGTCCCGGAAGCGAGCCCGGTCTTCGAGGGGCACTTCCCCGGCCACCCCATCGTCCCCGGCGTTCTGCTGGTCGAGACGATGGCGCAGGCCGGCGGCTGGCTGCTGCTGGCGCTGAACGGCATGACCCGCATGCCCTTCCTCTCCGGCGTGAAGGAGGCGAAGTTCCGCGGCTTCGTAGGGCCCGGCGCCGCGCTGACGGTGCAGTCCCGCCGCATCCATGACGGCTCGGGCTACGCCGTGTCCGAGGCGCGGATCGAGTCGGGCGGCAAGCGCATCGCCGATGCCGAGATCACCTACCGCATCCTGCCCTTCCCGGCCGACGCGCTCCGCGACGCCATGATGGCCAACGCCCACCGCATCGGCCTGCCGGGCGCGCGCGATGCGTGAGGTCTGGGTCACCGGCATCGGCCTCGTCTCCTCGCTCGGCGAGGGGCGGGAGGCCCACCTTGCCGCCATGGGCACCGGCTTCGCCGAGGGCGCACGCCCGGTGGTGGACGAGGTCCTCTTCGCGCCCTTCCCCGTCCACCCCTCCCCCGCGCTCGAACTCGACCGCCAGATCCCGAAGAAGGGCGACCAGCGGCAGATGGAGCCCTGGCAGCGCCTGGGCACCTACGCCGCCGGCCTCGCGCTCGACGACGCGGGCGCGCGCGGGCTGGTGGCCGACATGGACCTCGTCGTCGCGGCGGGCGGGGGGGAGCGGGACTTGCCGCTCGACGAGTCGGTGCTCGAGGCGCTGGCCGCCACCCCGGCCGGTGAGCGGGAGCGGCGGCTGAACGAGCTTCTCACGGCCGGGCTGCGGCCGACGCTCTTCCTCGCCCAGCTCTCGAACCTCCTGGCCGGCAACATCTCCATCGTGCACGGCGTCACGGGCGCCTCCCGCACCCTGATGGGCGAGGAGCAGGCCGGCGCGGACGCGCTGCGCGTCGCCCATGCGCGCGTGGCGGAGGGGCGGAACGAGGTGGCGCTGGTCGGCGGCGCCTTCATCGCGCCGCGCTGGGACCTGCTGCTGCTCTACCGCGCCGGCGGGCTGCTGCGCGGCGGTGCCCCCTGGGCACCGGTCTGGAGCCGCGGCGATGCGCCGGGGGCCATCTGCGGCACGGTGGCTGCCTTCCTTGTGCTCGAGGCCGCGGAGGGCGCGCGGGCCCGTGGGGCGAAGGGCCTTGCACGGCTCTCCGGCATCGCCTGCGACCAGGCGCGGCGCGCCCCGGGCGACGACAGCCTCGACGCCGCCCGGCGCGCCTTCGCGCGGCTCGCGCCCGCGCCGGGGCCGCTGCCCGTGATCTCCGGCGCGACCGGCGTGGCCGCGCCCGTGGGGGCGGAGCGCAGCTTCCTCGACGGCCTGGCCGGGCAGGGCTTCGTGCCCCTGGTCCGTGCGACCGGCAGCCGAATCGGCTGGGGTGTCGAGGCTGCCTTCCCCGCGAACGTGGCGCTCGCCGCGCTGGCGCTCTCCGCCGGGCGGCTGCCCGCACCGATGGAGGCGGCCGAGGCGCCGTTCGATGGCCCGCCCGCCCGCGCCCTTGTCACGGGCTTCGGCGCCTGGCGCGGCGAGTCGCTCGCGCTGCTCGAGCGTCTGGAGGAGGGCGCCGCATGAGGGACGCACGCGGCCGCCCGCTGGTGGCGGTGACCGGCATCGGCCTCGTCACGCCGCTCGGCTTCGGGGTAGAGGCGAACTGGGCGGCGCTGCTCGCGGGGCGATCCGGCATCCGCCGCATCACCCGCTTCCCGACCAGCCACCTGCGCACTGCGATCGCCGGCACGGTCGACCTGCCCGAGGAGGCGCAGGGCCGGCACCTGCCCTGCGCGGTGCGGGTCGAGCGCATGGCCGGCATGGCGGCGGAGGAGGCGCTCGCCCAGGCGGGTCTCGGCAATCCCTTTCCCGGCCCGCTCATGCTCGGCATGCCACCCGTCGAGGTGGAGTGGCCCGAGCGGATCGAGCTCGCGCGCCGCGTCGGCGCCACGCGCTACCCGGAGCTTGTCGCGAACAGCGACCGGATGCCGGAGGCGTTCCAGGCCTCGATCTACGCCGGCCCGGGGGAGCGCATGGCGGCGCGCCTCGGCACCCGCGGCGCGCCGGTCTCCATCACCACGGCCTGCGCCACCGGCGCGTCCGCCATCCAGCTCGCGGTGGAGGCGATCCAGCGTGGCGAGGCCGAAGCCGCCGTCGCGATCGGCGCCGACGGATCGGTCCATGCCGAGTCGCTGATCCGCTTCTCGCTGCTTTCGGCGCTGTCCACGCGCAACGACGAGCCCGCAGCCGCGTCCCGCCCCTTCGAGAGGACGCGCGACGGCTTCGTCATGAGCGAGGGCGCGGCCTGCCTGATCCTGGAAAGCCTCGGCCATGCGCTGGCGCGGGGGGCGAAGGTGCTCGGCCTGGTGCGAGGGGTCGGCGAGAAGTCGGACAGCTTCCACCGCACGCGCTCCAACCCCAACGGCGCCGCGGTGATCGGCGCGATGCGCATGGCGCTCTCCGACGCCGGGCTCGAACCGGGGGACATCGACTACGTCAACGCCCATGGCACCGGCACGCCGGAGAACGACAAGATGGAGACGCTCGGCCTCAGGGCGGTGTTCGGCGACACGCCCCCGCCCGTCTCCTCGAACAAGAGCATGATCGGCCACACCCTCTCGGCGGCCGGCGCGATCGAGGCGGCGTTCTCGCTGCTGGCGATCCGCGACGGGATGCTGCCGCCCACCATCAACCACCGGGAGCCGGACCCGGCCATCGCGCTCGACGTGGTGCCGAACGTGGCACGGGCGGCGCGCGTCCGGCACGTGCTGTCCAACTCCTTCGGCTTCGGCGGACAGAATGTCTGCCTCGTCCTTGGGGAGGCCCCGGCATGAGGGCGCTGCGCCTGCATGGCGACCGCGACCTGCGGATCGAGGACATCCCCGCCCCGCCCCCGCCGGGTGAGGGCGAGGTGCGGCTGCGCGTCGGGGCCGTCTCGCTCAACCACATCGACGTCTGGGGCTGGCGCGGCATGGCCTTCGCGAAGCGCGAGCTTCCCATGACCGTCGGCGCCGAGGCGGTGGGCGAGGTGGTCGCGGTGGGGCCAGGGGTCGCGGATTTCCGCCCCGGCGACCGCGTCGTGCCCTACGGCGCGCGCATCTGCGGCACCTGCCCCGCCTGCCAGGGCGGGCGCGAGAACCTGTGCGAGAACGTGCGCGGCGTGGCGGGCTTCCACGCCGACGGCTTCGCGGCCGAGGAGGCGAACGTCGCCGCCCGGCAACTCGTCCGCGTGCCGGACGGCGTGCCGCTGGCCGACGCCGCCTGCGCCACCATCACCTTCGGCACCGTGCAGCACATGCTGTTCGACAACGCCCTCCTCCAGCCCGGCGAGGTGGTGCTGGTGCAGGCCGGGGGTTCCGGCATCGGCTCGGCCGCGATCCGCATGGCCAAGGCGATCGGCTGCACCGTCATCGCGACGGCTGGCGACGACGAGAAATGCGCGAAGGCGCAGGCGCTCGGTGCCGATCACGTCGTGAACTACAACGAGAAGAACTTCTCCAACATCGCCCGGCGCGTCACGGGCAAGCGCGGCGTGGACGTGGTGTTCGAGCATGTCGGCGCGGCCACCTGGGGGCAGTCCCTTCTCTCCATGCGCGCCGGCGGGCGGCTGGTCACCTGCGGCTCCACCTCCGGCGTGTCGGCCGAGACGAACCTGATGATGCTGTTCCAGCGCCAGCTCCGCATCATCGGCTCCTTCGGCTGCAACATGCGCAACGTGGCGGAGGGGCTGTCGAAGATGGCGCAGGGCATCCGCCCCGTGCTGGACACGGTCGTGCCCATGGACCGCTTCACCGAGGGGCTGGAGCGGCTGGAATCGCGCCGCGTCTTCGGCAAGATCGTCGTGACTTTGTAGTTTGCCCTCAGGCGCCGGGCGGCCGCATCCGCGGCCTTGGCTACGCGGCACTGGCCGCGGCCGCCGTTCGGCGGCTCAGCCCGCGTCTTCGCGCGGGCTGCAAGTGGTGCCGGAGCTTGGGATGGCGGGGCGGGTCGGGTCGGTGCTGCGGGGTTGGGGGGACGAGGCGCTCGCCGCACTCATCCGTGGCGGCTTCGCGCTGCTGCGGGCACTCGGGCCCGACCGCGCCTCCGATCTCGGCGCCGCCGTCGCGCGCAGGCTCGGCCCCCTCCTGCCCGTGCACCGCGTCGCGATGGACAACATCGCCGCCGCCTTTCCCGATCTGCCCGAGGCGGAGCGGCGGCGCATCGCGCGCGAGTCCTGGGACAACCTCGGCCGGACGGCCTGCGAGTACGTCCACCTCGCGCAGCTCTACGACTTCGACGAGGCTCGGCCCGGCGCCGGGCGGGTGGAAATCCCGCCCCGGTCTGTCCAGATCTTCCGTCAGCTCGCCGAGGACGGGAAACCTGCCCTGCTGTTCGCTGCCCACATGGGCAACTGGGAGCTTCCGGCCGTGGCGGGGCAGCACCACGGCCTGCCCTCCGCCGCGCTCTACCGCACGCCGAACAACCCGGCCATCGCCCGCGACGTGCTGCGCATGCGGGAGGGGGTGATGGGCAGGTTGATCCCTGCCAGCCACGCCGCGCCGGTGCGGATGATGGAGGCACTGGATGCCGGCCTGCACCTCGGCATGCTGGTGGACCAGCGCTTCGGCCGCGGGCCGCGCATCCAGTTCCTCGGGCGGCCGGCCCCCGCGAACCCGCTGCTCGCCCGGATGGCGCGGCGCTTCGACTGCCCGGTGCACGGGGTGCGTGTCATCCGGCTGCCGGGCCACCGCTTCCGGCTTGAGCTGACGGAGGCCATCGCGTTGCCACGCAACGAACACGGCGTGGTGGAGGTCGAGGCCGCGACCCAGCTCATCAACGACATCGTGGCCGGCTGGGTCCGGGAACATCCGGGCCAGTGGCTCTGGCAGCACCGCCGCTGGCGGTTGTAGAAGTGCGGCAACCCAACGGGAGAGATACGGTCATGAAGCTCTACTACTCGCCGGGCGCCTGCTCCTTCGGCATCCACGTCGTGCTCGAGGAGCTCGGCAAGCCCTATGAGACGCAGCTGGTCGCCCTGAAGGACGGCGCGCAGCACAAGCCCGAATACCTGGCCCTGAACCCGAAGGCGAAGGTGCCGGCCCTCGGACGCGACGACGGATCGGTGCTGACCGAGTGGCCCGTCATCGCCGCCTGGCTCGCCAAGTCGAACCCGGAGGCGGGGCTGATGCCGAAGGACCTTGAGGGCGAGACGCGCTGCCAGGAGATGATGGACTACATCTGCGGCACGGTGCACCCGCAGGGCTTCACCCGCCAGTTCCGCCCCGCCAACTTCGCGCAGGCCGAGGCCGACCACCCGAAGGTGGTGGAGCAGGGCAAGCAGATGGCGGCCAAGTTCTTCGACACGCTCGACAAGACCTGGCGCGGCGACACCTGGGTCCTGCCCTCGGGCTACTCGGTGGCCGACGCCGCGCTGTTCTTCGTGGAGTACTGGGCCGTCCGCCGCTCCGGCATGACCCTGCCGCCGAAACTGCAGCGCCACTACGAGGCGATGATGGCCCGCCCCGCCGTGCGGCGCGCGCTGGAGCAGGAGGGAATGGCGGTTTGACGCCCCGCCACACTCCCTTCTGGTTCCTCCGCCACGGCGAGACGGACTGGAACGCCCAGGGCCTGTCGCAGGGCCGAACCGACATCCCGCTGAACGCCATCGGCGTCGCGCAGGCGGAACGTGCGGCGAAGGCCCTGGTCGGCCAGGGCATCGCCTCCATCGTGTCGTCACCGCTGGTGCGCGCGCGGCGCACGGCCGAGATCGTGGGCGAGGCGCTGGGCCTGCCCGTCGCGCTCGACCCCGACCTGCAGGAGGTGAACTTCGGCGAGCAGGAGGGCCAGCCGATGAGCGACTGGTACGACACCTGGATCGCGGGCGACTACACGCCCGCGGGCGGCGAGGACTTCGTCACGCTGCGCGACCGCGCGGCACGGGCCATCGCCCGCGCGCTGGAGGAGCGGCCGGGGCCGGTGCTGGTGGTCGCCCACGGCGCCCTTTGGCGCGCCTTCCGCCAGGTGGCGGGCCTGCCACCCAACGTCCGGACGCCGAACGCGCTGCCGATCCGCATGGACCCGCCGGGG
>DASQNQ010000047.1:0-3528 GCA_035644895.1 Acetobacteraceae bacterium | reverse complement strand
CGCGGTGGAGCGCGCGACCGGCATCCGTCCCACGGAGATGACGCTCGTCAGGCCTGGTGGCGCCGTGGTGCTGGCCGTCGCGCACCGCGAGTTCGTGGCCCAGGGTTGGAGCCTCGTCCGGCGCTGCCTCATGAACGATGGCGGTGCCGTGCTCGACGTGAAGGCGGCCCTCGACCGGGCGGCAGCGCCGCCGGGTGTGGATCTCTGGCGTCTGTGACGTCGGGGGAGCACTGCAGTCCATGGCACAGAGCTGCCAGCCTACGTTGAACCAGAAAGTAGGTGCGACAAGTTGTTTTGTGGGCATTTTGGCGAACGACAACGTTCTGCCCATGAAGAACCTGGTCCAGATCTCTTGAACAACGGTGCGTCTTGGCATTGACGCTGCGGCGGAACGATTATGCGGGCACCGGGTTACGGTGAACGCGTCGTCATTGGGGGCATCATGATCTTCGTCCAGCGTGAAGGTACAACGGGAACAGTGCGCTTCACGGGCGACGCGGCGCGCGTCCTTGATGCGGGCGGTAACGTCGTCAGGGATTGGACGTCGGGGGGAACCCTCTCCGGAATTCCCCAGGGGGACGGCTACCGGCTTGAAGTCCGCACAGGCAACACCGTAAAGGCCGACGCCCTCGCCATTGGCGCAGTCGTCTTTGTCCTCGGGCAATCGAACATCCAGCGCTGGTTCGACACGCCCCCGGGCGGGGTCTCGACGCCCGGCATCTACAACATGGAGTATGACGGCAAGATCGGCACGCAGGTGACCGGCAGCGCCGCACAGCACTTCACGCAAGGCTATGCCGCGGCGCTCGGCGTGCCCGTCATGATCGTCGAGGGCGCGCGTGGTGGCACGGCTCTCCTTCCGGAGGCCGACAAGGGGAACGGAAACTGGCTGTCCACGGCCTCCGGCTCTCTGTATGCGAACGCCCTCGCGCGGCTGCAGCAGGTGGGCGGCAAGGCGGAGCTGGTGCTCTGGGGCCAGGGCGAGACGGATGCCTCTGCCAACGTGACCACCTCGGCCTATGCGGTGGGCCTGACCACCTTCATGAACCGCGTCCTGTCCGATTTCGCACCCGATCGTGTGCTGATCCAGGAGATCGGGCCGCACGGCACCGAACCCGACAAGTACGATCAGGTGCGCGCGGCACAGCACCAGGTTGCGGCTGCGATCGGGCCGGTCGACATCGGCGCACTCACCTTCGACACGAACACGATTGAGGATGGCGTGCACCTCTCGGGTGCCTCGCGTGTGCTGGCGGCCGACCGCATGCTGGTCAGTGCGCTGGCGGTGGAGGGGATCGATATCGCCCGCACCCTCTGGCAGGGTGGCAGCGAAAACGACGCGCGCACCGGCGGCGCGGGCCGAGACGAGTTGCGGGGCGGGGCGGGCAACGACACGCTGAACGGCGGCGAAGGCAGCGACGTGCTGCTGGGCGGGTCAGGGTCTGATTCGCTCAGCGGCGGCGGCGGGATGGACATCATCCGCGGCGACGACGGCGACGACGTGGTGGACGGCGGCGCGGGCAACGACGTGATCTCGGGCGGGCGCGGGGCCGACTCGCTGGCCGGTGGCGAGGGCAACGACGAGATCTGGGCCGATGCGGACAACGACACGATCCTGGGCGGCGCCGGCAACGACCTGATCTATGGCGGCGCCGGCACGGACGTCGCTGCCTTCAGCGGCCCGCGCGCGGGTTACGCCATCCTGGTCAGCGGCAGCACCATCCGCGTCACCGACATCGATCTCTCGAACGGCAATGACGGCCAGGACACACTTATCGGTATCGAGTTCCTTCGCTTCAGCGATGGAACGATCGATCCGCGGGGCGCCAGCTTGCCGCCGCTCTTCTCCGAGAACACGGACTACGTGGACTTCAACAACATCGTCGCAGGAGAGTTCTCGGCGCCCTCGTACTACGCTGCGCTCGGTGGGAACGACGAGGTCTACCTGCCCGTGGACCTCGCCGCTGCGCAGCGCGCCGGCTATGACCCCAAGATGGCCTTCGACGCGGGATCCGGAAACGACATCGTCGTCGGCGGGTCACTGGCCGATACGATTCGAGGCGGCAGCGGGTCCGACATCCTGAATGGCGGGGCCGGGAACGACCGCATGGAGGGCGGTGCGGGCGACGACATCTTCGAGGTGGACAACAGCAAGGACATCGTCTCCGAGCGACCGAATGAGGGATACGACACCGTCCGCGCGATGGCGAGCTTCACGTTGAAAGATAACGTGGAAGCCCTGGTGCTGCTCGGGACGGGCAACTTCTCCGGCATGGGCAACAACCTTGCCAATGCGATCACCGGGAATGCCGGGAACAACCGGCTCAGCGGCATGGAGGGCAACGACACCTTGATCGGCGGATCCGGCAACGACACGCTCGATGGCGGCACCGGGATGGATAGCCTGGTGGGCGGATTGGGCAACGACCGCTACATCGTGGACAGCGACGGCGACATCGTGGTCGAGCTTGCAGGTGGCGGCACGACCGACGAGGTGCAGGCATTCGTCAGCTACGCCCTGCCGGCGGAGGTCGAGCGGCTGCTTCTCATGGGAAGTGCCAACATCAACGGCACCGGCAACGGGCTGGACAACCGCATCACGGGCAACAGCGGCAACAACGTGCTCCAGGGCGGCGGCGGGCGTGACACGCTGTTGGGCGGCGCCGGCAACGATGTCCTGTTCGGCGGGGAGGGCAACGACACGCTGGAGGGCGGCACCGGGTCCGATACGCTGACGGGCGGCCTCGGCAACGACCGGTTCGTCTACCGCTCGCTCACCGAAGTCAGCGATCCTGGCGGAGCCAATCCGGACATGATCATGGACTTCGCCCGGGGCGACCGGGTCGACCTCTCAAGGATCGATGCCATCACGGGAGGCTCGGACGATGCCTTCGTCTTCCGCGGAACGCAGCCGGCCACCGGCGCAGGCCAGCTGACCGTTGTGCAGGATGGCTCGGCGATGATGACCTATGTGTTCGGGCACGTGGACGGCGATCTCATCGCGGACTTCAGGCTCAACTTCGCCGGCCTCATCAGTCTGACCGCATCCGACTTTTCGTTGTAGGGCATCGTCCCGTCCGGAGATGACACGCTCCGGGTCACATGGCGCGGGCCGGCATCAGCCGGCTCGCGTGGCTTAACCCGGAACGGTCGTCAGGACAGGCGGGTGCGATCAGCGGAAACGCGCGACGGTCGCGTGCAGTCGGGTTGGTTCGTCATGCTGCACGCGAGGACGTCGTCGGTGAAGCGGCGTAGGCCCGGAAAGGGACGCAACGGTACCGGGACTCGCGACGGGCCTGCCGATCGCATGTTGTTCGCCATTGCCCGATACGTCACCGGGTGGCTCGGTGCCACCGTTCATGCAGCATGCCAAGCTGCCGAATTCGTGCGGTGGTATGGCAGTCCCAACACACGCGGGTGTGCGAAACGTGTCGCTCAGGCGATCACCTGCCAGCACGTGCTCGGGTTGACAAGCATCGCCGACCCGGTAAGGGCGCCATTGCCGATCAGCCAGGTGGCGACCTCGCC
>DASQNQ010000046.1:0-2469 GCA_035644895.1 Acetobacteraceae bacterium | reverse complement strand
TGCTATGCCGAATCCGGCCAGGGCGGGCCGGCGCCTGTTCCCGCTACGCGAACGAGGGCGGCCAGCTCGTCCGCACCGACCCGGCCGTCGCGCTGGCGCAGGCGGTGGAGGCGGGCGGGCCGGTCGTGGCTTTCGCCGAGGGCGCGTGGGACGGCAAGCTGCTCGATCCGGGCCGCGCCTTCGTCACGGGCATCGGCGCGGGCACCACCTACCCCGACTACAAGCCCGCGCCCTTCATCGTCGGCGGCACCCATGCGGGCGTGGACACGGTGACGGTGGTGACGGAGGGCATCTTCTCCTACTGCGGCGTGAAGGTGAAGATCGACACGGACCGCCACCTGGGGCCGGAGGCCGCGGCGGTGCGCGCCGGCGGCGAGCAGGTCGGCCACGTCACCACGGCGGAATACGGGTCGCAGATGCTCTCCCTCGGCGGCGTGCGGCACCTGACGGGCGGCAGCAAGCGAGAGGGCAACGTCACCTGCGACACGCTGCTGAAGCTCTGCGCGGCGGAGCCGGTGGAGCTGACGATCGATGGCGGCCACTCCGTCGTCGTGCAGGCCGGCGCGGCGCCCATCGTGGACGGCAAGCCGGAACACCGGATGCGCGTCGGCTGCGGCAGCGCGACCGTCGGCATCTTCGCGCAGCAATGGCTCGGCCACGCGGACGAGGTGATCGTGGTGGACGACCACATCACCGGCGTCCTGTCGGAGCATCAGGCGGGCAAGGTGCTCGGCATGCGCCCGACCGGCATCCGCGTGCGCGGGCGGCGCTCCACGCCCGGGCGCTACTTCCAGGTGGCGAATCCCGGCCTGGGCTGGGGCGGCACGGACATCACCGACCCGCTCTCCATCATCGAGAAGGTCGACCCCGCCATCGCCTGGCCCGGCCTGCGCCTGCTGCTGACCTCCACCACCGGGGAGGACGCGCTGTGGTGCGTGCTGGACGAGGCGCTGCGCCCCGTGCCGGCCGGGATGCCGGATGCGGTGCGCCGCGTCGTGGACCGCATCGGGGAGAACTGCGAACCCTCCGTCTGCACCGTGCTGTTCATGGCAGGCGCGGGCGGCAGCCTGCGTGCCGGCGTGACGGAGAACCCGGTGCTGCTCACGCGCTCCGTCGCGGCGGGCGAGACGCGGGTGACGATGGGCGGGGCGCCCGTCTATCTCTGGCCAGGCGGCGGCATCACCGTGATGACCGACGTGACGCGCCTGCCGAAGCGCGCCTTCGGCCACGTTCCCACCCCGGCCCTCGTCGCGCCGATCGAGTTCACCCTGCCGCGCGCGCTCTACGAGCGCCTGGGCGGCCACATGGCGGAGATCGTGCCGGTCGAGGAGCTGCTGCGCGGCCTTGGCCCCGCGCTGCGCGTCGAGGGCTGGCAGCCCGCCAACCCCTGGCCCTTCACCTAGGCGATGGAGGGCGCGGCGCTCCAGCGCCTGCATGGCGACCGGCTGCACATGCGGCATGGACCGATCGACGTTGTGCTGCGCGCCTGGGGCACGCCGGACGCGGTCCGCGCAGCGGAGGCCGCGGCGGCGGCGCGCTTCCCCGCCATCCTGCCGGAACTCGTGCAGGAACTGCCGCTGCTCCGGCGGCCGGTGGCGGAGTCGCCCGCCGTGCAGGGCCCCGTCGCACGGCGCATGGTGGCGGCCTGCGCGCCCTTCGCGCGGCGGGGCGTCTTCGTCACGGCCATGGCCGCCGTCGCGGGCGCCGTGGCGGACGAGTTGCTGGAGGCGATGCGCGCCGCCGCGCCGATTGCGAAGGCCTATGTGAACGACGGTGGCGACATCGCCTGCCACGTCGCGCCGGGCGAGTCCCTCGCCATCGGCATGGCCGCGAACCCGGATGCCGGGCCTGGCCTGGATGGCGCGCTGCATCTGACGGCGGGCGGCGGCATCGCCACTTCCGGCCGCCACGGCCGTTCGTTCTCGCTCGGCATCGCCGACGCGGTGACGGTGCTGGCGGACAGCGCGGCGGCGGCCGATGCGGCAGCGACGCTGGTGGCCAACGCCGTGAACCTCGACAGCCCTGCCGTCCGGCGCCGCCCGGCGCGCCTGCTCGACCCCGACAGCGACCTCGGCGACCTGCCGGTGACGGTGGGCGTCGGGCCGCTGCTGCCGGCGGAGGTGGAGGCCGCGCTTGCCGCCGGCGCCGCGCGGGCGGAAGCCTGGCGTGCCGCCGGGCTGATCCGCGGTGCGGCGCTGCGCCTCGCGGGCCGTGCGCACGTCGCCGGTCCCTCCCCTTTCCTGGAGTCCGCCGCGTGAGCCAGACCGTCGAGATCCGCAAGACCGTCCTGCATGTGGAGGAGGTTCGCCACGACGGCGGCCCGCCGCTCGCCGCGCCGGTGCTGAAGGGCTGGTGCGCCGTCGTGCTCCGCAACCCATTCGCCGGCCGGCACGAACCGGAGCTGATGTGGATGATGGAGGCGATGAAGCCGGTCGGGCTGATGGTGGCCGAACGCCTGCTGGCCGGGCT
>DASQNQ010000045.1:0-3933 GCA_035644895.1 Acetobacteraceae bacterium | reverse complement strand
GTGGAACGGCGGCTGTCGTCCCGGTACTCGTCAGCCCCAGGCGTCCGCAGGTTCGTGCTGCTGCAGGCGGAGAGGCCCGCGCCCGCCACGATGCCGAGAAGGAGGCGCGCCAGGGCACCCTTCGACCGCCGGGTCATGCGTCCCGCTTCCGCCTTGTGGTCCATGGGGCGTGTCTTTACCGTCTCGCGCTCCGCGCGCCTAGACCGGTGCGGTTCCTAGTCCCGCCCACCACGCACAAAAGGAACAGGGGCGCCGGATTGCTCCGCCGCCCCCTTCCTGTCCGACTGGCTGAATCAGAAGGCCAGGCGGGCGCCGACCAGGATCACGTCCGCCTCGCGCGTGTTGCCAGCCGGCGTGCCGGCAAGGGTCTGCGGGCGGAGCGGACCCGGGCCGTTGCGGTCACGCAGATTGTTGTACTGCGCGAGCAGGTCCAGGCCCGGCGCCAAGGAGTAGGTGACGCCGACGCCCCAGATCCGCTGCTCGCGGTCGGCCCCGGCCGGACCGTTGTCCTGCTCGCCTTCGCCGAAGTAGCCGCCGATGGCCACAGCGCCGATCGTGTAGGTCGCACCAAGGACGTAGTGGTTCGAGTTGTCACGCCCGGCGGCCTGCGCCGAACGGCCGACGCTCTCACCGGAGTAGCGGCCCCAGGTGTACTCGCCGCCGACCGTGAAGCCGAAGGCCGTCACGTTCACGCCGGCCGAGTAGGCCGTGACGTCTCGCAGCGCGGCGCCACCGATGGCCGGGTCCTGCGCATCGGCGCGCATGGCGCCGAAGCCGGCAGCCACACCGACGTTGCCGAACGAGCCGCGGTAGCGAACGGCGCCCGCGATCTCGTTCCGGAGATCCGAACGGTCGCGCTGCGCGATCGCGGTCGGCAGGTCACCCCGGTCCGGCTGGAGGCCTCGCCACATGCGCTCGCCCTCGCCCGAGTTCGCCGCATAGCTGACGCCGAAGTCGAAACCGAAGAACTGCGGGGACAGGTAGACGATCTTCGTCGCGTCGTTGCCGTCGTTGATGCCCGTCAGGATCGACGGAGCAGCACGGTCGGCGCGGCGCAGGCCGGTCACGTTGCGGGCCGCGAGGTTGTCGTCCCAGTCACCGTCCGGGCCCATGCCGGCGATGGTCGGCACGCGCACCTGCATGATGGAGGCCGCGTTGTCCTCCTCACCGAAGCGCAGCGTGCCGAGCGTCGGGGTGGAGATGAAGCCATAGGCCTCGTCCAGGTCCACCGCGGAGCCCGCGCCCGAGGCGCCGGAGTTGTCGTTCTGCAGCTCGATCACCGCGCCGTAGGACATGCCGTTCGCGGCCTTGCCCGTCACAAGCACATGCACCTCGACCTCGTTCGTGAAGTCGAAGCGGTCGCGGCGGCCAATCCGCTGCTGCTGGGCGCCGGTCGGGTTGGCACCGATCGCGACACCGCGGTCGGCATCGTCGTCCGCCCAGATGCCCTTCAGGAACAGGAAGCCGCCCACGCGAACCGACGGGGCCGTCTGCGCCTGGGCGTAGCTCATGCCCATCAGCGCAGCGCCGACCACCGCCGTGGTGCCCAGCAGAATCTTGCGCATACCCTTACCTCTCCTCTGGCGCCGGGCGGGAGGCCCGGCTTGTCGCGACCCGCCTGCCCCCCTGGCAGGACGCCACCCCGAAGAACTCGCGGCGGTCAGGCCCGAGGCGATAAATGAACGACCCGTTTGCGCCCGGCAACGGGCCTGCAAACCACATCGCGACATCCGCGAGACACTGTGGCGCGCACACCACACGATCTCTCAGATCCGTGATCGAAGCGCCCCAATGGCCGCCAGCCCCGCAGCCCGGCACTGCGGCAGCCGCCCTGCGCTGCCCGGGGCGACACCGCCCAGGGCGACCGCCGGGCAGGGCAGGCAGCGCGCCAATGCCGCCCATCGCAGCGGACCAAGCGCCGGCGCGCCGGGGTGGCTCGTCGTTGGGAAGGCCGGCGAGACGAAGCCGGCATCCGGCCGAAGCCGCCGCGCGCGGGCCAGCGCCCGCCGCCCGTGCACCGCCACCGTCAGCCAGGCCCAGGGCGCACCTCCACGCCGTGCCGCCAGGAACGGGAGGAGGCCCGGCACCTCCCGCTCGGGCAGGTGAAGCCCCGCGCGGTGGCGCAGCGCTGCCCGGCCATCCCAACCGACGACCAGCCTGGACGGCCCGCGTGACAGGTCGCGCAGCACCTCCTCGGCCGCACCCCGCGCCAGCACCCCCGACCCGGCGGGCAGCCGCGCCGCGGCCGCGCGCGGGTCCGGCAGGCGCACCGGGTCGGAGACGAGCCACAGGCGCGGCACGCCCCGCCCGCCCCGCCCCGGGCGCGGCTTGAGCCGGCGCGCCCACGCCTCTAGCGTCCGCATCGCATGACCATTGCCGAGAACCTGGACCGCATCCGTGGCCGCGTAGCGGAGGCCGCGATCCGCGCCAAGCGCGACCCCGCCGCCGTCACCCTCGTCGCCGTGTCGAAGACGCACGGGGCGGACGCCGTGGAGGAGGCCCTCGCCGCCGGGCAGGCAGTCTTCGGGGAGAACCGCGTGCAGGAGGCGCAGGGGAAGTTCCCCGCGCTGCGCGCCGCGCATCCCGCGCTGCGGCTGCACCTGATCGGCGCGCTCCAGACCAACAAGGCGCGCGACGCCGTGCGCGTGGCCGACGTGATCGAGAGCCTCGACCGCCCGCGCCTCGCGGAGGCATTGCGCGACGCGATGGCGCGGGAGGGGCGGCGCCCCGCGCTGCTGGTCCAGGTGAACACGGGCGAGGAGCCGCAGAAGGCCGGCATCGCACGCGCCGAAGCCGAGGACTTCGTCCGCCGCTGCCGGGAGGAGTGGGACCTGCCCGTCCAGGGCCTGATGTGCATCCCGCCCGTCGAGGACGACCCGCGGCCGCACTTCGCCTGGCTCGCCTCCCTCGCCGCGCGGCTCGGCCTGCCGACGCTGTCCATGGGGATGAGCGGCGACTTCGAGGCGGCGATCGCCGAGGGCGCCACGCATGTGCGCGTCGGCACCGCCATATTCGGCAGCCGCCCCCCGGCTTGACGCCGCCGCGCCCCGCGGGGGATGCAGGCGGCCCCTCGCCCCAGCTTGAGCATCATCCCATGGCCCGCGTCTTCTCCGGCATCCAGCCCTCGGGCGTGCCGACCCTCGGCAACCTCCTCGGCGCCATCCGCAACTGGGTGCCGATGCAGGACACGCATGAGACGATCTTCTGCGTGGTCGACCTGCACGCCATCACCGTCTGGCAGGACCCGAAGGAGCTGGCCCGCCAGACGCGGGAGATGGCGGCCGCGCTGATCGCCTGCGGGCTCGACCCCGCGCGCTGCACGCTGTTCCTGCAGAGCCACGTGCATGCCCATGCGCGGCTCGCCTGGATCTTCAACTGCGTGGCCCGCATCGGCTGGCTGAACCGGATGACGCAGTTCAAGGACAAGGCCGGCAAGGACCGGGAGGCCGCGAGCGCCGGCCTCTACGTCTACCCGAACCTGATGGCGGCCGACATCCTGACCTACCACGCGACGCAGGTGCCGGTCGGCGACGACCAGCGCCAGCACCTGGAACTCGCCAACGACATCGCCCAGAAGTTCAACCACGACTACGGCGTGGACTTCTTCCCCGTCATCGAGCCGCTGATCCAGGGCGTGGCGGCGCGCGTCATGTCGCTGCGCGACGGGACGAAGAAGATGTCGAAGTCGGACCCGTCCGACCAGTCGCGCATCAACCTGACGGACGACGCGGACGCGATCGCGCTCAAGGTGCGCCGCGCGAAGACGGACCCGGAGCCGCTGCCCTCCGACCCCGCGGGCCTCGAGGGCCGGCCGGAGGCGCGGAACCTGGTCGGCATCCTCGCTGCCATCGGCGGCACGACGCCTGAGGCCGTGCTGCGGGACCACGGCGGCAAGGGCTTCGGTGCGTTCAAGGAGGTGCTGGCCGAGGCGCT
>DASQNQ010000044.1:0-22864 GCA_035644895.1 Acetobacteraceae bacterium | reverse complement strand
GCTTTGATCCTTCCCTGGCCGGACCCGGCGCGCCGGGTCCTGTCGCCCGGCTCCTCGCGGCGGCCACCGCGGCGCGCGTCATGCAGTCGGCCAGGTTGGCCGAAGCAGGCGTCGGCTGCGACCTTGAGGCGCATCCGGCCGCCGACGGCACCGGCGTCCTGCTCGTCGCACGCGCGGCGGGGCATGCGGGCGGGGAGCGCGCGGCGGAGCGGGAGGCGCTGACCCGCCTCGTGGAGCAGCAGCGCCTGGCGATCGGCGCGGCGCGGATGTTCTTCTGGGACTGGGACATCCGGGACGGCACCGTGGAGTGGTCCGAGGGGCTGGAGGAGGCCTGCGGCCTCCCGCGCGGCGCCTTCGGTGGGACCGTCGAGGCCTTCCGGGCGCTGGTCCATCCGGCGGACCTGCCGCGCGTCGAGGCTGCGCTGCGCCGCGCCGTGGCGGGGGAGGTCGAGTACGAGATCGAGTTCCGCATGCTGCGCGGGGATGGGGGCCAGCGCTGGGTGCTGTCGCGGGCCACGGTGCTGCGGGACTCCGACGGCGGTCCGCGCCGCATGGTGGGCATCGACCTCGACATCACGGACCGCAAGCTGGCGGAGGAGGCCCTGCGCGAGAGCAGGGAGCGGCTGCGCCTCGCGGAGGAGACGGCGCGCTTCGGCATCTGGGAGTGGGATTCGCGGGAGGACCGCCAGGTATGGTCGGCCGAGCAGTACCGGCTGCACGGCCTCGACCCGGACGCGCGCGCGCCGTCCTTCGCCGAGTACCTCGCCATGGTGGCGGAGGAGGACCGGGAGACGCTTGTGCGCGCCGCGAGCGACGGCTTCCGCCGGCCGGAGGGGCGCTACCAGATCGAGTTCCGCCTGCGCCGCGGGGACGGGGAGACGCGCCGCCTCCTCGCGCTCGCGCGCGTGCTGGAGGCGGACGAGCGCGGCCAGCCGCTGCGGCTGATGGGCGTGAACGTCGACGTGACGGAGCTGCGGGAGGGGGAGCAGGAGCTGGGGCGCATGGCCGCGCTGCTCCGCGCCATCGGGGAGTGCTCGCCCGACGCGATCTACGCCAAGGACCGGGACGGCAGGATGCTCTTCGCCAACCCGGCCACGCTGGCCGCGATCGGCCGGCCGCTGGACGAAGTGCTGGGCCGCACGGATGCGGACTGGCATGTCAGCCGCGAGCAGGCCGACGCCGCGTTGGCGCACGACCGGCAGGTGCTCGAACTGGGCGCAGTCGTCGTCGCCGAGGAGGCCTATGACCCGCGAGGCCTGGGCACCCGCGTCTGGCGCTCCGCCAAGGCGCCGCTGCGCGACGGGAGCGGCAACATCGTGGGCACCGTCGGCATATCGAGCGACATCACCGAGGCGAAGCGCACGGAGGCGGCGCTGCGCGCCGCGCTCGCCTCGCGCGAGATGCTGGTGCGGGAGGCCGACCACCGCATCAAGAACAGCCTGCAGCTCGCGGCGGGCCTGCTGCGGCTGCAGGCGCGGCGCGGCGCCGACCCGGGCAGCGCCGCGGTGCTCGAAGCCGCGGTGGCACGGGTCATGGCCATCGCCGAGGCGCACCGCACGCTCTACCAGAGCGAGGACTTCGGCACGGTGGACCTCTGCCAGATCCTGAAGGATCTGGCCGCGCAGGCGGACGGCTCGGCCGCGGGCGGCGTCACCGTGCGCTGCGACATGCCCCCGTCGCTGCCGCTCGACGCGGAACGCGCGATCCCGCTCGGGCTGGTCGCCAACGAGCTTGTCATGAACGCAGTGAAGCACGCCTACCCGCCCGGCCATCCCGGCCTGGTGCGCGTCGTGCTGGAGCAGCGCAGCGATGACATCGTGCTGCGGGTCGCCGACAACGGCGTCGGCCTCGGCGGGGCCGCCGCGTCCGGGCGCCACGGCCTGGGCACCACCCTCGTACGCACGCTCACGCGGCAGATCGGCGCCACCTTCTCCACGAAGTCGGCGCCGGGCGCGGGCACCGCGGCGACGCTGGTAATGGCGCGGGCCCGAAGCCGCGCGAGCGATGACCAGGTCGCATCCCGCCAGCGATGAGGCGGGGACGCGGCCAAGATACGGCGGTCACGCCACCTCGTCGCGCAGCGTCGCCAGCACCTCGGCGAGTTCCTGCTGTCTGTAGGGCTTGTTGAGCCTGGGCAGGCCGGCGGTGGCCGCGGCCGGCAACTCGGCATAACCTGTGGCGAGCACCACGGGCAGGTCCGGCCGCCGCAGCCGGATCTCCCGCGCGAGGTCGAGGCCCGTCATCCCCGGCATCGCGTGATCCGTCACGACAGCCTGCACCGCCATGTCGCGGTCGAGCAGCGCGAGCGCCTCCGGCCCCGAGCGGGCGGTGACCACCACATGGCCCAGATCCTCCAGCATCGCGGCCGTGCCGGCCAGCACCAGCCCGTCATCGTCCACCAGCAGCACCCGGCGCGGGCGCCCGGCCGGCACGGGGGTGACGAGGGTCGTGCCGGCCGGGGCCGTGGCGGCCTCCGCCGATGCGGGAAGCCACACCTCCGCCTCCGTGCCTTCGCCGGGGCGGGAGCGAAGGCGGAGCGTGCCGCCCGACTGCTGCGCGAAGCCCTGCACCATCGGCAGGCCCAGCCCCGATCCGCGGCCGGCGCCCTTGGTGGTGAAGAAGGGTTCGGTCGCGCGCCGCAGCGTCGCCTCGTCCATGCCGGTTCCCTCGTCGCGCACCACGAGGCGCAGATAGGCCCCTGGCGGCAGCTCCACGGGCGCATCGCGTCCGGGCGCGCGCATGGCGGAGAGGGCGATCCGCAGACGACCGCCCTGCGGCATCGCGTCCCGTGCATTGATGGCGAGGTTCAGCAGCGCCAGCTCGGTCTGGTTCGAATCCGCCAGCGCGGGCGGAAGGCCGTCCGGCAGGGACGTCTCGATGCGCACGCGCGGGCCGACGGAGCGTTCCATCAGGTCCTGCATGCCACGGACCAGCGCCGCCAGGTCCACCGGCTGCGGCTTCAGCTCCTGCCGTCGCGCGAAGGCGAGCAGGCGCTGCGTCAGCGCCGCGCCGCGCTCCGCCCCCTGCGTCGCGCCGTCCAGCAGGCGCACCAGGCGCGCATCCTCCGGCAGGCGCTTGCGCAGCAGCGCGAGGTTGCCGAGCACCGCCATCAGCAGGTTGTTGAAGTCGTGCGCGACACCGCCCGTGAGCTGGCCGAGCATCTCGAGCTTCTGCGCCTCCCGCAGGCGCGATTCCGCCAGCTTCAGCTCCGTCAGGTCGTGCCCCTCGGCCACCAGCATGGCGACCCGCCCCTCAGCGTCGCGCACCGGGCGGATGAAGAAGTCGATCGAGGCGACCCGTTCCCCGGCCCCGCGCACCGCCACCTCGTAGCGCTGCGGCTCGCCGGCCGCGGCGCGGGCGATGGCGTCGTCCAGACGCTCCAGCGTCTCCTCGCCCATGTCCCACCAGCGCGTGTCGCGGAAGGGCCGGCCGACCACCTCCTCCCGCGTCAGGCCGGCGAAGGCGAGGGCGGTGTCGTTCGCCTCGAGCAGCGTGCCGTCGGGCCCGAGCAGCCCGATGAACTGGAAGGTCGAGTTGAAGATGCCGCGGAAGCGCGCCTCGCCCTCGGCCAGCGCCGCATTCGCCGTGGCCAGCGCCGCCGTGCGCTCCTCCACGCGCCGCTCCAGCGTCTCCGCGGCATCGCGGAGCGCCGCATTGGCGCCGGCGAGGGAGCGTTGCGCCGCCCCCTCCTGAGCCGCCTGGCGCAGCGCCAGCCATGTGAGGGCCGCGAGCGCCGCGAGCACCGCGGCCAGCACGCTGCCCGCCCAGAACCGCGTGGCGTAGTAGGGGGCGAGCGCATCAGCGAGCGGCACGCTGGCCGTCACCACCACGGGCCAGCCTTCCACCTGCCGCCAGGAGATGATGCGCATCCGCCCGTCTCTCGGCAGGGCGGCGTGGATCGTGCCCGCGGGCGCGCGCTGCGTCGCCTCGAAGTGCGGCGTGCCGCGAATGTCGCGGCCGACGCCGTCCGGCCCGAGGCCGGTGCGCGCGACGATGTTGCCGCGCTGGTCGTACATCGAGAAGACGAGGTTCGGCCCCATCTCGCTGTTGCGCGCCGCGTCGTCGAAGAAGCCCAGGCGGACGGACACCTGCACCACGCCCTCCATCGCGTCGCCCGGCGGCCCGAGCCTGCGGCTGAAGGTGAAGAGCATCTCCTGCGTGATGCGGCTGAACAGTGCGTGCCCGACATGCCGGTCCGCCCCCGCGAGGTGCGCGCGGAACCAGGCGCGATCCGAGAGGTCGAGCGGCGCCACCCCGAAGCGGGCGGAGGTCGCCACCGCGCCGCCCGTCCCGTCCACGACGAGCACGTGGCTGCCGTTGTTGCGTGTCGCAAGGTCGCGCAGGTGGCGGAAGAACACGTCGTCGTGGCGTAGGCGCGCCATGCCGCCGGGCGGCATCTCCCGCATCGCCAGCTCGGTCACGAGGTCGGCCGTCTCGAAGGTGCGCCGGGCGTACTCCTCCAGCATGCGGGCGAGGTCGCGCGTGCCACCCTCCGCGCGGGCGATCGCGGCGCCTCGCTCCTGGCTCAGGAAGAAGCCGCCCATGCCGAGCACGGCGAGCGCGAAGAGCGTCGCGATCGCCAGGATCGCGGCCTGCACCCGACGGACGAGCAACCCCGCTACGCCTCCCCCTGTGCGCGTCCCGCCGCGGTGGCGCGGCCCGTCGCGCAACGACATCATGGATGGACCGGCGGCTTGCGCAAGGTGCGGTGCTCAGGCGGCCTCGAGCTGCTCTGACAGCTCCAGCCACTCGGCCTCCAGCCGCTCCACCTCCCGCGCGATGGCGGCACGGCGGGTGGTGGCCCAGGCGATGTCCTCCGGCTTGCGCTTCGCATAGGTGTCCGGGTCCTCGAGGCGCCGCTCGATCAGCTTCGCCTCGAGCCCGAGCTTCTCGAGCTGCGTCTCCACTGCCTTGAGCCGGGCGCGGATCGGCGCCTGCGCCGCCCGGGCCTCGGCGCGGTCGCGCCGCTCCCCGTTGCGGGAGGGGGCGGAATCGGGCCGGGCCGCGGGGCGGGCGCGGTCCGAGAGCCAGGCGCGGTAGTCGTCCATGTCGCCGTCGAAGGCGCGCACCGTGCCGTCGGCGACCAGCCACAACCGGTCCGCCACCAGCTCCACCAGGTGCGGGTCGTGGGTGATCAGCAGCACCGCGCCGCCGAACTCCGCCAGCGCCTTCACCAGCGCCTCGCGCGCATCGATGTCGAGGTGGTTCGTCGGCTCATCCAGTATGAGCAGCTGCGGCGCGTCGCGCGTCGTCAGCGCGAGCAGCAGCCGCGCCTTCTCCCCGCCCGAGCACTGGCTGACCGGCGTCTCGGCCCGGTCCGCATCCAGCCCGAAGCGGGCGAGCTGCGCGCGGCAGGCCGTCGAGGTCGCCTTGGGCAGCGCCGCCTGCATGTGCGACAGCGGCGTGCCGGCCGGGTTCAGCTCCTCCGCCTGGTGCTGGGCGAAGTAGCCGACCTTCAGGCGCGGCGCACGTCGCACCGTGCCGCGCAGCGGCTCCATCCGCCCGGCCAGCAGCTTCGCGAGCGTGGACTTGCCGTTGCCGTTGGCGCCCAGCAGCGCGACGCGGTCGTCCTGGTCCACGCGCAGGTCGAGGTTGCGGAGCACGGCGCGGCCGTCGTAGCCGGCCTCCGCCCGCTCGATGGCGAGGATGGGCGGGGAGAGCGCCTCCGGCTCGGGGAAGGCGAAGCGGGTGGCGGTGTCCTCCACCACCGCCTCGATCGGCGGCAGGCGCTCCAGCGCCTTCAGGCGCGACTGCGCCTGGCGCGCCTTGCTCGCCTTGGCGCGGAAGCGGTCCACGAAGCCCTGGATGCGCGCGCGCTCCGCGGCCAGGCGCGTGTTCTGCGCGACGAGCTGCGCCTGGCGCTCTGCCCGGATGCGCACGAACTCGGCGAAGTCGCCCGAGTAGGTGGCGATCCGGCCGCGGTCGAGATGCGCGATCTGGTCCACCGCGCGGTCGAGCAGGCCGCGGTCGTGGCTGACGATGATGGCCGCGCCCGGGAAGCGTGCGAGCCACCCCTCAAGCCAAAGGGTCGCCTCCAGGTCCAGGTGGTTCGTCGGCTCGTCGAGCAGCAGCAGCTCGGGCTCGAGGAACAGGGCGCGGGCGAGTGCGACGCGCATCCGCCAGCCGCCGGAGTAGGAGGAGAGGGGCCGTGCCTGCGCCTCCGCGTCGAAGCCGAGGCCGGCGAGCACGGTGGCCGCGCGCGCGGGCGCGGCGTCGGCGCGGATGGCGATCAGGCGCTCATGGATCTCGGCGGCGCGCACGCCGTCCGGCTCCCGGTCCAGCCCCTCGGCCAGCTCGGCGAGCAGCGCCGCGCGCTCGGTGTCTGCAGCGAGCACGGCATCGAGCAGTGTGGCGTCGCCGCCCGGCGCCTCCTGCGCGACGTGGCCGAGGCGCGCGCGGGCGGCAAGGCGGATCTCCCCCGCGTCCGGGCCGCCCGTGCGGTCCGCCGCGGCGATCACTGCCTTGAGCAGGGTGGACTTGCCCGCGCCGTTCCGCCCGACAAGACCCACCTTGCGGCCCGGGTCCACGGTGAGGTCCGCCCCTTCGAGCAGGGTGCGGCCGGCGATGCGGAGCGTGAGGCCGCGGATGAGGAGCACGGACATGGGACGCCCTTGTAGCCGGTCCCGCGCCGTCGCGCAGCCTCAGCCCGGCTGGCCCTCCACGTCGCGCTCGGCCGGCGTGTCCTCGGTCGGGTTCGGCGCCCACTCGTCGGAGATCAGGCCCTGCTGGTCGCTGACCTTGTCCACGTCCTCGGGCGAGGGGGGGCGGGGGATGTAGCCGGGGCTCTTGCCCACCTCGGTCTTCGGCGTGTCGTCCGGCATCGGGCGTCCCTCCTGGCGTCCGGACCCGAACGCGCGCCGGGGCGCCGGGATGCCGGGCCCCTCCCTTGGGCCTTGCACCAGGGCTGGCTTCCCCCTATCCCCCGCCGCGAGCATTGCACCTGCGAACAGGGAACCGCCCCATGGCCATCGAGCGCACCTTCTCCATCCTGAAGCCCGACGCGACGCGCCGGAACCTGACCGGCAAGATCAACGCGGTGTTCGAGGAGCGGGGCCTGCGCATCGTGGCGCAGCGGCGCATCCACATGACGCAGGTGCAGGCGGAGACCTTCTACGGCGTCCACCGCGAGCGGCCCTTCTTCAAGGACCTCGTCGCCTTCATGACCTCCGGCCCGGTGGTGGTGCAGGTGCTGGAGGGCGAGAACGCGGTGGCGAAGAACCGCGAGATCATGGGCGCCACCAACCCGGCCAACGCCGCCGAAGGGACGATCCGCAAGCTGTTCGCCGAGAGCATCGAGGCGAACTCGGTCCACGGTTCCGACAGCCCGGAGAACGCGGCGATCGAGATCGCCTACTTCTTCGCGGGCCACGAGATCGTCGGCTGAACCGGCCTGGCCCCCTCCCTGCGGGGAGGGGGCAGACCTCGCGGAGTCAGACCAGGAAGACGGCCATCAGGACGAGGGTGACCACGACGATGCCGATGCCCCACATCGTCGCCGTCATGAAGCTGTTGTAGAGCGCCTGGCGCTCCCCGATGATGTCCTCGGCCTTCACCTCGGACATGTCCACCTCTGCGATTTCCTTGTCGGCCATTCGCCCCTAGCCCCTTGCGCTTGCCGGCGCGGTTGTAGGTAGAGCGTTCCGCGCCGGCAAGGGGTTGACCAGGGCGCCGGGCGCCGTCTCGGCATCCACCCGGGCGATCCCGCCCTCCACCCGCACCCGGCCCGCGGCCAGCCAGGCCAGCGCCGCGGGGTAGAGGCGGTGCTCCTGCTCCAGCACGCGGGCCGCGAGGCGCGCCGCGTCGTCCCCGGGCAGCACCGGCACGGCGGCCTGGGCGAGGATCGGGCCTTCGTCCACGCCGGGCGTCACCAGGTGGACGGTGCAGCCATGCAGCCTCACGCCCGCCGCCAGCGCCCGTGCATGGGTGTCGAGGCCGGGGAAGGCGGGCAGGAGGGACGGATGGATGTTCACCATCCGCCCGGCCCAGCGCGCCACGAAGCCCTCCGTCAGCACGCGCATGAAGCCGGCCAGCGCCACGATCTCCACCCCGTGCCGGTCGAGCGTCGTCGTCATCGCGGCCTCGAACCCGCCGCGGTCGCGGCCGAAGGACCGGCTCTCGACCACCGCGGTCGGGACGCCGGCGGCCTCCGCGCGCGCAAGGCCCTCGGCATCCGCCCGGTTCGAGAGCACCAGGACGATGTCCGCCGGGTAGGCGGGGTCCGCCGCGGCGTCGAGCAGCGCCGCCATGTTCGAGCCGCGGCCCGAGATCAGGATGGCGACGCGCCGCCTCATCCCGGCCAGCCGGGGCGGAGGTTGTCCACCCGCACGGCGGCCGCGCCCGCGCCGGCCTCGATCGCGCCGATGGGCAGCACCGTCTCGCCGGCCGCCTCCAGCAGGGCGCGGGCCTCCGCCGCCCGGTCGGCGCCCACCACCAGCACCATGCCGATGCCGCAGTTGAAGACGCGCAGCGTCTCGGCCGGCTGCACGCCGCCCTCCCGCGCCAGCCAGGCGAAGACGGGCGGCGGCGTCCAGGCGCCGGCGTCGAGCGCGGCGACCGTGCCCGCCGGCAGCACGCGCGGCAGGTTGCCCGGCAGCCCGCCCCCCGTGATGTGGGCCGCGGCCTTCACCAGCCCGGCGCGGTGGGCGGCCAGCACCGGGCGGACATAGATGCGCGTCGGCGCCAGCAGCGCCTCGGCCAGCGTGCCCCCGCCGAAGGGGGCGGGGGTGCCGGGCAGCGCGCCCGCATGGTCCAGGATCCGCCGCACGAGGGAGAAGCCATTGGAATGCACGCCGGAGGCCGCCAGCCCGAGCAGCACGTCGCCGGGCCCGACATCGCCCGAGGGCAGCAGCGCGCCCCGCTCCGCCGCGCCGACCGCGAAGCCTGCCAGGTCGTAGTCGCCGCCGGCGTAGAGGCCCGGCATCTCGGCCGTCTCGCCCCCCACCAGCGCACAGCCGGCCTGGCGGCAGCCCTCGGCGATGCCGCCGATCACCTCCTGCGCCTGCGCGACGTCGAGCCGGCCGGTCGCGAAGTAGTCGAGGAAGAACAGCGGCTCGGCGCCCTGCACCACCAGGTCGTTCACCACCATGGCCACCAGGTCCACGCCGACGCCGGCATGCCGCCCGGCATCAATGGCCAGCCGCAGCTTCGTGCCGACGCCGTCCGTGGAGGAGACGAGCACCGGGTCGGTGAAGCCCGCCGCCTTCAGGTCGAACAGGGCGCCGAAGCCGCCCAGCCCCCCCATGGTGCCGGCGCGGCCGGTGCGGCGGGCGAGGGGCTTGATGGCCTCCACCAGGGCGTCCCCGGCCTCGATGTCCACTCCGGCGTCGCGGTAGGTCAGGCTGGTCATGCTGGCCCTCGATCGGGTATGCGCGTGGTGGTGTCAGGGAATGGGAACATGCCGGGGATCGGGCGGGCCGCACGGAACCACCTTCCGCGGCTTGCCGCAATGCGCCTGCTCGCAGGGTTGGCGCTCGCGCCGCTGCACGGCGGCGCCCTGCCGGCGATGGCGCAGGAGCTCTCCTCCGACGCGCTGGTCCAGCGCGGCGTGCCGGCCGAGGCCACGGCGGAGAACGCGGTGGTGGCGCGGGAGAGGGCGCTGGCCGCCGGCCAGCGCGCGGCCTATGCCCGGATGGCCTCGGCGCTTGGCCTGCCACCGGGGCTTTCGGACCGCCAGATCGACGAACTCGTGCAGAGCCTGGTGATCGAGAGCGAGCGCATCACGCCCACGCGCTACATCGGGCAGGTGACGGTCAACTTCAGCCCGGCCCGCGTCGCGGCCCTGCGGTCGGGCGGCGCGCAGCCGGGCGTGCCGGCCGCACCCGGCGCCGCGCGCCCGGGCGGCCCGGCTGTCTCGCTGCTGGAGACGGTGGCGGTCTACCGCTCCTTCCCCGAGTGGGTGGAGATCACGCGGCGGCTCTCCGCCAGCCCGCAGGTCGCACGGGTGGATGTGGTCAGCATCGCGCCCGACATGGCGCGGCTGCGCCTCGGCCTGCGGACCGAGGCCGACCTGGCGCCGGCGGCGCTGGCGCAGGGGGGGCTCGCCCTCGCGCCCGTCGTGCCGCCCGTGCCCGGCGAGGGATGGCGCCTGAGCCTTGGGGGCCGCTGACCGACCCCCCGCGCCGCCGCCCGCCGACGCGGCGGATGCGGGCATCCTCACCATCCCGAACGCGATCACGCTGGCGCGGCTCTGCGCCGTGCCAGCGGCCGTCTGGCTGGTGCTGCAGGCGCGGCTCGACCTCGCCTTCTGGGTGTTCGTGGCGGCCGGGATTTCGGACGGGCTGGACGGATGGCTGGCGCGGGTCCGGAATGCGCGCTCGCGCATCGGCGCCCTGCTCGACCCTCTCGCGGACAAGGCCCTGCTGGTGTCCATCTACGTCACGCTGGCTGCCATCGGCGTGCTGCCCGACTGGCTCGCGATCCTGGTGGTGTTCCGCGACGTGCTGATCCTGGGCGGCGTCGCCCTGTTCACCGTGATGGGGCAGCCGCCGCCGATCCAGCCGCTGCTGGTGTCCAAGGCGAACACCGTGCTCCAGATCGCGCTCGCGGCGCTGGCCCTGCTGCTGGCGGGCTACGGGCTGGCCGGGCAGGGGCTGCTGACGGCGCTCGTCTGGGCCGTCGCGCTATCGACCGTCGCCTCGGGTGCCGCCTACGTGCTGCGGGCCGCCCGATGGGGATAGGCCCGACCCCGCCCGACCCGCGCGCCGCCCCGAAGCCGGGGCTGCCCATGCTGCGCCCGCCGCCCGGCCCGCGGGGGGAGGAGGCGCGGCCCGCGCACTGGCCCGCCTCCCCCGGCGCACGGCGCGCGACGCGGGCGCAGCGGCTCGGCGTGGTGCTGGGCGGGCTCGCGGCACTCGCCTTCGCGCTCTGGCTGTTCTCGCCGATCCTGACGCCCTTCGTGCTGGCCATCTGCATTGCCTACTTCCTCGACCCGCCGGTGACCGCGCTCGCGCGGCTCGGCCTGCCGCGGGGGCTGTCGGCGTTCCTGCTGATACTGGCGCTGGCGGCGCTCGGGCTCGTCGGGCTGCTGCTGCTCTATCCGCTGCTCATCTCGCAGGTCGGCATCCTGATCCAGCGCCTGCCGAACTACGTCGCCGGCATCACGGCCGCGGTGCAGGATGCGCTGCAGGCGCTCCAGGACCGCTTCGGGCCGGAGGTGGTGGATGCGCGGCTGCGCCAGCTCGTCGTCAGCCAGGCGGGGCAGGTGATGACCTTCCTCGGCACCGCCGTCACGCGGCTGATCGGCGGCGGCTTCGCGCTGTTCAACGTGTTCAGCCTGGTGGTGGTGACGCCGGTGGTGGGCTTCTACCTGCTGCGGGACTGGCCCGACCTGATCAAGCGCGTGGAGAGCTGGCTGCCGCGGCGCAACGCCCATGTGCTGCGCCAGCTCGCCCGCGACACGGACCGCGTGCTGTCCGCCTGGCTGCGCGGGCAGTTGCTCTGCTGCCTCGTGCTCGGCGTGTTCTACGCCGTCGGTCTGTCGCTCGTGGGGCTCGAGCTGGGGCTGGCGGTCGGGCTGATGGCGGGCATCCTCTCCTTCATCCCCTACATCGGCACGATCACCGGCTTCGTGACGGCGGTGGTGCTGGCCGTCGCGCAGTTCGGCACCTGGAGCGGGGTCGGGCTGGTCGTCGCCGTCTTCGTCGCGGGGCAGGCGGTGGAGGGCTACGTCATCTACCCGCGCCTGCTCGGCGACCGGGTGGAACTGCACGCCGTGTGGGTGATCTTCGCGCTCTTCGCGGGCGGCATCGCCTTCGGCTTCCTCGGCGTGCTGCTGGCCGTCCCGATGGCGGCCGCGCTCGGCGTGCTGGCGCGCTACTGGCTGCGGCGCTACCTCGAGAGCCCGCTCTACCTCGACCCGCCGCGCACGGGGGGCTGAGCGGTGGCATCGCCCATGCGGCCCGCGCAGCTGCCGCTGCCCTTCGTGCCGCCCGCCTCCTCCGCCCGCGCGGACCTGCTGGAGGACGCATCGAACGCCGAGGCGCTGGCCTTCCTGGACCGGCCGAACACCTGGCCCGCCGGGCGCCTCGCGCTGCACGGGCCCCCTGGCGTGGGGAAGAGCCACGCGCTGAGGGCGGCGGCCTCGGCCGGCGGCTGGCGGAGGCTGGACGGCGCCGCGCTGACCGCGGAGGAGGCGTTGGCGCCCGTGCGCGGCACCGCGCTCGACGACGCGGACCGGGCCGACCCGGTTGCCCTCTTCCACCTCATCAACCGGGGCGCCGAGACGGGCGCGAAGCTGCTGCTGGCGGCGCGGGAGCCGCCCTCGCGCTGGCCCGTCGCGCTGCCCGACCTCGCCAGCCGGCTGCGCGCGACCCACGCCGTCGGCATCGGCCACCCCTCCGACGCGCTGATGGAGGCCGTGCTGGGAAAGCTGCTGGCGGACCGGCAGCTCACGCTCGATGCGGTGCTCCGGCCGTACCTGCTCGCGCGGCTGCCGAGGGAGGCGGGGGCGCTGGCGGCCGCGGTCGCGGCGATCGACCGGGCGGCACTGGCGGCCGGCGGGGCCGTCACGCGGCCGCTGCTGCGGGCCGTGCTGGACGGGCTCGGCTGGAACGGTGACGGTTCGGTGGCGGAGGGCACGTCCCCCTCACCACGTGGCGCCCTCCTGCGTTAGTCTGGCGCATGGACCTGCCACACCCCGCCCCGGAGACGATCGGCCCCGACAGCCCGGCGCGCTTCATCAACCGAGAGCTGTCCTGGCTGGCCTTCAACACCCGCGTGCTCGAGGAGGCGGCGAACCCCCGCCACCCGCTGCTGGAGCGCCTGCGCTTCGTGGCCATCTCCGCCTCGAACCTCGACGAGTTCTACTCGGTCCGCGTCGCGGGGCTGGTGGGCCAGGAGAGGGCGGGAGTCGGCAAGCTCTCCTCGGACGGGCTGACGCCGACGCAGGCCCTGGCCGCCATCCATGCGGAGGCGACGAAGCTGATCACGGGCCAGCAGGAACGCTGGCGGGAGCTGCGGGGCCTGCTCGCCCAATCCGGCATCGTGGTGTGCGAGCCGGCGGATCTGGCGGAGGCCGACCGGCGCTGGCTGGACCGCTGGTTCATGGACCGGGTCTTCCCCGTGCTGACGCCGCTCGCGATCGACCCGGCGCACCCGTTCCCCTTCATCGCCAACCTCGGCGTCTGCATGGTGCTGAAGCTCGTGCGCGAGGAGGACGGCGGCACGATGCGCGCGCTGCTGCCGCTGCCGCCGCAGGTCGACCGCTTCATCCGCATGCCCGCCGCGGAGGGCGGTGGGCCGATCCGCTTCGTGCAGCTCGAGGACCTCATCACCCTCTCGCTCGGGCGGCTGTTCCCGGGCTTCATCCTGGCGGAGCAGGGCCTGTTCCGCCTGATCCGCGACACCGACGTGGAGTTCGAGGAGGAGGCCGAGGACCTGGTGCGGTCCTACGAGACGGCGCTGAAGCGCCGCCGCCGCGGGCGCGCGATCCGGCTCTCGGTCGGGAAGGGCATGGCGCGCGACATGCTCGACCTGGTGGTGGACGAGCTGGACGCCGACCCGAGCGGCATGTTCGTGGTGGACGGGCTGCTCGGCGTCTCGGACCTGCGGCAGCTGATCGTGGACGACCGGCCGGACCTGCTCTTCACGCCCTACACGCCGCGCTTCCCGGAGCGCATCCTCGACTTCGGCGGGGACTGCTTCGCGGCGATCGCGTCGAAGGACATCGTCGTCCACCACCCGTATGAGAGCTTCGACGTGGTGGTGCAGTTCCTGCGCCAGGCGGCGCGCGACCCGAGCGTCGTCGCCATCAAGCAGACGCTCTACCGCACGAGCCGCGAGAGCCCGATCGCCCGTGCGCTGATCGAGGCGGCGGAGGCGGGCAAGTCCGTCACCGCCATGGTCGAACTCAAGGCCCGCTTCGACGAGGAGCGCAACATCGCCCTGGCGCGTGAGCTGGAGGCCGCCGGCGTGCAGGTGGTGTACGGCTTCGTGGAGCTGAAGATCCACGCCAAGGTGTCGCTGGTAGTGCGGCGGGAACGCGAGGGCCTGCGCTCCTACGCGCACTTCGGCACGGGCAACTACCACCCGGTCACGGCGCGCATCTACACCGACCTCTCCTTCTTCACCGCCGACCCGGCGCTGACACGCGACGCCGCGAAGCTGTTCAACTACATGACCGGCTATGCCCGCCCCGAGACGATGGAGGCGCTGGCCTTCGCGCCGCTGACCATCCGCCCCGCGCTGCTCGGCCTGATCGAGCGCGAGATCGGCTTCGCGCGGGAGGGCAAGCCTGCGACGATCTGGCTGAAGGTGAACAGCCTGGTGGACGAGCAGGTCATCGACGCGCTCTACCGCGCATCCGAGGAGGGCGTGCGGGTGGATTGCGTGGTGCGCGGCATCTGCTGCCTGCGTCCGGGCGTGCCGGGGCTGTCCTCCAACATCCGCGTCAAGTCCATCGTCGGGCGCTTCCTGGAGCACAGCCGCATCTACGTCTTCGGCAACGGCCACCGCCTGCCGTCGCGCCGCGCGCGGGTGTTCATCTCCTCGGCCGACCTGATGGCGCGCAACATGGACTGGCGCGTCGAGACGATGGTGCCGATCGAGAATCCGACCGTCCACGCGCAGATCCTCGACCAGGTGATGGTCGTGAACATGCAGGACACCATGCAGAGCTGGGAGCTGCAGGCGGATGGCACCTTCCACCGCGTGCCCGTCGGCGCGCGGCCCATCGCCGCTCACGAGTATTTCATGACAAACCCGTCGCTGTCCGGGCGCGGCAGCGCGCTCAAGGGGGCGGCACGGGCGGCGCGGCGCCCGCGCCAGGACCGTGTGCTGCAGGACTAGGGGGGACAGGTTTGGACCAGTTGCCAGGACCGGCCGGGGCGACCCGGCCCCCCATGGCCAAGCGCCGCTTCGGGGTGGTGGACCTCGGCTCCAACTCCGTGCGCCTGGTGGTGTTCGAGGGCGAGTCGCGGAACCCCCTGCCCATCTTCAACGAGAAGGCGGTGCTCGGCCTCGGCCGGGGCCTGCAGCTCACGGGCAGGCTGAACGAGGAGGCGGTCGCGCCGGCGCTGACGGTGATGACCCGCTACCACGCGGTCGCCCGTGCGATGGAGGCCGACCCGGTCGAGGTGCTGGCCACCGCGGCGACGCGGGACGCCGAGAACGGTCCGCAGTTCATCGAGGAACTCGGGCGCCGCCTGCCCGGCATCCCGATCCGGATCCTCGCGGGCGAGGAGGAGGCGGCCCTCTCGGCGGAGGGCGTGCTGCTCGGCTTTCCCGGCGCCGACGGGATCCTGGGCGACATCGGCGGCGGCTCGCTCGAACTGGTGGAGCTGGAGCATGGCCGATTGGCGCGCGCCACGTCGCTGCCGCTCGGCACCATCAGGCTGGCCGACCGGGCCGGCGCCGACATGACCCGGGCGCGCGCCCTGGCCGAGGGCGACCTGTCGCGCGTGCCGTGGCTGCGGCGAGGGGAGGGGCGGGACCTCTACCTGGTCGGTGGCGCGTGGCGGGCGCTGGCGCGCATGCACATGTCCCAGACCGGCTACCCGCTCTCGATCGTCCACCATTACGTGCTGCGGCGGGAGGAGGCGCGGGACCTCTCCGGCGTCGTCGCCCAGGCCCCGCGACGGGCGCTGGAGCGCATGCCGGGGGCGCCGGCCAAGCGCCTGGCCGACCTGCCCTATGCCGCGGTGGTGCTGCGGCGCCTGCTCCGGGCGACCGGGGCGCAACGGGTCGTGTTCTCGGCCAACGGGCTGCGGGAGGGGTGGTATGCGCGCCTGCTGCCGCCGGCGGTGCGGCAGGCCGATCCGCTGCTGGAGGCGGGCCAGGACCTCGCCTCACGCCATGCCCGCGATCCCGACATGCCAGCGGCGCTGATGCGCTGGACGGACCCGCTGTTCGACGACGAGACCCCGGACGACCGCGCCCTTCGCGTCGCCGGTTGCCTCGTCTCCGACATCGGCGCCCATGACCATCCCGACTACCGGCCGGAGCACAGCTTCTACCGGGTGCTGCGCCAGCCCGGCGTGGGGCTCGACCACCACCAGCGCGCGTTCCTCGCCCTCGTGGTCGCGCTGCGCTACGAGGCCGAGCCCGCCGCCACCTACCTGCCCGCCGCCCGTGCGCTGCTCGCGCCCGAGGCGCTGCGCCGGGCGGAGGCGCTGGGGGCGGCGTTGCGGCTGGCCTACACCCTCTCGGGCGGCACGCCGGAACTGCTGGCCGGCACCTCGCTGCGGCGGCGCGGCGGGGAGCTGCGGCTGCGCCTCGTCGAGGGCTCGGGCGTCTTCGCCGGGGAGAGCGTCCACCGGCGGCTCGAGACGCTGGCCGGCGCGCTCGGGATGACCGCGACCGTGGAGGTGTCCGCGCGCGATCTGGACGCTTGAAGTTCGAAGCGTCGACAACTTAACGTGCGGGACGCGACGGAAGGAGTGCAACTCCGCCATGGTCGACGCGCCCCAGTCCTTCGTCTTCGCGCCGGATGCCAGGCCGCGGCTGATCGGCGACATCGAAACGCTGCTCGACCATCTGAGCCGCGAGCCGAATGCGCGGCTCGACCTCTACTTCGACGACACGCGCCCGGATGCCAGCCGGCCCGGCTCGGTTCAGCCGCAGTGCCTGGTGGGCGCCACGCCGCCGGTGGCCAGCAAGGCGGAGTTCCTGTCCCGGATCGTCCGCATCCAGGAAGGCCGGCCGGCGCCCGACGGCGCGCAGGTGGACGACACCACCTTCCTGATCCTCGCGCGCGACTTCCTGTCGGCCGTCGCCTCCCCGGTCACGGTGGACAGCGCCCGCGTGACGCGTGGCTACCTGCACAGGTCCGGCCCGGAGTCCAGCCCCAAGCGGCGGACCGACATCTATGGCCGGAGCATCGCGCGACAGGGCTGGTTCCGCTGGACACTTGCGGTGGTCCTCGTCGCGGTGACCCTCATGAGCTACGTCTACGTCCTGGCCGGGCAGCGCCTGATCGCCGAGCGAAAGCAGCTCGAGAGTTTCTTCAGCACGCTCGCCGGCGACATGGAACGGCAGGAGCAGAAGGAACGCATCGAGGCCGAGGCCCGGATGCGGCAGGGCGGGATGGCCGGCGGCGCCGGCCAGGTCGTCGCCGTGCCCGCGGCGACGCGCGACGTCGCGGCATGGTGCGAGCTGGTCGGCTGGGTGCCCGGGCTGCAGCCGCCGATGCATGCGAGCGCCGAGCAGCGAACGCTCTGCAGGCGCTACCAGGGCGTCATGGCCAACTACCTGAAGCTGCACGAACAGATGCAGGCGTGGCTCGATGCGGCCGCGTCCCCCTTCCGCATCCTGGAGCGGACATGGTGGCTGGGGCTGGTTGGGCTTTCGGACGTGAACTGCGCGGCGTTGGAAGCGGCGAAGGGCAAGGGACAGACGATGCCGCCCGCGGTATGGCCCCTCACATGCGTGGCCACCCTCGACAGCGTGGCAGGCCTGGCTGAGCCGGTCCGGCCGCTCCAGGTCGCCTCGGTCACCGACATCGCCGCGCCGGACGCCCCGAGACCTGAGGAGATCCGGCGGTTGGAGGAGGCCCGGCTGCTGACCGAGATCTCGGAGCGCTACTGGCTACGCTTCCAGGAGGGGCGCTCCCTGAACGGCGGCGTGGAAACGATGGTGAAGATCGTCTCCGACTACCTGCTTCCGTGCCTCTTCGCGATGATCGGCGCGGTCGCGGCAGGCCTCAGGACCCTGACGGTGCGCGCATCGACGCACCGGCTGACCTTCGGTGACGGATCGACCTTCTGGCACACCGCCCTCTTCGGGCTGCTGCTCGGCGCGGTCATCGGGCTGTTCGTGGATCAGTTCCGCGGGCTGGACGACGGCGCCTCGCTCGCACCCGGGCTTGTCGCCCTGCTCGTGGGGTTCTCTACGCCACTCGTGTTCGGCGCGCTCGATCGGCTGTCGGAGAAGATCTTCGGCGCGATCCAGTAGGCGCGGCCTCAGCCCGCCGGGATCAGCCGCACGCGCTTCCCGTCCACGCCGAGGGCGACCCGCCCGGCCCGGAGGTCCAGCGCCGCGGCGCCGAACACCTCCCGCCGCCAGCCCTGCAGGGCCGGCACGTCCGTCTCGCCGGCGGCCAGGCGCTCCAGCTCGTCGCTGCTCGCCAGCAGGCGGGGGGCGACGTGGTGCTCCTCGCTCTTCGCGGCCAGCAGGACCTTGAGCAGCGAGACGAGCGCGGGGGAGGGGGGCTGGCCCTGCCGCTCCCGCGGGGCGTCCGGCAGGGCGTCATCGGGCAGCTCCCGCGCCTCCCGCAGGGCCGCCAGCAGCCCCGCGCCGGACTTGCCCTTGGCGAAGTTCTCGCTGATGCCGCGGGCCCGCGCCAGGTCGGCCGGCGTGTCCGGCCCGGTGGCCGCGATCTCCAGCAGCGTCTCGTCCTTCACGAGCCGCTGGCGGGGGATGTTGATCCGCTGCGCCTCCCGCTCCCGCCAGGCGGCGGCGGCGCGGAGCAGGGCCAGGAAGCGCCGGTTGTGGGTGCGGGGTCGCAGCCTCTCCCAGGCGTCCTCGGGCTCGACGCGGTAGGTCGCGGGCTCGGCCAGCGCCGCCATCTCCTCCGCCACCCAGGCCAGCCGCCCCTCCCGCTCCAGGCGCCCGGTCAGGCCGGTGTAGATCTTCCGCAGGTGGGTCACGTCGGCGGCGGCGTAGGCGATCTGCGCCGGTGAGAGCGGTCGCGCCGCCCAGTCGGAGAAGCGGTGGGCCTTGTCGATCGCGGCGCCGGCGAAGGCGCGGGCGAGGGCGTCGTAGCTCACCTGGTCGCCGAAGCCCGCGACCGTCGCCGCGACCTGCGTGTCGAACAGCGGCGTCGGCACCGCCCCGTACTTGAGCAGGAAGATCTCCACGTCCTGCCTCGCCGCGTGGAACACCTTCACCACCGCCGGGTCGGCCAGCAGAGCGCCGAGCGGGGCGAGGTCGAGGTCGGGCGCCAGCGCGTCCACCACGGCCACGTCCTCGCTGCCTGCGAGCTGCACGACGCAGAGCTCCGGCCAGTAGGTGCGTTCCCGCATGAATTCCGTGTCCACGGTCACGAAGGGCTCGGCGCGGAGGCGTTCGCACAGGGCGGCCAGGTCGGCGCTGGTGGTGATCATGGCGGGGGCGACATCGGCGCCCGCCGGGGGGCGGCGGCTCATGACGGGGCTTCTACCCCTGCGCGCCCGGCGGGGAAAGGGCGGCCGGGCTTGACAGGGTGGGGCTGCCTCCCCCCCTTTGCGCGCTTTCCGCCTGATGACGGGTTCCCCTCATGCACGCCTATCGCACCCACACCTGCGGCGCGCTGCGCGCCAGCGACGCCGGCAAGACCGTGCGCATCTCGGGCTGGGTGCACCGCAAGCGCGACCACGGGTCGCTGCTGTTCGTCGACCTGCGCGACCACTACGGCCTGACGCAGTGCGTCGTCGCCCAGGGCTCGCCCGTCTTCGCCACGCTCGAGGCGCTGCGTCCCGAGAGCGTCGTGACCGTGACCGGGGAGGTGGTGGGGCGCGAGGCCGGCACGGTCAACGCCGCGTTGCCGACCGGCGAGGTGGAGCTGCGCGTGCGCGAGGCCGAGGTGCAGTCCGAGGCGCAGGTGCTGCCCTTCCAGGTCGCGCAGGACGACCGCGCGCCGGAGGAGATGCGCCTGCGCTACCGCTTCCTCGACCTGCGGCGGGAGAAGCAGCACCGCAACATCATGCTGCGGGCCCAGGTCATCGCCTCCATCCGCCGCCGCATGATCGAGCAGGGCTTCGTCGAGTTCCAGACGCCGATCCTGACGGCGTCGAGCCCGGAGGGCGCGCGGGACTTCCTGGTGCCGGCGCGCAACCACCCCGGCAAGTTCTACGCCCTGCCGCAGGCGCCGCAGCAGTTCAAGCAGCTGACGATGGTGGCGGGCTTCGACCGCTACTTCCAGATCGCGCCCTGCTTCCGCGACGAGGCATCGCGCGCCGACCGCTCGCCGGGCGAGTTCTACCAGCTCGACTTCGAGATGAGCTTCGTGACGCAGGAGGACGTCTTCGCCGCCATCGAGCCCGTGCTGGCCGGCGTGTTCGAGGAGTTCCGCGGCTGGACGGGCACGATGCGCGCGGTCACGCCCGCGCCCTTCCCGCGGATCCCCTATGCCCAGGCGATGCTGGAGTTCGGCTCGGACAAGCCGGACCTGCGCAACCCGCTGCGCATCACGGACGTGACGTCGCACTTCGCCGGCTCCTCCTTCGGGCTCTTCGCCCGCGCGGTGGAGAAGGGCGCGGTGGTGCGCGCCATCCCGGCGCCGGGCGCGGCGGCCAACCCGCGCTCCTTCTTCGACAAGCTCAACGACTTCGCGAAGGAGCAGGGTGCGGGCGGCCTCGGCTACATCCAGTTCGAGGGCGGCGAGGCGAAGGGTCCCATCGCCCGCAACCTGGAGGCCGGCCGCGCCGCCGCGATCCGCGAGGCCTGCGGGCTGAAGGACGGCGACGCCGTGTTCTTCGCCTGCGACAAGGAGGGCGCGGCCGCGAAGCTGGCGGGGCAGGTGCGCACGCGCCTGGGCGGGGAGCTTGGGCTGACCGAGAAGGACGCCTACCGCTTCTGCTGGGTGACCGACTTCCCGATGTACGAGCGCAACGAGGAGACGGGGCAGATCGAGTTCAGCCACAACCCCTTCTCCATGCCGCAGGGGGGGCTGGAGGCGCTGAACACGATTGACCCGCTGGAGATCAAGGCGTTCCAGTACGACATCGTCTGCAACGGGATCGAGCTGTCCTCGGGCGCCATCCGCAACCACCGCCCCGACATCATGATCCGCGCCTTCGAGATCGCGGGCTACGACGCGGGCCACGTGGAGGAGCGCTTCGGCGGCATGCTGAACGCCTTCCGCCACGGCGCCCCGCCGCATGGCGGCTCGGCGCCCGGCATCGACCGCATCGTCATGCTGCTGGCCGACGAGCCCGCCATCCGCGAGGTCATCCTGTTCCCGATGAACCAGCAGGCGGAGGACCTGATGATGGGTGCCCCCGCGCCGGTCGAGCCCGCGCGGCTGAAGGAGCTTCACATCCGCCTCGACCTGCCGCCCGCGAAACCTGGGAGCACGCCCAAGGCTTCCTAACTCCCGAACACACGCCGGAGGACCACCTTGCCCATGCGCCGCACCGCCTGCCTGCTCATCCTGTCCCTGGTGGCAGCCGGCGCCCTGCCCGCCGCGGCCCAGGGCCCGTCCGCGGCCCCCTCGCGTGAGCAGGTGGAGGCTGCGGTCAAGCGCATCGCGCCGCATCGCGCCTCCTACCGCCTCGACCTCGCCCAGGCGCGGGATTCGGGTGTCGCGGAGGTGCGCGGCGCCATGGTGTTCGAGATCCAGGACGCCTGCGAGGGCTGGGCGACCCGCCAACGCATGACCATGACCGTCGTCGACCGCGACGGGCAGCAGGTCGAGACGGTGTCGGACTACAACACCTACGAGGCGAAGGACGCCTCGCGTCTGCGCTTCTCCCTGACGCAGTCCACCCAGGGCGCGGTCAGCCAGCGCGTCTCGGGCGAGGCGGAGCTGCGGCCCGACGGCTCCGGCGTGGTGCGCTATGCGGAACCCGCCGGGCGGCAGGAGAGCCTGCCGGCCGGGACGCTGCTGCCGATGCACCACACGGTCATGGCGATCGAGACGGCGAAGGCCGGGCGGCGCATCCTGGTCGCGCCGCTGTTCGACGGCACGTCTGACGAGGGCGCGCAGGACACCACCACCGTCATCTCCCCCTGGCAGCCGCCCGCCGCCAACCCGGGCTTCCCGATGCTGCAGGGCCAGGGCGCATCCCGCATGCGCGTCGCCTTCTTCGAGCGCGGCGCGCCGACCGGCGGCGCCTCCTCGCCCGAATACGAAGTCGGACTGCGCTACTTCGAGAACGGCGTCGCCGACGAGCTGGCGATGGACTTCGGGGAGTTTTCCGTCAACGGCCGGCTGCTGGAGCTGAGCCCCATGCCGGGCGGCTGCTAGCGCACGTTCGGATCAGCTTGATCAAGCTGATCCGAACGTGCCCTGGGCGCAGGCCGCCGCGGCGCCGGCGGCGTCGGCTTCCGCCAGCGCGAAGGCCAGCCTGATGCGCGCCTTCTGCGGGTTCAGGTCTTCCGCGGACAGGAAGCCCTGCGCCGCGTAGCGCGTCGCGCGGAACACGCGCCCCGACCCGGTGCGGGAGGAGAGCACGACCGTGCAGCCCCGCGCGATGGCGCCGCGCAGCGCCTCGCGCTCGGCGGGCGTGACGAAGCCCGGGCCGAAGCCGGCCGCCACGATGCCGCGCGCGCCGGCGGCCAGGAACGCCTCCACCGCCACGCCGTCGCCATCGGCATGGGCGTAGAGGATGTCCACGCGCGGCGGCGCGGCCATCGCCCCGATGTCATGGCGCGGCCCGGCCGGCGCCGGGCGGCGGCGGAGCACAACCGCATCCCCGTCCGCGACGCCGAGCGGGCCCCAGGCGGGGCTCCGGAAGGCGTGCAGCCGGCCGTTGCTGGCCTTCGTCACCTCCCGCGCCGCATGCACCTCGTCGTTCATCACGACCAGCACGCCAAGGCCGCGCGCCTCCGGATGCGCCGCCACGCGCACCGCGTTCACCAGGTTCAGCGGCCCGTCGGAGGACAGGGCCGTCGCCGGCCGCTGCGCCCCGGTCAGCACCACCGTCACCCGCGCGGCGAGCCCGAGGTCGAGCGCATAGGCCGTCTCCTCCATCGCCGAGGTGCCGTGCGTGACGACGACGCCCGCGAGCGTGGGGTGCGCCGCCTCGAGCTGCGTGATGGTCTCGGCCAGGGCCCGCCAGCGGGCGAAGCCCATCGCGGTGGAGGGCACGGTGTCGAAGGGCACCGGCAGCACCTCCGCCACGCGGGCCAGGTCCGGCACCAGCGCGACCAGCGCCGCGGCGTCGAGCATGGGCAGCCCCGAGGCGCCGTAGTCCTGGATATCGAGCCCGTCCCGCCCGCGGGAGGCGAT
>DASQNQ010000043.1:0-13552 GCA_035644895.1 Acetobacteraceae bacterium | reverse complement strand
ACCGTGGGCGCCACGGCGCGCGCCATGCTGGTGGAGGCCGCCGCCGCGCGCTGGGGCGTGCCGGCCGCGCAGCTCGAAACCGAGCCCCCGGGCCGCGTGCTGCACCGCGCGAGCGGCCGCAGCGCCGGCTATGGCGAGCTGGCTGCGGAGGCGGCGCGCCTGCAGCCGCCCCCCAACGTCGCCCTCAAGGATCCGGCGCGCTTCCGCGTCATCGGCCAGCCGGTGAAGCGGCTGGACAGCCTGGCGAAGTCCACCGGGCAGGCGCGCTACGGCATCGACACGGCCGTGGACGGCATGCTGCAGGCGGCGGTCCTGCACGCGACGCGGCGCGGCGCGGAGCCGGCCCGGGTCTCGAACGAGGCCGAGATCCGCGCCATGCCTGGCGTCCACTCCGTGCACCGCCTGCCCGGTGGCGTGGCGGTGCTGGCCGACACCTGGTGGCGGGCCCGCCGCGCCGTGGACGCGCTGCAGGTGGAGTGGCAGGGCGGCGTCGCGGCCGACTTCTCCTCCGCCGGGCAGCTCGCCGCGATGAAGGCGGCAGCCTCCAGCCAGGGCGTGCCGGCGGAGCGGCACGGCGATGCGGCCGCGCGGATCGGCGGCGCGGCCCGGGTGGTCGAGGCCGAGTACGACGCGCCCTACCTGGCGCACGCCCAGATGGAGCCGCCCTCCGCCCTGGCGCGGTTCAACGCCGACGGAACCCTCGACCTCTGGGTCCCGAACCAGGCCCAGGACATCTACCAGGGCGTTGCGGCGGAGCTCGCGGGGCTGAGGCAGGAGCAGGTCCGCATCCACTCGCCCCAGCTCGGCGGCTTCTTCGGCCGGCACTTCATCTACGGGGATGCCGACCCGTTCAGGGAGGCCATCGCGCTGGCGCGCGCGGTGGGGCGGCCCGTGAAGGTGATCTGGAGCCGGGAGGAGGAGTTCAAGCGCGACGCCTACCGCCCGCTCTCCTACGTGCGGTTCCGCGGCGCGCTGGACGCGGACGGCAACCCGGCCGCGCTGCAGGCCACCGTCGTGGGGGAGGGGCCGATCGGCCGGCACTTCCCGGCCTTCCTGGCGAACCCGGCCATCGACAGCTCCGCGGTGGAGGGCATCACCGAGAAGCACTACGCCATCCCGGACCGGCAGGTGGACTGGGTGAAGCTTGAACACCCGGTCAACATCGGCTTCTGGCGCTCCGTCGGACACTCGATGAACGACTTCTTCTACGAGTCCTTCCTTGACGAGATGGCCCAGGCCGGCGGCAAGGACCCGTTCGAGCTGCGCCTGGCCCTGCTGCGGGACAATGCGCGCCTGTCCACGCTGCTGCGCGCGGCGGCCGACCTCTCGGGCGGCTGGCGCCGCGGGCCCTTCGACGCGCCGGACGGCACGCGGCGTGCACGGGGCGTCGCCATGGCGTCGCCCTTCGGCAGCGAGGTGGCGACCATCGCCGAGGTCTCCGTCGAGGGTGGCGAGGTGGTGGTGCACGACATCTGGGTGGCGATCGACCCCGGCCGCATCGTCAATCCGGCGATCGTCGCACAGCAGGTCCGCTCCGCGGCCACGATCGGCCTGTCCTCCGCGCTGCTGGAGGAGATGGTGTTCGAGGCGGGCGAGCCGCGCGCCGTCAACTACGACGGCTACCCCATCCTCAACCTCGCCCGCATGCCACGCGTCCACGTCCGCATCGTGGAGAGCGGCGCCCCGATCGGCGGGGTCGGGGAGCCGGGGACACCGGGCATCCCGCCCGCCGTCGCCAACGCTGTCGCAACCCTGACGGGGCAGCGCATCCGGAGCCTGCCTATGGCGCGGACACGGATCGGCGCGGCCTGACGCACGCCCCGGCGCGGCCCTGCTTGCAGGATATTGCTGCGATCGGGGCCGGCTTGCCGGGATGCGCGCGCCTCACGCCATTGGGAGCCCCGGGCCGGGCCAGGGATGCCTAGCCTCCCTCCCGCGTCGCATGGGACGGTCCGGGTGGCCTGCTCCCCGGCGCGTGGAACTGCACCGATGGGAGCCGCCATGACGGCAGGCTGCGACGTGGAGATCGGCGACTACCCGCGCGCGCGGTTCCTGCACGGAACGGCGCGGCAGGAGGGTGCGACGATCCTGCGGCCCGGCGCCTCCGCCGGAGTCGTGGTGGAGGAGCCGAGCGAAATCTCGGTGCCTTCGAGCGAGAGGAACGTCCTTGTCATGGCGCTGAGCGACAAGCGCCGTCTCGAGAGCGATCTGCTGGGCAGCCGGCAGCAGGTGCGCCTTGCTGCGGGCGCCTTCGTCGTCATCCCGCCCGGGCAGCCGACCTGGTGGCGCACGCCGGATGGCAGGTCGCGGCTGCTGCACGTGCATCTCGATCCCGCCTTCCTCGAAGCCTTGGGGGATGGCGCTGCCGGTGCCTTCAGGCGACCCGTGCTGGGCGCGCGGAACGAACTGGCGGAGCCGCTCGGATGGGCGCTGGCGGCGGCGGTGCGGACACCGGCGGCGCAGTCCGGCCTCTTCGTGGATCATGTGCTGCAGGCGCTGGCCCTGGCGGCGCTGCGCGAGGATGGCTGGCCCGCGGCCGCCGCCCTGCGCCGCGCCCGCGGCGGCCTCGCGCCCTGGCAGGTGAAGCGCGTCACCGACCACCTGATGGCGCATCTTTCGGAGGATGTCTCGCTGGGCGACCTCGCGGCCCTGGTGGGACTGTCGCCCTATCATTTCTGCCGTGCCTTCAGCGCCGCCACGGGCATGCCGCCGCATCGCTGGCGGCTGGAGCGGCGCATGGAGCGGGTCAGGGACCTCCTGGTCTCGACGGACCTGTCCGTGACGCAGGTGGCCGCGATGGTGGGCTACGACGATTCCGGCCGACTGGCCGCTGCCTTCCGCAAGTCCACCGGCGTCACGCCCACGGAGTTCAGGCGCGAGCGGCTGGAGTGAGGCCGGCGGCCAGATTGTGGGTTGAGCTGGCTGCCGCATGGGGCCTGCCAGCGGACGCACACGCTGCATGCCCGGCGCGGAGCGCCGCCATCAGGCATCTGCGATGCCGGTCGCGCCTGCCGACGGCAGCGCACGCCAGCGGCCGGGCGGCATGCCCAGCATGCGCGTGAAGGCGCTCGTGAAGTGGGCCTGGCTTGAAAAGCCGACCGCCGCCGCGACGTCGGCGAGCCGCGCGCCTGGCGACGCCAGCAGCCGGCATGCCCGGTCGAGCCGCAGTGCCAGGATGTAGCGGTTCGGCGGCAATCCCGTCTCGCGCTTGAAGGCGCGGCAGAAGTACCAGGGGCTCAGGCCCGCCAGGGTTGCGAGTTCCTGCAGCCCGATGCGGCGGTGCAGGTTCTCGTCGACGTGTTGCAGCACCCGCCGCATCCGAAAGGGCGAGATCGCGGCAGGCCTTCCTGGCCCGAGGCTGGCGCTCGGCCCAACGAACTTGGACATGGCATGGCTGCGGTCGAAGATCGCATGGGCAACACCTGCGGAAAGGACCGACATGTCTGGCTCCGTCATCCAGTGGCTGGCCGATCTTCGACATTCTGGAAGTTCCGCGCTTGCGGCGGCTTGCGCCGATGGTGCTGATCTTGCGTCGAATTGCCGACCGGCTTCGCTGGAGGCAGGACGCAGCCGACGTCATCGCCGCGACAAACCGGAGAAAGACGCCTCCTCGCGCCCCATGCTCCGCTGCCGCCTTGGCCGACCCTCGGCTGGACCATCGAGAGGCTTGAGCCGAGGTGTGACAGGCGTGGCAGCCCGTGTGGGTCGTTCCCGCACAGGGTCCGCCCACCCTCCGGGTGAAGACAGGGGAGCGGCAGCACATGGAACGCACGTCGGCGGCTCTGGGCATCCCGGCCGCAAACAGGTGCCGCAGCATCAAACGGGGCCGCGCGGCATTCGGTCTGGGACTTCTGCTGCTCGCCTCGCTGCCGGGCTGCGACGAGCCCGCGGCGCAGACCCCGCAGGCCGCCCCGCCGCCGCCCCGCGTCACGGTCAGCGAGCCGGTGCGGCGCATGATCACGGAGTGGGACGACTACACCGGGCGCTTCGCGGCCCTCGCCCATGTGGAGGTTCGCGCGCGCGTCGGCGGCGCGCTGGAAGGCGTGCACTTCCAGGACGGCCAGCTGGTCCGGCAGGGCGACCTTCTCTTCACCATCGACCAGCGCCCATACCAGGCCGCGCTGGCCGAGGCGCAGGGCCGTCTGGCGGAGACGCGGTCGCGGCTGGACCTGACGCAGCGGGAACTGGGCCGCGCCACCGAGCTGCGGCGAACCCAGGCGGTGTCCGAGGCCATCGTGGACCAGCGCGCCGAGGCGGTCCGCTCTGCCAATGCGATGATCTCCGTCGCGGAGGCACAGCTGCAGCGCGCGCAGCTGGACCTCAGCTGGACGCGCGTGGTCTCGCCCGTGACGGGCCGCATCGGCCGGCACCTGGTCAGCCCCGGGAACATCGTCTCGGGCGGCGATGCCGCTTCCACGCTGCTGGCGGTGGTCGTCTCCACCGACCCGATCGACATCTACTACGACGTCGACCAGTCGGCCTTCCTCCGCTACCAGCGGCTCGCGCGGGAGGGCGGCAAGCCCTCCGCGCGCGACGGCGCCACGCCGGTGCAGCTCGCCCTCGGCGAGGAGTCCGAGTTCCGGCACGCGGGGCAGACCAATTTCGTGGACAACGTGGCCGACTCGCAGACCGGCACGGTCCGTGCCCGGGCGCGGTTCGACAACGCGGACGGCCTGTTCACGCCCGGCGTCTTCGCCCGCATCCGCGTGGTCGGCAGCAACGAGTACGAGGCGCTGATGCTGCCCGACAGCGCCATCGGCAACGACCAGTCGCGGCGCGTGGTCTTCGTCGTCGGCCAGGACAACCGCGTCGCGATGCGGGAGGTGCGGCTCGGCCGCCTGGTGGACGGCCTGCGCATCATCCGGCAGGGCCTCGCGCCGGACGACCTCGTCGTCGTCAACGGGCTGCAGCGCGTCCGCGCGGGACAGCCGGTCTCGCCGGAACGCCGACCGCTCGAGGTCGCGGCGGCTGGCGGCGCGGCGCGGGCGGGGGGCGGGCGGTGAACATCGGGCACCTGTCGGTCCGCCAGCCGGTCCTGGCGATCGTCCTCTCGATCCTCGTCATGATCGCGGGCGGGCTCGCCTATCTCAGCCTGCCGGTCACCGAGTACCCCGAGGTCGCGCCGCCGACGGTCGTGGTGCAGACCCAGTATCCGGGCGCCTCCGCGCAGGTGGTGGCGGACACGGTCGCGACGCCGCTGGAGCAGGAGATCAACGGCGTCGAGAACATGCTCTACATGTACTCCCAGTCCACCGCGGACGGGCGCATGTCGCTGACCGTCACCTTCCGGCTCGGGACGGACCTCGATGCGGCGCAGGTGCTGGTGCAGAACCGGGTGGCGGTCGCCACGCCGCGCTTGCCCGAGGAGGTGCGCCGGATCGGCGTGACGACGCGCAAGAACTCGCCCGACCTGCTCATGGTCGTGTTCATGACCTCGCCGGACGACAGCTACGACCAGCTCTACATCTCGAACTACGCGCTGCGCCAGGTGCGCGACCGGCTGCTGCGGCTGGACGGCGTGGGCGACGTCCAGATGTTCGGCGCGCGCGACTACTCCATGCGGCTCTGGCTGGACCCGGAGCGCATGGCCGAATGGGGCCTCTCGGCCGGCGACGTGGTCGCGGCCGTGCGGGCGCAGAACGTCCAGATCGCGGGCGGCCAGTTGGGCGAGCCGCCGATCGGCGACCAGGCCTTCCAGCCGAACCTCACCTTCCTCGGCCGGCTGGCGGAGCCGGAGGCCTTCGGTGACATCATCGTCCGCGCCACCCAGGAAGGGCGCGTGCTGAGGCTGCGCGACGTGGCGCGGATCGAACTGGGGGCACTCTCCTACGCCACCAACAGCTTCCTCGACCGCCGCCCGGCCGTCGCGCTGGCCATCAGCCAGCGGCCCGGCTCGAACGCGCTCGGCACCTCAGGGCGCGTGCGGCAGACGATGGACGCGCTCGCGGCCGAGTTCCCGCCCGGCATCGCCTACAACATCGCCTACGACCCGACCGGCTTCATCTCCGAGAGCGTTTCGGAGCTGATCACGACGATCGAGGAGGCGATCCTGCTCGTGGTGCTCGTGGTGATGCTGTTCCTCCAGCGCTGGCGGGCGGCCGTGATCCCCATCCTCGCCATCCCCGTCTCGCTCATCGGCACCTTCGCGGCGATGAGCCTGCTGGGCTTCTCGGTGAACAACCTGACGCTGTTCGGCCTGGTCCTCGCGGTGGGCATCGTGGTGGACGACGCCATTGTCGTGGTCGAGAACGTGGAGCGGCACCTGGCGGACGGAAAGACGCCCCGCGAGGCGGCGCTGCTGACGATGACGGAGGTGGGCGGCGCGCTCGTCTCCATCGCGCTCGTCCTCTGCGCCGTCTTCGTGCCGACCGCCTTCCTGGACGGGATCACCGGGCAGTTCTTCCGGCAATTCGCGGTGACCATCGCGGTGGCCACCGCGATCTCCGCCTTCTGTTCCCTCACGCTGTCGCCGGCGCTCTCCTCGATCATGCTGAGGGCGCATGGCCATGGCAGCGGGCCGGCACGGTGGAACCTGCCCGGTCGTGCGCTGTCCTGGTTCTTCGGCGTCTTCAACGCCGGCTTCGATCGCATGGCGGCGGCGTACGGCCGCCTCGTGGGCGTCGTCCTGCGCATCACGCCCTTGATGCTGCTGGCCTATGTTGGGCTGGTCGCCGCGGCGGCGTGGCTGCTCATCACCATGCCGAAGGGCTTCATTCCCTCGCAGGACCGGGGCTACGCCATCATCTCCGTGCAGCTGCCCGGGGGCGCGTCCCTGGCGCGGACGACCGAGGTGGTCCGGCGGGTGGAGGAGATCGCCCTCTCGACACCGGGCGTGGTCGGCGCACCGACCTTCGCGGGCTTCAGCGGCGCGACCTTCACCCAGTCCCCGAGCGCGGCCGCGCTCTTCCCGGTCTTCGCGCCCTGGGACGAGCGGCTGGAGCACGGCCTGACCGCGCCCCGCATCATCGCCGATCTCCGCGCCCGCCTGTCGGAGGTCCAGGATGCGTTCCTCATCGTGATTCCACCGCCCTCGGTGCCCGGCATCGGCACGGGCGGCGGCTTCGCCATGCGGCTGGAGGACAGGGCCGGGCGGGGCACCGAGCTGCTGGCGCAGGCGACGCAGGACATGGTCGCCGCCGCCAACGCCGCGCCGGGGCTCGTCGCCGTGTTCAGCCCCTTCTCCGCCGCCTCGCCCCAGATCTATGTCGAGATCGACCGGACGCGGGCCCAGATGCTGGGCGTGTCCCCCGCCGCGGTGACTGAGGCGCTGGAGACCTACTTCGGGTCCACCTACGTCAACGACTTCAACACGCTCGGCCGCGTGTACCGCGTGACGGCGCAGGCCGACCTGCCGTTCCGCCGCGTGCAGGAGGACCTGTCCCGCCTGCGCGCACGGAACGACGACGGGCGCATGGTGCCGATCGGCACCGTGATCCGCGTGCGCGACGCGGCCGGGCCCGACCGGGTGCCCCGGTACAACCTCTACCCGGCCGCGGAGGTGAACGGCGACACGCTGCCCACGACGAGCGCATCGGCGGCGCTCGCCACGATGGAGGGATTGGCGCGCGAGATCCTGCCAGACGGGATCTCCTTCGAATGGACGGACCTGTCCTACCAGCAGTCCACGGCGGGGAATGCGGGGCTGCTGATCTTCCCGCTCTGCATCCTTTTCGTCTATCTCGTCCTGGCGGCGCAGTACGGGTCCTGGTCGCTGCCGCTGGCGGTGCTGCTGATCGTGCCGATGTGCCTGCTGGCAGCCTCGGCCGGCGTCATGCTGGCTGGCCAGGACATCAACATCCTGACGCAGATCGGCTTCGTTGTGCTGGTCGGTCTGGCGGCCAAGAACGCCATCCTGATCGTGGAGTTTGCCAAGCAACTCGAGGAGGAGAAGGGCCTTGCTCCGACTGCCGCAGTGATCGAGGCCTGCCGCCTTCGCCTGCGACCGATCCTGATGACATCGCTGGCCTTCATCCTCGGCGTCGTGCCCCTGGTGATCGGCCAGGGAGCCGGCGCCGAGATGCGCCAGGCCGTCGGCATCGCGGTCTTCTCCGGGATGATCGGCGTGACGCTGTTCGGCCTGCTCTTCACGCCCGTCTTCTACGTGCTGATCCGCGGTCAGACGTTCGGGCGCCGGGTGTTGCGGCATGACGGCGACGCGAGGCTCGGTGTACAGCCCGCGATCAACGCTGCGGAATGAGGGTCGACAGGCTCTGTCAAGTGACTGCACCATCAAACCCCGAATCCAACGGCGAGACTCTCTCCTCCCTTCGCCTTTTCGCGGCGGCGCATTCGATTGCGCGAGAAAAACATAGATCTGCGGCAGCGGGACGCCTCTCAAGCGATCGCGCGTGGCATCCATCCGATGTATTTCGCGCGGGAGCGACGAGCCGACCGACTGACCCGTTTCCCGCCGGGGAGCAGGCGGCGCCGCGCCTGAACATGGCGGATGTCGAGCCCGCCGGCATGGGTCAGAATGTCGGCGCGGCGGCATCACAGGGCGCCTGAACCCGCCTGATCGAAGGCGACGTGGCGAAGACCGCATGGGAGCGGTCCGTCGACTTCGCCCAGCCAGCCTGTTGCAGGCAGGGGCTGCAGGACCGCGCCCGGGCCGGCGCAAACCGCGGCCGCGCTCGCGCGTCTTCGGGGCGGCATGGCCGGGATCCCTTCCGCGCCCGCCGGGATCGGAGGCGCCACATGGGCGAGATCTACCGCTTCGGGATCGAGGAGGAGTACTTCCTGGCAGATGCCGGAACACGCGGGACGCCGGCGCAGGAGCCGTTGCGCCGCTTCCACGCCGCCGCGCAGGTGGACCTGCCACGAGTGGAGCGTGAGCTGCTCGCCTCCCAGGTCGAGGGCTCCACGCCGCCCTCCTCCTCCTTCGCGGAGGCGCGCGAGGTGCTCGACGGGCTGCGGACCGGCCTGGCGCGCACGGCGGCGGACCACGGGCTGATCGTCTTCGCCGCGGGCACGCACCCCGTCGCGCACTGGGAACGCCAGAGCGCGACCGAGGCGGAGCGCTACCAGAGCCTGACGCAGGAGCTGCGCCTGCCTGGCCGGCGCAACGTCATCGGCGGGCTGCACGTGCATGTCCAGGTCGCGCGGCCGGAGGGGCGGGTGGACCTGATGAACCGCCTGATGCCCTTCCTGCCGCTGCTCCTCGCCCTGTCCGCCTCCTCGCCCTTCTGGCAGTGCGCGCCGACGGGCCTCGCGGCCTACCGCCTCTGCGTCTTCGGCGAGATGCCGCGCACCGGCCTGCCGGAGCTGTTCGCCGACGCGGCGGACTACGAACGCTTCGTGCAGGTCATGACGCAGGCCGGCGCGATCGCCGATGCAAGCTACCTCTGGTGGGTCGTCCGCCCGTCCGCGAAGTACCCCACGCTGGAGCTGCGCGTGGCGGACAGCTGCACGCGGCTCGATGACACGCTGGCCATCGCGGCGCTGTGGCGCTGCCTGGTGCGGCTGGCGGAGCGGCGGCCCGACCTCAACAGGGGCATGACCGGCGCCTCGCGCGCCATCGCGGCGGAGAACATCTGGCGCGCGCAGCGCGACGGCGTCCACGCGGCCCTGGTGCGGGAGGCAACGTGCGACGCGGTGCCCGTCGCGGAGATGCTGGAGGCCCTGCTCCACCTGGTCCGCGAGGACGCCCAGGCGCTGGGCTGCCTGGCGGAGGCGGAGGGCGCGCGCCGCATCGTGCAGCAGGGCACGAGCGCCGACCGGCAGGTCGCGCTCTACGAAGCCGCGCGCGCCCGCGGCCTGCCGGAGCACGAGGCGGTCTGCGCCGCGGTGGACTGGCTTGCCGCCACCACTGCGGGGCGCGGGGGCTGAGCGCCGATCAGCGCCCGCCCCGCAGCCGCGCCTCCAGCGCCGGGGCGAGATGGACGCTCGCCCGCACGCCCGGATGCGCCAGGCTGCCGATGCGCGCCTTCGCCGGGCGCAGGCGCACCAGCATCTCGCACAGGCCGACGCCGGCCGCGATGCCGTCCACCAGCGGCACCGGCACGCTGGCGGTGATGCGCGCGGGCATGCCGGCCATCGCCGCGCCGCACAGCACCACCGCCTCGGCGCCGTCACCGGTGGCCAGCGCCTCCGCGGCTTCCGCGACCATCGCATCCACGGCGTCGGGCCGCGACAGCGCGTCGGGGGCGGAGGCGGCGACCGTGCGGATGCCGGCCAGCCGCCCCGAGAGGCCCTGCTGCGCCACCAGCTCCTCATACAGCACGGCCGTGCCGAAGGTGACGAGGCCGAAGCGCGTGCCGAGCAGGAGGGCGGCCATGATGCCCGCCTCCGTCATCCCGACCACCGGCACGTCGAGCATCTCCCGCGCGGCGAGCAGGCCCGTGTCGTAGGACACCGCGAGCAGCACGGCATCCGCGCCCGCCGCGTTCTCCGCCAGCATCTCGAGCATGGCGTGCGCGGCGATCGCGTTCTCGCTGCGGGAGTTGATGATGCGGGCACCGAAGCGCCCGGTGAGCGGCACGACCTCGGTGCCGGGCGAGGCCACGGCGCGTGCCGCGCGGGCGCAGGTTTCCGTCACCTCCGGCGTGGTGTTGGGATTGGCGACGAGCAGGCGCAAGGCAGGGCTCCCTCCGGGATTCGGCGGAGGGTGCCATGGCCGGCGCGCCGTGTCGCGGTGCCGGCCGATCCCTGCGACGGGAAGGAGGAGAGCCGGCGGCGCGCCTGGCTCTCCTGCCGTGATGGGGGCTGATCCGCCTCATCCGGCCGTGTGGCCGGGATGCGGCGACAGCCTGTGGCCTTCAGCCGAAGAGGTCGTCGCCGTGAAGCTGGTGATGCGCCTGGTAGCCGAAGCCCGGGTGTGACCCGTCATCGGGCACGCCCTTCGCCTCGGGGCCCGGCTCGTCCGGCCGGCGCAGGCCCGCAGCCTGCTCCGCCTTGCCCGGCTTTGCGTCCTTGTCCCAGCTCTGGACCACCTGGATGGCCACCGCCACGTCGGCCAGGTCCTCGGCTTTCCCCGGCTTGTCGTTGTGCTTGGCGTCCTTCGGCCCAGCGGCGTCCGACTTGCCAGGACCCGCAGCGACGTCGAGCACCGGGGCTTCGACCTTCGTCTCCTTCGGTCCCGCGTTGTCCGACCTGCCAGGGCCCGCCGCGACATCGAGCACCGGGGCCTCGACCTTCGTCTCCTTCGGTCCGGCGTTGTCCGACTTGCCAGGGCCCGCCGCGACGTCGAGCACCGGGGCCCCCGGCTTCGCTGCTGTCGGGTCGGTTTTGCCGGCGTTGGTGGGCTCGGGCGCGGCAGGGGCTGCCGCCGTCTCGGTCGGCTTCGAGGGGGACGCGCCGGCATCCTTCGTCGGCTTCGCGGAAGGCGCGTCGGTGGCGACCTCGGTCGGTGCCTTGCCGACTGGACCGCCGGTGCCACCGGCGTCCCGCACGGCTCCGTTGGCGACGGGTACAACGTCCTGTTCGGGCACCGGGGGCCTGGTGGCGCCAGGGGCGCCCAGCGGGGAACTGGGCGTTCCGGCCGGTTCCAGCGCTGCGACGGGCGGGGGCACCGCCGGCCCCACCTCCTCGGCGCGCCCGATCGGCATGGAGGCCTTCTCGGGCTGTATCTGGACCGGCGAAACCACCTCCGCCTTCTCGAGCGGCCTCGGTGCGTCCGCACGGGCAGGCGCCTCACGAGGGGCGTCGGCCACGCGCAGCGGTTCCGACGCGGCGACACCCTTGGCGGGCGCGGCCGGATCCGCCGCGACGGTGCGGGCGGCCGCGGCCCCGGCCTCCCCGCGCGATGCCGATGCCGGCGCTTCGGCGCGCGACGTGGAGGCGCGTGGCGAGTCGGGCGCCTCGGCCAGCACGACCCCGGCCGGCATGTTGACGGGCGTGGCCAGCCCCGCTGTCGCCGGGCCGTCCACCACGGACGCGGGACGGGGCGCGGCGTCGTTCAGGCTCGGAGCCTGCAGCGGGGAGGCGTCGACCGCTGCGGCGGGCCGTGGCGCCGCGTCGGCGAACAGCGTCGCGCTGCCCGGCCCGACCGGCTTGTAGGACCCGCCGATGACGGCGCCGGTGCCCTCGGGCATCTCGGGCCTGCTCAGGCCGAACGCCTTCAGCAGCGCGGCGACCGTGGCGCCCACGCCGCCCCCGGCGGCCGCGGTCACGGACGCCGCACCCCCGGCCTCGGCATCCGACGCCTGGGCTGGGGCGGCCGCAACCTCGTCCTCGCGGCCCGGCTCCTGCCGGCCCGAGGACCAGAGCGCCATCAGCGCCGCCATGGACAGCCCGAACATCGGCGTTCCGCCGCCTGGCCGGCGCAGCCCCTTGGCGCGCAGCCAGCGGTCAAGGCTGTCCGCCTCCTCGGCCGCATTCAGTGGACGCATCTGCGGCGGTGGCGCGGATGGCGTCTCCAGGAAGGGCGCGTCGCCCCCGCCGTGCCGGCGGCGGCCGAACTGGATGCGGCCCTTGCGGATCAAGCTCATGGCTCACGTCTCCCCCGCGTGGCAGCCGGTACGGGGCGTGCCGGTGCGTGCGCCGGAAGAAACGCCGATACGCATCGGGAATCTCGGAAAAAAGTAAGGTCGTTCCGAGGTCGTTCAACAAGGATTCGAGAGTGGGTGGGGCTGGCCCGCCCGATGCGGCCCCCGTTCCCCGTGCGGCGCGGTTCGCGCCCGGCCCGTCAGGCCGGCGCGCCGCCCCAGCGCCACCAGGCGGCCGGAAGCCCCGCAGCCGCGCGCTCGGCGTCCTCTGCCGCCGGGAACAGCCCGAAGCAGGTGGCGCCGGAGCCGGACATGCGGGCCAGCAGGCAGCGCGGCTGCGCGGCGACCGCCGCCAGCACCTCGTCAATCGCCGGGCAGAGGCTGCGGGCCGGCGCCTCCAGCCCGTTGTCCAGGGCCCGCAGCCAGCCGGCAAGCGCCACGGCGTCCGCGAAGCCCGCGGGCATGGCGGCCGGCGCCGCGAAGCCGCCGGTGCGTGCGCGGAACACGGCGGGCGTCGACAGCGGCACGCCGGGGTTCACGAGCAGCAGGCCGAAGGGCGGCAGGGGCGGGGCGGGCTCCAGCACCTCCCCGATCCCCGACATCCGGGCGGGTACGGAGTCGACGCAGACTGGCACGTCCGCTCCGAGCCCCGCCGCGATGTCGCGCAGCCGCGCCGGCGCCCAGCCGAGCCCCCAGAGCGCGGAGAGCGCGCGCAGCGCCGCCGCCGCATCGGCCGACCCGCCGCCGAGCCCGGCCGCCACGGGCAGGTTCTTCGTCAGCCGGAGCGCCGCGTGCGGCGGCACGCCGGCAGCCGCCGCCAGGCTCCGTGCCGCCCGCAGCACCAGGTTGTCGGGCTCCGCCGCCAGCGCCGCGCCGCCGGGCCCCTGCAGCTCGATGCCGAGGGCATCGGCCTCCGCTGCCTCGACCAGGTCGGCCGCACCGGCGAACACCACGAGGCTGTCGAGCAGGTGGTACCCATCCGCCCGCCGGCCGATGATGTGCAGATAGAGGTTCACCTTTGCGAAGGCGTGCTCCGCGCGCCGGGCGAAGGCGTGCTCCGCACGCCGGGCGGCGACGGCGTGCTACGCCTGGCGGGCGGGCATCAGTCCCGCCGCGCCGTTGCCGCGGGG
>DASQNQ010000042.1:0-5798 GCA_035644895.1 Acetobacteraceae bacterium | reverse complement strand
GGAGGCGAGCCAGTCCTCGCTCCGCAGCCCGTCGACGCGGCGGAACTCTCCGAGGTTGCCGGTGACCAGCACGAGGCCGCGGCTCCGCGCATGGCCCGCGATCAGCAGATCATAGGGGCCGATCACCCGGCCGCGTCGTTCAAGGTCGGCGCGGATCTCGCCTGCATGGGCGGCAGCATCCTCGTCAAAGGGGAGTACCGCGCTGAGGCGGGCCGTGAACCGCTCAACCTCCCGCCGCTTCTCGCCGGGAACAGCCGACTTCGCCGCCCCGTGCTGGAGCTCAGCGAGGGTGACCGTGGAGATGCACAGCCCGTCGCCCTCGGCATTGAACCGCGGGCGCAGACCGGCTGGCCTGTCCCGGATCACACGGATGCAGAGGTTCGTGTCCAGCATGTGCCGGAGCGTCAAAGCGCCTCGCGCTCCTGCGGCGCCGGCTGCTCGCGCGGGCCGAGATCCACCCCGGGTGACGCGAAGAAGTCGTCCCAGATGGCGTCGGCCGGCACGATCACACGCCTGGCCCCCTCGCGCAGCACGACGACCTCTTTCACGCCCGGCGGGAAGGCAACGTCCTTCGGCAGCCGAACCGCTTGGGTCGTGTTGGAAAGGAAGAGGCTGGTCCGCGTCATGGCTGGCTCCGTATATCCCCTTTGTATATATCTCGGCGGGGGACCGGTTTTCAAGCGGATGGTTGCTAGCGGCTGATACAGTCCTCGATTAACGCCGCGTTCACCGCCGGCCCGAACTGCTGCCGCCAGACCACCTCGTCCTCGACGACCTTCACCTCCCGGAGCTCGGGCAGGCCGTCCTCGGGCCAGGGCTGGGACCGGTCCGCCCGGGCCCGCAGGCAGGCCTCGATCCGGTCGCGTTCGTGGCGGAGCCAGTCGCGCGGGCATCGTCAACTTGTGGCGGGAAGGGACGTGTGGCAGGCGGCAGTAGTCCCCTGACCCTTATGCTGGAATTTGGACGCAAGTCTCCTGCCGCCAGACCTGGAAGGCCTTGGCACGCGTCCGGCGATGCTGAGCGGCGCTCATCAGGTGCCGTTTGGGACGAACATGGCCATAGATCAATGCGTGCGCCGAGAGGAAGCGCTGCGCCTGATCGGCCGACTTGAATGGCTGCATCTGGCGCTCTCGGCGACGGGTTGGCTGACGCGAGTACTCCGCACGGTTGTTCAAGTGGCGGCTCGTCCGGTGCCGGACCTCCGGCAGCACCTCGCGATGAGCGACGCCGTAGCTCCGCAGCCGGTCGCTGATGATGCGCTTCGGCTTGTACCTAAGCCCGGTCAGCACGCGCTTGAAGAAGCGCTTTGCTGCCGCGGCGTTGCGACGCCCCTGCACAAGGATGTCGAGCACAACCCCGTTCTGGTCCAACGCCCGCCAGAGGTAGTGCACCACGCCGTTAATGCGCAGGAACACCTCATCGAGATGCCAAGTGTTGGCCGGCTTCGGCCGCCGCCGGCGCAGCCTGGTCGCGAAATCGGCGCCGAACTCGGGGCACCATCACCGGACGCTCTCGTAGGAGACGACGATGCCCCGCTCGGCCAGGATCAGCTCGACGTCCCGGAAGCTCAGGCCGAACGTGTGACACGACCAGACCGCGTGGCTGATGATCTCCCCGGGGAAGCGGTGGCAGCGATACAGGCCGGGCGTCTCGTCCGTTCGCCCAGCCTGACCCGGCCGCGTCGCTCCGGCCAGAGGCAGTTACCGTGACAATGCCCGGCGCTGGCCACCGTGTCACTGCCCGCCCCCGGGCTGGTCTTCACCCTCGGCCTGCTGCTTGCCGTCCCGCTCTGTGTGGGCAACGCGGATCCGGCGCTTTCGGCCTGGCTGCCCCGCCTTTGCGTCGCGGCGACCCCCGAGGAGCGCGGCGCGGGAGCCGCCTAGTTCTGGACGGTGATCCCCTTGGCCCGCACCACCTCGCTCCAGCGCGCGAGGTCGCTCTCCATCACGGCACGCAGCGCGGCACCATCGCCGGCCACCGGCGTCGCGCCCTGCTGCACGAAGCGCTCCCGCACCTCCGGCGTGGCGAGCACGCGGTCGAGCTCCTCGCGGATGCGCGCGACCAGGGCTGGGTCCATGCCGCGGGGGCCGAGCATCCCGTACCAAAAGGAGTAGGTGAAGTCGAAGCCCTGCTCCTTCGCGGTCGGCACGTCCGGCAGCAGCGGGATGCGCCCGCCCGTGGTGCCGATGGCGATCGCCCGCGCGCGCCCCTCGCGCACCGCGCCCATCACGGTGGCCGGCGCGGCGATCAGCAGCCCGACGCGACCCGCGAGCAGGTCGGTGAAGGCCGGCCCCATGCCGCGATAGGGCACGTGGGTCAACCGGATGCCGGCGATGTCCTGCAGGTACTCCGTGTAGAGGTGCGGCGAGGACCCGGCGCCCATCGAGCCGTAGAAGTTCTGGTCCGCCGGCCGCGTGCGCGCCATCTCCACGTAGTCGCGCAGGCTGCGCACCGGCGAGTCGCCCGGCACCACGAATACGGTCGGGTAGTCCACCAGCAGCGAGATCGGCGTGAAGTCCGTGCGGATGTCGAAGCCGAGGTTCGGGAACAGCGGCGGCGCCGTGGCGAGCGAGTTGTCGGTCAGCAGCAGCGTCGTGCCATCATTCGGAGAGCGCACGACGTTGGTCCAGCCGACCACGCCGCCCCCGCCCGAGCGGTTGTCCACGATGAAGTTGCCGCCTGTTTGCTGGCCAAGCTGCTGCGCGTAGAGCCGCGCGACGAAGTCGCTGGTGCCGCCCGGCGGATAGGTGATGAGGATGCGCACCTGGCGGTTGGCCGGCCAGGCGCCGGCCTGGTTTGCCCCCTGGGCGCGCGCCAGCGCGGGCGCGCCGAGCGCGCCGGCCGTGGTGGCGAGAAGCGTGCGTCGGTTCATTGTTTTTCCCCCTTGGTGGCCGGCTCCGCCGGCTTCGGCTTGGGCCTGGCGGGCGGGCGCCGAATCGTGCAGAGCCAGCACATGCGCCTCAGCCCCGCAGCAGGCGCGCCGAGGCGATGCGCGCCCCCTCGGCCATGCTGCGCAGCTTCGCCCAGACCACGTCGGACGAGACGCGCCCACGCCCGGCCGAGGTGTCGAACCCGCAATCGGTGCCGGCGAGCAGGCGTTCCGCCCCGCCGATGCTCTCGGCGATGCGTTCCAGCCGCTCGGCCACCACCTTCGGGTGCTCGACGAAGTTCGTCGTGGTGTCGATCACGCCGGCGACCAGCACCTGGCCGTCGGACAGCGGCAGGCCTCGGAAAACCCGGTGCTCATGCGCGTGGCGCGGATTGGCGAAGGGAAGCACGAATCCGCCCACCCTCGCCTCGCGGATCACCGGCCAGATCTCCTCGAAGGGCACGTCGCTGTCATGCGGCGCCTCGTAGTTGCCCCAGCAGACATGAAGCCGGATCCGCTCGCGCGGCAGCCCCTCGGTCGCCCGGTTCAGCGCCGCCACGACGCGCGCGCAGAAGTCCAGGAAGTCGGCGAGCGGCCGGTCCTGCCAGGCGCCGTGCCGCTCGAGCGCGAGGTCGGGGCAGTCGAGCTGCAGGGTGAAGCCCGCCTCGACGATGGCGGCGTACTCCACGCGCAACGCGTCGGCGAGCGCGGCGAGGTAGGCGTCCTCCGTGCCGTAGTGCCGGTTCTGCACCACCGCGGCCACGATGCCGGGCGAGGGCGCGGCGAGGAAGGCCTCGCGCGCTTGCGCGCCCGCGCCGGCGAGAGCCTGGCGGAACTCCGTGCATTCCGCCCGTATCGCGTCGGCGCCGACGTAGCGCACCTCGCCGATGGCGGCAGGCAGGTGGGCGGTGAGGCTCGCGGTGTCCTTCCCCGCGAAGCTGGCGCGCAGGTCCTCCTGGAACTCGGGATAGGCGGCGACATCCTGGAAGGGGATGCGCCGGCTCTCCCCGCCGAGCCCGGTCAGCCGGTCCCGCAGGTAGAGCACGAAGGATTCGCGCCCCTGCTCGCCGTCGTTCGGGATGTCGATGCCGGCCTCGAGCTGCCTGGGCACGATGGCCTGCACGGCCGCCCTCGCCGCCGCCTGCAGCTCGGCCTGGTCCACGGCCTCGCCGCGCGCGCGCCTGGCATGGAGGCGCGTCAGAGCGCGCGGCCGCGGCAGGCTGCCCGTATGCGTCGTGAGGATCCTGTCGGCAGCGCGCGGCATGGCGTTTCCCCTTTCGAGGAGACTTACCGCCGCCGCCGTCCCAGGACCAGGGAGGGGTCCGCCGTCGGCTTGCGATGCGGAGAATTACGAGGGGCGCGCCCGCGCTACTGCGCCGGCGCTAGCGCCGCGTCCGGCTCCGCCACGGCCATGGGGAAGAGCGCATCCTGCTCCCTAAGCTGACTGCCCGCCCGTGCGGCGATCGTGCCACACGCGATGCTGGTAGCTTGGGTGCCGGTACACGTCCCAGGTTGAGCGCAGCCCGATGCCGAGCCCTGCCAGCCAAGCCTCGCGCAGAGCCTCGTTGCTGGTGCTTGACATCCGCCGTCACGGTCGCACGCGCCGCAGAGCGCCACCCACCTCCCGCATCGGCACGCCACGCCCCGTCGGTCCGCCCTGAAGGCCCGGTGCTGCGGGACAGGCAGCTGCTCGTGCTAGACGACGACAAGCAGCTCAGCCCGTCCGCAGTCAGCATCGAGGAGCGGGTCGCCATCCAGCTGCGGGAGGCTTTCCTGAAGGGTACGCTGCTGCAGAGCTCACTCGACCCTACATCGGCGCGCTGCCAAGAGGCGGTCTACCGAATGCATATGCGGCCGCCGCTCTCTTTACGCGGACGTTGTTTGTCCTTCGCGCTAGCAGACGCCGGCACGGTCGGGCGCGGTGCCCGTGAGGCGGTAGGCCGCCTCGGCGGCCAGAGCAGCGGCCGCGCCCCAGACCAAATGGGCGAGGAAACCCCGGACGTGGGTGGCCACAGGGTAGTCGCGGTTGGGTGCGCTGAAGCCAAGGGCCGGTGTTACGCCCTCGTCGACGAGGAGCGACAGGGCGGCCCCGGCGGTGAGGCCCGCGCCGAGCGGCCGTAGGCCGGCGTGGCGCCGCAGCAGGCCGTAAACAGGGCCCCAGGCCATGCCTAGGCCGTAGTGCACCGCCCTGGCCGCCAGCCCGAGCCGCCGATTGTCGAGGGGGCGGCCCAAGCGCGCCGTAAGGGTCCGGGCTGCGACGTGCGACGAGGAGGGACCTGGGCTGACCTGAGCCTCGCGGTGCCTGACGCGGTCCGGTGTCGCCCGCCGGAGCGGCCCCTGCGCAAGGTCGGTTGCCACCGTAGCGAAGAGGCCCGCCGCGAGGCCGATAGCTGTGTCGATGAGCAGTGTCTGCGTCCTGCCGCCCATGGTCGACCTCCCGAGCCGCCGATGGAGCGTCCTCGGCTCGGTGGCATGATACGGCCGAGCATTCCCGTCGGCCATGAATCAGGACGCGCATCCACCCCGGGCCGCTGCACCGCTCACGTGGCAAGGAGGCCTTTCTTCTGGCTGGGCTCGGTCGGTACCTGGGAGGTTCACCTTCCCACCAACCCACCGGCGGTGGCAGACAGGAGAACTAAGGCAACATCGTGCCGGTGCCGCCCGGAAGGGATCCGATACCCATGACGCGCTGGTCGGTGGCGGCGTGATCCGAGAATAGGAGAAGGCTGGATGGAGGCGCCGCCCAGCACGACCGATGCGGCCAGCCGTCGCTGCGCGCCGGCGGCACGCTTGGCACCCGGGGCGCGAGCTCTCGCGGTGCTCCATGCCGTGTTCCTCATCTCGGGGTTCTGCGCGCTTGTCTATCAGGTGGCATGGCAGCGCATGCTCGGCCTCTTCGGCGGTTCGGACGCGGTGGCGGCCACCATCG
>DASQNQ010000041.1:0-10934 GCA_035644895.1 Acetobacteraceae bacterium | reverse complement strand
GGCTGTCCACCTGGCAGGACGGCTTCGTCTCCGCGCTGAACGACACGGCCGCGGCGCGGGGCGGGATGGTGGGCCAGTCCGCGCGCGCGTTCATCGAGACAGTCATGGGGGGAACAGCATGTCCGACAACGCCACGCGACGCATGACGGGCGGCCAGGCGCTTGCCGAGATGCTGAAGCTGCACGAGGCCGGGCCGATCTTCGGCATGGGCGGCTTCCAGCTCCTGCCCTTCTACGAGGCGTGCCGCGTGCTCGGCCTGCGGCACCACCTCATCAACGACGAGCGCTGTGGCGCCTTCGCGGCGGATGGCTATGCGCGCGTGACGAACCGCCCCGGGATCGCGGACGGCACGCTCGGGCCAGGGGCGACGAACCTCGCGACGGGCCTCGCGGAGGCGCTGAACGCCGGCATGCCGATGGTCGCCATCATCGGCGCCGCGCACCGCCAGCACGCCTGGAAGAACATGACGCAGGAGGCGCGGCAGTTCGAGGTGCTGCGCCCCCTGGCGAAGGAGGCGATCCGGGTCGAGTTGATCGCGCGCCTGCCCGAGCATGTGCGCCGCGCCTTTGCCGTTGCCACCTCCGGCCGCCCCGGCCCCGTGCTGATCGAGGTGCCGGAGGACGTGGCGCATGCCGAGCACGACTTCGACGCCGCCGAGTTCTGGGCGGACCCGGCGACCCTGCGCGCCCAGTCGCGGCGCTCGCGCCCCGATCCGGACGACCTCGCCCGTGCGGCGCAGATGCTCGCGCGCGCGGAGCGGCCGCTGATCCTGGCCGGCGGCGGCATCCACATCTCGGAGGCGCATGGCGCCCTGCTCCGGCTGGCGGAGGAGCAGGGCATCCCCGTCGCCCACACCATGTCGGGGAAGGGCGCCATCGCCTGCACCCATGCGCTCTCGGCCGGCGTCTTCGGCCGGTACTCGCGCATCGCGAACGACCTCGTGGAGATGTCGGACGCGTTGCTGGTGGTCGGCTGCAAGCTCGGCGAGATCGCCACGAAGCGCTTCGCCCTGATCCCGCCGGGCAAGGCGGTGATCCACGCCGAGGTGCTGCCGGAGGAGATCGGCCGCACCACCCGCACCGAGGTCGCGCTGGCGGGCGACGCGCGCTGCACGCTCGACGACCTCGCCGCGGCGCTGCGCGACGGCGGCGCCCGTGCCCATGCCCGCGCCGCCTGGTGTGCGGAGGTTCCGCGCCGCATGGGGGAATGGCGGCGCGGCGCGGCGGAGCGGCTGGAGAGCACGGAGCGCCCCATCAATGTCGGCCGGCTGATGGGCGAGCTGAACCGGGTGATGCCGGCGGACGCCGTGCTGGTGGCCGATGGCGGCTTCGCCGCGCACTGGGGCGCGCTGTTCTACGACACGAAGCAGGCCGGGCGCGGCTTCGTGGCGGACCGGGGCTTCGCCTCGATCGGCTACGGCGTGCCGGGCGGCATCGGCGTGCAGCTCGGCGTCGGGCCGAAGCGCCGCGTCGTGTCGCTGACCGGTGATGGCGGCTTCAACATGAGCATGGGCGACCTGGAGACGGCGCGCCGCCTCGGCACGCCCATCGTCGCGTGCGTGTTCAACAACGCCGCCTCGGGCTACGTGAAGGCGCTGCAGCACGCGGTGTACGGTCCCGGCAGCTACCAGAGCAGCGACCTGGTCGAGATGGACTACGCCGCCATCGCCCGCGCCATGGGCTGCCATGGCATCCGGGTGGAGGACCCCGATGCGCTCGGCGCCGCGCTGCTCGAGGGGCTGGAGAACACCTCCTCCCCCACCGTGCTCGACATCGTCGTCACGCGCGACCCTGCGCGGATGCTGCCGGCGGCCGACAACCGCACGCTGAAGGTCCAGAAGGGCGACAGGCCTGTCTGATGGGCCCGGCCACCGCCTCCAACCTCGGCCGGCTGCTGACCCACACGGCGCGGCGCCTGCCGGACGCGCCGGCGCTGATCTGGCGCGACCGGAGCTGGACCTTCGCCGAGCTCGACGCGCGGGTGGACCGGCTGGCGGCCGCGCTGCGCGGGCTTGGCGTGGCGAAGGGCGACCGCGTGCTGGTTCATTCGCGCAACACCAACGCGATGTTCGAGACCATGTGGGCCTGCTTCAAGGCGGGCGCGGTGTGGGTGCCCACGAACTTCCGCCTGACGCCGGCCGAGGTGGCGTATCTCGGCGCCTCCTCCCGCGCCACGGTGATGCTGCGCGACCACGGCTTCGCCGCGCACGCGGCCGCGGTGCGGGAGGCCTCGCCCCATCTCCGCCACGTCGTCGCGGTGTGCGATGCGAGGATGGGGGAGCTGGACTACGAGGCGCTGCTGGCCGCCGCCGCGCCGCCCCCGCCGGACCACGAGGCCGACGTCGCCTACGCCGATCCCTGCTGGTTCTTCTACACCTCCGGCACCACGGGCCGGCCCAAGGCGGGGGTGCTGACCCATGGGCAGATGAGCTTCGTCGTCACGAACCACCTGGCCGACCTGATGCCGGGCCTGACCGAGCGCGACGCGTCCCTGGTGGTCGCACCGCTCTCGCACGGCGCGGGCATCCACCAGCTCTCGCAGGTGGCGCGTGGTGCCGTCACGGTCCTGATGCCCGGCGAGCGGCTCGATGCCGCGGAGGCCTGGCGGCTGGTGGAGCGGCATCGCGTCGCGAACATGTTCACCGTGCCCACCATCCTGACGGCGCTGGTGCGCGACCCGGCGGTGGACCGGCATGACCATTCCAGCCTGCGCCACGTGATCTATGCGGGAGCCCCGATGTACGGGGCCGACCAGGCCGAGGCGCTGGCGAAGCTCGGCCCTTGCCTCGTGCAGTATTTCGGCCTCGGCGAGGTGACCGGCAACATCACCGTCCTCCGGCCCGACATGCACACACCCCGGCGCGTGGGGTCCTGCGGCGTCGCGCGGACGGGGATGGAGGTCGCGATCCTGGACGATGCCGGCCGCCGCCTGCCCCCCGGCGAGGTGGGCGAGATCTGCGTGCGCGGCCCCGCCGTCTTCGCGGGATACTTCGAGGACGAGGCGGCGAACGCGCGCGCCTTCGCCGGCGGCTGGTTCCACACGGGCGACCTCGGGCGCCTGGACGCGCAGGGGTTCCTGTACATCACGGGCCGGGCGTCCGACATGTACATCTCAGGCGGCTCCAACGTGTATCCGCGGGAGGTGGAGGAGGCGATCCTGACCCATCCCGGCGTCGCCGAATGCGCGGTCGTCGGCCTGCCGCACCCGCGTTGGGGCGAGGCGGGGGTGGCCTGCGTGGTCCCGCGGGAGGGTGCGGTGGTGGCCGAGGCCGACGTGCTCGCCCACCTCGCGCCGCTGCTCGCCCGCTACAAGCACCCGCTGCGGGTCGTGGTCTGGGACGCGCTGCCGCGCTCGGGCTATGGCAAGGTGCCGAAATCCATGCTGCGTGACCGTCTGGCCGAGGAGGGCATCGCGTTCTAGCCTCCGCGGCCAGCCGCGAGGAGCCGCCGCATGTCCGCCACCCTGTTCGAGAACGCCCGCATCCTCGACGGCAGCACGGACGACGTTCCGGACGGGATGCATGTGCTGGTCGAGGGCGGCGTGATCCGCGAAGTCTCGCACCGGCCCATCGCGCCGGGGGTCGCGCGGCGCGTGGACCTGCGCGGCCGGACCCTGATGCCGGGGCTGATCGACTGCCACGTCCACGTCATCGCCACCATGGTCAACCTGGCGCAGAACGCGCTGCTGCCGGACGCCGTCATCGCCTTCCGGGCCGCGCGGATCATGCACGGCATGCTGATGCGCGGCTTCACCACGATCCGCGACCTCGGCGGCGCGACGCATGCGCTGCGCATGGCGCGGGAGGAGGGGCATTTCGACGCGCCGCGCATGGTGCTGTGCGGCAAGGCCATCTCCTCCACCGGCGGGCACTCCGACGGGCGCGGCCGCTGGGACACGCGCCCGACCGCCTGGCAGGAGGCGCGGCTCGGCGCGCTCGGCCGCATCGCGGATGGCGTGGACGCGCTGCGCCGCGCCTGCCGGGAGGAGATCAAGGGCGGGGCCGACTACATCAAGATCATGGCCAATGGCGGCGTCGCCTCGCCCACCGACCCGATCGCCTTCCTCGGCTACTCGCGCGACGAGCTGCGCGCCGCGGTGGAGGAGGCGGAGCTGGCCCAGACCTATGTCGCCGCGCATCTCTACACGGACGAGGCGATCCGCCGCGCCGTGGAGTGCGGGGTGCGGTCGCTTGAACATTGCAACCTCATCACGGAGGAGACGGCGCGCCTTGCGGCCGCGCGCGGCGCCATCGCCTGCCCGACGCTCGTCACCTACCAGGCCCTGAAGGAGGAGGGGGCGAGCCTCGGCCTGCCGCCCGAATCGGTCGCCAAGATCGACGACGTGCGCCTCGCCGGCCTCGAATCGCTCGACCGCATGCGGCGCGCCGGCCTGATCATGGCCTTCGGGACCGACCTGCTGGGCGAGATGCACCGGCGGCAGTCCGAGGAATTCATCATCCGCGGGGAGGTCCTGCCGGCCATCGAGGTCATCCGTTCCGCCACCGCGGACGCCGCGCGGCTCCTGCGGATGGAGGGACGGGTCGGCACGGTCGCCCCGGGAGCCCACGCCGACCTCATCGTGGTCGAGGGCGACCCGCTGCGGAACCTGTCGCTGTTGGCGGAGCAAGGCCGGCACATGCCCGCCATCATGCTTGGCGGGCGCTTCGTGAAGAACACGCTGGAGGCGACCGCCTCATTGTAGACAACACGCCCTGGTTGTCGGCGCCCTGTCATCGAAGCTTCATCGAACTGCAATGAGGGCGTCTTCCGGCTGGCCTAGAACCCGCCGAACCAAAGCCCAACCCGGAGAGAACGCATGAACCGGCGAACCCTTCTGCTCGGCACCGGCGCCGCGCTGGCGCTACCCGCCCTGCCGGCGCTGGCGCAGCAGGCGACCGTGACCGGTGCCGGCGCCACCTTCCCCCGCCCGGTCTATGAGCGCTGGGGTCAGCAGGCGCGCGAGGCCGTGGGCATCCAGCTCAACTACCAGTCCATCGGCTCGGGCGGCGGGGTGAACCAGATCACGAACCGCACCGTGGATTTCGGCGCCACCGACGCCCCGCTGGCCGAGGCGCAGCTGCGCGAGCGGAACCTGCTGCAGTTCCCGACGGTGATGGGCTCGGTCGTGCAGATCGTGAACCTGCCAGGCGTGGCGGACAATGCGCTGCGCCTGACGCCGGAGCTGCTGGCCGACATCTACCTCGGCCGCATCACGCGCTGGAACGACCCGCGCCTGGTCGAGGCGAACCGCGACATCCGCCTGCCGAACCTGCCGGTCAGCCCGACCTACCGGGCGGATGCGTCCGGCACCACCTTCGTCTTCACCACCTACCTCTCCCGCGTTTCCTCCGACTGGCAGCGCGGTCCCGGGGCCGGCACCTCGGTTTCCTGGCCGGTCGGCAACGGCGCGCGCGGGAACGAGGGTGTGTCGAACACCGTGCGCCAGACGCCGGGCGCCATCGGCTACACCGAGAACGCCTACGCCACCGTCAACCGTCTGGTCACCACGCAGCTCCGCAACAAGACGGGCAACTTCGTGACGCCGAACATGGAGAGCTTCATGGCGGCGGCCGAGCAGGCGGACTGGAACCGGCCGGGCTTCGCGGCCGACCTGATCGACCTGGGCGGCGAGCGCACCTGGCCCATCGTCTCTCCCACCTTCATCCTGTTGCCGACCAACCCGGCCGCGGACCGGGTCGAGGGGAGCCGCGCCTCGATGCGCTTCTTCGACTGGGCCTTCCGCAACGGCGCCGACGCCGCGCGAAGGCTGGAGTACATCCCGCTCCCGAACACGGTGCACGAGGCGGTTCGTGCCGCCTGGGGGCAGCAGGTGAAGGCACCAAGCGGCCAGGCGCTCTGGCCCATTGGCTGACCTGATCCGAGGGGGGGCGGCTTGGCGCCCCCTTCCACGATTCTTCCGGGCCGGGGAGCCCCAGTTGCAGCAAACAGTCACCGCCGCGATGCCCGCGGCCACGGCGCGCCGCGCCGCCGGGTCACTCGGCGACAAGGTGTTCGCCGCGCTCTGCACCGGCGCCGGCGTCCTCGTGCTCCTCACCCTGGGCGGGATCATCATCACGCTCTTTCTCGGCGGGCTACCGGCCTTCCGCGAGTACGGCCTCGGCTTCCTCACCAGTTCGGCCTGGAACCCGGTTGAGGGGCGGGAGGAGTACGGCGCGCTGGTCGCCGTCTTCGGCACGGTGGTCAGCGCGGTGCTTGCCATCGCCTTCGCCGTGCCGGTCGCCTTCGGCATCGCCTTCTTCCTGACAGAGCTGGCGCCCGCCTGGCTGCGCCGCCCGATCGGCACGGCGATCGAGCTGCTGGCTGCCATCCCGTCCATCATCTACGGCATGTGGGGCCTGTTCGTGCTGGTGCCCTTCGTGCAGCAGAACATCCAGATCGCCTTCGGCGAGACGCTGGCGGCGATCCCGCTGGTGGGCTTCATCTTCGAGAGCCGATCCTTCGCGGGCACCTCGCTCTTCGCGGCCGCGCTCGTGCTCGCGATCATGATCCTGCCCTTCATCGCCGCCACCATGCGCGACGTGTTCGAGCAGGTGCCGCCCGTCTACAAGGAGAGCGCCTACGGCCTGGGCGCCACGCGGTGGGAGGTGGTGCGGGGCGTCGTGCTGCCCTACACGCGGACCTCCGTGGTGGGCGGCATCATGCTCGGCCTCGGCCGCGCGCTCGGCGAGACGATGGCCGTCACCTTCGTGATCGGCAACGCGAACCGCCTGCCGATGGGCATCTTCGATCCCTCGACCACCATCGCCTCCGTCGTCGCGATGGAATTCCCGGAGAGCCTGGCGGGCAGCCTGAAGCAGTCGGCGCTCTTCGCCCTCGGCTTCCTGCTCTTCGTCATCTCCTTCATCGTGCTGGCGACCTCGCGCTGGCTGCTGCGTTCCCGGCTGAAGGCATGAGCCGCATGAGTGCCACGACCCTTCCCGCCATCACCCGCGACGCGGATGCGGCGCGCGCCCTCGGGCGCCGGCGCAGGGCAGTGGACGCCATCGTCAAGTGGCTGTGCATCGCGGCCACCGCGATCGGGCTGTTCTTCCTGGCCTCCATCCTGGCGACGCTGCTCTGGCGCGGCCTCGCGGCGCTCGACCTCACGGTGCTGACGCGCGAGTTCGAGCCCACCACCTATGGCGACCCGGACGCGCCGCGCGGCGGCCTGCTCCACGCCATCCTGGGCAGCCTGGTGCAGACCGCGCTCGGCACGGCGATCGGCACGCCGATCGGGCTGCTCGTCGGCACCTACCTCGCCGAGTATGCGCGCAACTCGCCGCTCGGCAACGCGGTGCGCTTCGTGTCCGACGTGCTGCTCTCGGCGCCCTCGATCCTGATCGGGTTGTTCATCTACCAGCTCGTCGTGCTGCCGATGGGCGGCTTCTCGGGCATTGCGGGCGCGCTCGCGCTTGCCATCATCGTCATCCCCGTTGTCGTGCGGACGACGGAGGACATGCTGCAGCTCATTCCGAACACGCTGCGCGAATCGGTGATCGCCCTCGGCGCGCCGAAGTGGAAGATGATCACTCTCGTCTGCTACAAGGCGGCGCTGTCGGGCATCGTCACCGGCATCCTGCTGGCGGTGGCCCGCATCGCGGGCGAGACGGCGCCGCTCCTGCTCACCTCCTTCGGCAACAACGTCACGAACCTGGATCTCTCCCGCGCCATGGCCAGCCTGCCCATCGCGATCTACCAGCAGGCCAACTCCGGCTTCCCCGACCTGATCGAGATCGCCTGGGCGGGCGCGCTGATCGTCACGCTCGGCGTCCTGCTGATCAACATCCTCGCGCGGCTGCTGCTGCGCGGGCGCCTCTGAAGGACCTCGTCCAATGGATGCCACCACCGACAGCGCCCGGGCCGCGGAGGGTGCCTCCTTCGGCGGCTTGCAGGCGCGCTCCGGCGCCGCCATCAACATCGCCTCGCGAATCTCCGTGCGGAACCTCGACTTCTACTACGGGGACAACAAGGCGCTGAAGGGCATCAACCTGGAGCTGCCCGACCGACAGGTGACGGGCATGATCGGCCCCTCCGGCTGTGGCAAGTCCACCCTGCTGCGCGTGCTGAACCGGATGTACTCGCTCTACCCCGGCCAGCGGGCGGAGGGAGAGGTGCTGATGGACGGGCGCAACATGATCGGGCCCGAGGTGGAGGTGAACGAGCTGCGCGCGAAAGTCGGCATGGTCTTCCAGAAGCCCACGCCCTTTCCGATGACGATCTACGAGAACATCGCCTTCGGTGTGCGCCTGCACGAGAAGCTCTCCCGGTCGCAGATGGACGAGCGGGTGGAATGGGCGCTGTCCCGCGCCGCCATCTGGGGCGAGGTGAAGGACCGGCTGCAGACCTCCGCGCTCGGCCTCTCGGGCGGGCAGCAGCAGCGGCTCTGCATCGCGCGCACCATCGCGGTGCGGCCGGAGGTCATCCTCTTCGACGAGCCGACCTCGGCGCTGGACCCGATCAGCACGCTGAAGATCGAGGAGCTGATCGATGAGCTGAAGCGCGACTTCACCATCTGCATCGTGACGCACAACATGCAGCAGGCCGCGCGCTGCGCCGACCAGGTGGCCTTCTTCTACCTTGGCGAGCTGGTGGAGGTGGCGCCGGCGGCGCAGATGTTCACCGCCCCGCGCGAGAAGCGCACCCAGGAATACATCACCGGCCGGTTCGGCTGAGGAGGCGCGCCATGCCGAGCGAGAAGCCCGAGCACATCGTCCGGTCCTATGACGAGCAGCTGCGGAAGCTGCGCGACATGGTCGCCCGCATGGGTGGCCTGGCCGAGCGGCAGGTGAACGACGCGGCCGTGGCGCTGGTGCGCCGTGACGCGACGCTGGCGGCCGAGGTGGTCGCGCGCGACACGGCGCTCGACCATATGGAGCGCGAGATCGAGGCCTTCGCGATCCGGCTGCTCGCGACGCGCCAGCCGATGGCGGGCGACCTGCGGTTCATCGTCGCCGCCATGAAGGTCTCCCATGACCTGGAGCGCATCGGGGACTATGCGCGGAACGGCGCGAAGCGTTCCATCGTCCTCGCCCAGCAGCCGCCCATCGGCAGCCTGAACGGGTTCCAGCGCATGTCGGTCCTGGTGCAGGAGAACCTGAAGCTCGCGATCGACGCGCTGGTGAACGACGATGCCGACGCGGCGGCCCGCGTCTGGGCCGGGGATGAGCCGATCGATGCCGTCTACAACGGCATCTTCCGCGAACTGTTGACGCACATGATGGAGGATCCGCGGAACATCACCGCGGCGACCCATCTCCTTTTCGTCGCCAAGAACCTCGAGCGCATCGGGGACCACGCGACCAACATCGCCGAGACGGTGCACTACGCCGTCCGGGGCGACCAGTTGCCGGAGGACCGGCCGAAGGCCGACGCTTCGGCCTATGCGGTGGTGCGTTCGCCGGAATAGAGGGAGCCAGCCATGCCGGACGCGATCGGGCTTTCTTCCAGGCCCACCATCCTGGTGGTGGAGGACGAGGCGCCCCTGCTGACGCTGCTCCGCTACAACCTGGAGAAGCAGGGCTTCCGGGTCGAGGAAGCGGCCGACGGGCAGGAGGCGCTGGTGCGCGTCGCGGAGGCGCGGCCGGACCTCATCCTGCTGGACTGGATGCTTCCCGCGCTCTCGGGCCTCGAGGTCTGCCGGCAGATCCGGCGGCGCCCGAACACGCGCGACTTGCCGATCATCATGGTCACGGCGCGCACCGAGGACCAGGACGCGGTGCGCGCGCTCGACACCGGCGCGGACGACTACATCGCCAAGCCCTTCGCCATGGAGGCGCTGCTGGCGCGCATCCGCGCCCTGCTGCGGCGCTCCGGCTCGGTGCCGGTGAAGGGCGTGCTCACCTGGCGCGATCTCTCGATGGATCAGGACGCGCACCGGGTGACGCGAGGCGGCCGCGCGCTGCACCTGGGCCCGACCGAGTACCGCTTGCTGGAGTTCTTCCTGCAGCACCCGGGCCGTGTCTTCTCGCGCGAGCAGCTGCTCGATGCCGTATGGGGCCGCGACATCCATGTGGAGCCCCGGACGGTGGACGTCCACATCCGCCGGCTGCGGAAGGCGGTGAACGGGGAGGGGGAGGCGGACATCATCCGCACGGTCCGCTCCGCCGGCTACGCCCTGGACACGGACTAGCTTAGCCGTCGCACAGGGAGCGCAACGGCCTGCTCGCAAGACGGTGAGCGATGCGCCCGGGGCATCCGGGTGGGCCGCGGATGGCGGCTGACGCGCGGCATCTTTCCGTGTCACATCAACCCCATGCTGCGCGCCGCTCGATTCGAGGCCGAAGAGATGCCGGACCCCGATCCGGGCGGGGTGCTCCACCGCGTCTTCGGCCACCCCTCCTTCCGCGGCCGGCAGGAGGAGGTGGTGCGCCACGTCGCAGGCGGCGGCTCGGGCCTCGTCCTCATGCCGACGGGTGGCGGGAAGAGCCTGTGCTTCCAGGTCCCCGCCCTGTGCCGCCCGGGCGTCGGCGTCGTCGTCTCGCCGCTGATCGCGCTGATGGAGGACCAGGTCGCGGCGCTGCGCCAGCAGGGCGTGGCGGCGGCCGCGCTCCACTCCGACCTGCCCGAGGGGGAGGCGCGGGGCATCCTCCGGGACCTGCACGAGGGCGAGCTGAAGCTGCTCTACGTCTCGCCGGAGCGGCTGACGCTGGAGGGCACGCTCTCGCGACTGGAGGAGCTGCCGCTCGCGCTCTTCGCCATCGACGAGGCGCACTGCGTCTCCCAATGGGGCCATCACTTCCGGCCGGAGTACCGTGGCCTCGGCGTGCTGGCCGAGCGCTTCGCGCGGGTGCCGCGCGTTGCGCTGACGGCGACGGCCGACCCGCGCACGGTCGAGGACATCCGCCGCCAGCTCGGCCTCCAGGACGCCCCGGTGTTCCGCGGCGGCTTCGACCGCCCGAACCTGCGTATCGAGGCCGCCCCGCGCGAGGGGGAGCG
>DASQNQ010000040.1:0-6422 GCA_035644895.1 Acetobacteraceae bacterium | reverse complement strand
GGTGGCTGGGGTCTGACCATGTCCACCATCCCGACATATCGCGGTGCCCGGCCGCACTGCACGGCGATCGATCACGGCGCGCCACCTGGACGTGTTCCGCGGACATGGGGCTGCGTCGCCGCCCCTTACCGCGGGGTCAGCCGGAACGGCGACCCTCACCTTCATTCGTTGATCACGCCTTGGAGGCTGAGAGGGTCTGTTGCAACTGGCGCAGGGGCGCGGCATCGGGCGGCAGAGGAGCTTCCTGGCGTCATCGCTTGGTATGCGGGACCGTCCCCGTCGAGCGTGGCGGACGGCAATCAGCGAGCTTGCAGGCCGACCTGCAGGCCTGCAGGGACGCCGGACCCTCACGCGACCGACACGGGCAACCTCCGCCACTGCTTGGCCACCGCGCGAGTTTGGCGTGAAGAGACAACCGTCGCCTGACGGGCCACGGCACCAAAGGCGGCACGCGGCGTGAAGCTGCTCGCGCGGCGCCAGGTCGGCTACGGGCCAAACAAGTTGGTGCGGCGCGTGATGGTGCAGGCTGAGCGATGGAGGCCGAAGTGCCCGCCTTCATACGGACACTCGCGGCAGTTCGTCCGCTTTCCGGACTTCCCTTGCCGTGAACCGCGCAGGTGGTCGGGGTCATCCCGCGGTGATGTTGGCGGCGCGGATCACCTCGGACCAGTTCGCGATCTCCCGCTGCATCCGTGCCGTGATTGCCTCCGGCGAGAGCGGCGCGACGAGGGCGCCGGCCTCGAAGGCACGCTGGCGCAGCGCGGGATCCGCCAGCACCTCGTTCAGCCTTGCCACTAGCACCCGCGTGATCCCGTCCGGCGTCCCCCGCGGCGCATAGAGCGAGAACCAGACGTTCATGTTGAGGTCCGGCAGGCCCTCCTCCGCCGCCGAGGGGATGTCCGGCAGGCCGGGATGGCGCTCATTCGAACTGACGGCCAGCGGCCGCAGCCTGCCGTCGCGCACCAGCGGCACCAGGGGAGGGGGCGAATTGAGATAGAACTGGACGCGCCCTGCGACGAGGTCGCGGATGGTTTCTCCCGTGCCCCGGTACGGGACGTGCAGCATGTCGATGCCGGTGCGAAGCTTCAGCAGCTCGGCGCTGAGGTGGTGCAAGGAGCCGTTACCGGCGGAGGCGTACGCGATCTCCCCGGGCCGTTGCCTGGCATGGGCGACGAACTCCCGCATCGTGGAGGCCGGAACCGAGGGGTGCGTCACGAAGAGCTGCGGCGTATCGGATACCTGCCCGATCGGGGCGAAGTCCCGAATCGCGTCGATCTGGCCGAGAGTGCCGAGCGCAGCACGCCCGGTCATCGTGCCGCAGTAGCCCATCAGAAGCGTGTAACCATCTGGACGCGCCTGCAGGACGGCGTTCAGCCCCACGACGTCGTTGCCGCCCGGGCGATTCTCCACCACGACTGGCACGCCGAAGGCGCGGCTGAGCGGGTCGGAGATGAGGCGCGCGCTGAAGTCCGTACCGCCGCCGGCGGGGGACGGGACGACGATGGTGATGGAACGCGAGGGGTACTCGCCCTGGGCCCGCGCCAGGGACGGTGCGGCGAGCGCGCCGGCCGCCGCCGCCAGGAACGTCCGGCGCCCCCGCCCATGTCCGCTCTGCGTCATTGTTTCCTCCCTTATGGCCTTGTGGTCCGGTGCTCAGCCCGGCTCCTCGAACGGAGGGTGCGGCACCGCCACCCGCCCCACATTCAGGATGAACGACAGCAGCGTGTAGTAGCCGAGCACCACCAGCAGCTCGACCAGCGCCTCCTCGCCGAGCGACGTCCGGGCCTCCGCGAAGAGCCCGTCGTCCAGCCGGCCGTCGCGCAGCACGCGCACGGAGGCGCGCCAGGCCAGCTGCTGCCCCTGGTCGGCGAATTCGGGATCGCGCCCGAGCCTCAGCCGCTCGAGCGCCTCGAGCGACACCCCCGCGCTCGCGGCAATCGGATGGTGGGCGAACCACTCGAATTGCGCCGCCCAGTGGCGCGCCACGGTCAGGATAGCGATCTCCCGCAGGGCGGGATCGAGCGAGCCCGCAAAGCGCAGGTGGGCGCCCAGCCGCTGCACGGGGTCGGCCACGCCCGGCGCGCGCAGGAGGACGTTGAAGGGCCCCTGGATCTGCCCGCGCGGTCCGCTGAGGATGGCCTGGGCGACGGCGCGCTGCTCCGGGGTCAGCGCCTCGGGTGGAAGGGGAGGGAAGCGTTCTGTCGTGCTCATGGCATGGCCGCCGAGATACCCCCATCGACGATCAGTTCCGTCCCCGTGACGTACCTTGCCTCGTCCGAGGCGAGGAAGAGGACGGCGTGGGCGACGTCCCAGGCATCTCCCATTTTGCCCGTGGGGACCTGGGCATTGCGTTTGGCGATCAGGGCGGCCGCGTCGTTGGCGCCCAGCTGCCGCACGAGGCGATGCTCCACCAAAGGTGTGTGCATGAGGCCCGGGACCACCGTGTTGCAGCGGACACCCGCCCGCGCATTCTCGACGGCGACCGACTTCGACAGCGCGATGACCCCGTGCTTCGACGCGCTGTAAGCAACATGCGGCCGGTCCGCGCTCATGCGCAGCGCCGCGATCGACGCGAGGTTTACAATGGCGCTGCCGGGACGTCGCCGCAGATGGGGAAGGGCGAACTTGCAGCCCAGGAAGGCACTACGGAGATTGAAGTCGATCTGCCGCTCCCAGACCTCCTCCGCCATGCCTTCCGCGCCCCCTGGGTGCGAGCCGCCGACGTTGTTCACCATGATGTCGAGCTGTCCGAAGCGCGCCACGCAGGCCTCGACCGCCGCGGAGAACTCGGCGCTCGAGGTCACGTCGCAGATGCGGGCCTCGGCCTCCCCGCCCTCGCCGCGGATGATGGCGATGGTCTCCTCGACAGCCGCCGGGGTGTTGTCGATCGCGAAGACCTTCGCGCCCTGGCGCGCGAACAGCACCGCCGTGGCCTTACCGTTGCCCCAGCCGGGGCCGACCGAGCCTGCCCCCGTGACGATGGCGACCTTGCCTGTCAGATCTAGCACGTTCTTCCTGCCTTCTTGCCGGTCGCGGCGGCGAGGATCATGGCGTGTCGCGGCGGCGCGGGGTGGGGCATGACGCCGCCCTCAGCCACGTACGGCGGCGCAGAGCCCGCCATCGACCAGGATCTCCGTGGCGGTGATGTACTTCGCCTCGTCGGATGCGAGGAAAAGGGCCGCGTGGGCCACGTCCCAGCCGTCGCCCATATGCCCCATCGGCACCTGGTTGTGCCGCCGGTTGATGAAGGCCTCGAGGTCCATGCCGGTGTTCTCGCTCGCGAACTGGCGCGCCACCTTCTGCACCAGGGGCGTGTTCATCAGGCCCGGCAGCACGCAGTTGAGGCGCACGCCGCGGCGGGCGTAGTCGATCGCCACGACCCTGCTGAACTGGATGAGCCCTGCCTTGGCCGCGGCGTATCCGGCCTGCGGCTTGCCCGTGTGGCGGATCCCGGCCGTGGAGGCGATGCTGACGACAGCGCCCGTGCCCTGCGCCTCCATGATCGGGAGGACCGCCTTGCAGCACAGGAATGCGCTCTTCAGGTTCACCTCGATCTGGGCGTCCCAGAGCGCCTCGACCATCGTGGCTGGGTCGCCGGGCGCGGGGGCGCCGACGTTGTTCACCAGCACGTCGATCCGGCCGAAGCGGGCCATGCAGTCGGCGACCAGCGCATCCACCTGTGCGGCCACCGTGACGTCCCCCACCACGTCGACGCAGGTGCCGCCCTCCTCCTCGATGATGGCCCTGGTCTCCGCCGCCGCGGCCTCGTTGAGATCGACGCCGTAGATTGTCGCGCCCTGGCGTGCGAACAGGACGGCGATGCACTTGCCGTTGCCCCATCCCTCGGCCTGCGAGCCGCAGCCGGTGAGAAAGACGACCTTGCCGCTCAGTTCGAACATGCGCTGTCCTTCCGAAGGTCCGTGACGCCCGGGGCGACGGCCCGGCGGGGCGCGTCGCCCAGGGACGTGCGGACCGGCCGGCCGCCCACGTGATCTCGACATTCGCCGCCCTGATGACCGCCCCCAACAGCGCGACCTCGCGGGCGATGAAGTCGCGCGCACTGTCGGGCGTGGAGCCTGTCACCGGGACGTAGGCGATGCTGGCGAGGTCGGACGCCATCTCCGGGCTCGCCATCACCCGGCCAGCGGCGGCGGATGGCCTCTCCACGCGATCCACCGGGGCGCGGGAGGTGGCCGAGATGTGACTCGTGATCCGCATGACGACGTCGAGGCCGTCCTCCCTGGCCGTCTGCAGTTCGGGGGCGACGGCGGCGCACTCCCCGCCGCGCACGGCTATGACCCTCGGCTGGCCTTCCCGGTGTGGCTGCAGCAGCGGCGCGAACGTGTTGACCAGGAAGCTGAGATCGCCCGTCATCGTGTCCTGGATGGCCCCGGCCGCGCCCCGGTAGGGCACGTGCACGACATCCATGCCCCAGGCGCGCGTTGGCGGGAGCTCGGTCGCAAGATGCGGGCCGCCGCCGATGCCGGAACTGCCGTAGGAATGCCGCCCGGAACCGGTCGGCGAAGAGCCGCGCGAAGACGTCCGTGGTGCCGCCTGGCGGGAACGGCACCACCAAGCGGATCGGCCACTCGGGGAATGTCTCGGTCGCCCGGGCGGCGCCTGTGCCGGCGCAGGAAGGCGAGGCCGCGCCGCCTGCGGCCATCAGGAGCTGGCGTCTGCTGACCAACGCTTTTTCCTCCCGTCCCGTGCCTGGCGGGCCGCTCCGTACCTTGTCAGAAGTTCTGCTAACCGGAACGCTTGGATCTTCGATCGGAACACCCGCCCGCCGGCACCGTCAAGTCGCGGCCGGGCCGCGGCATGGGGGGAGGGGGCGCCGATGGGTGCGAGTGGAGAGCCTGCCGTCCCGGCCGGAAGCAGGGGCGTCGAGCAGACCTTGGCCCGGGCGGCGGCGGTGTTGGATGCGCTGGCCGGGGCACAAGAGCCCGGGCTGCGCCTCACCGACATCGTCCGGCGGCTGCTTCCTGGGCCCCCGGTTCGCCTCACGGGCCGCGGCCGCCCGGAACCGCGTCAGCATCAGCGAGCGCGCGGATCCCATCTTGCGCGACCTGGACGGGAGCACGGGCGACACCGTCTGCCTCGGCCGGCACGAGGGTACTTTCCCGATCCGGGCGCTGCCGCTCCAGCCCGGCGACCGCAGCGGGCTCGGCGTCGGCTCCGGCAACGTGGCGATCCTGGCCTTCCTGGACGACGAGGGGATCGAGCGCATACTGGCGAGCCCTGCCCACGTCGCGGCCCGGGAGCAGCGGGGCGTGACGGAGCCTGCCATCCGGCGCCATGTGGCAGGCGCGCGGCGCCGCGCCTACTCGCTGGTGGACGATCTGACGCCCAGGATTACCGGCATCGGAATGCCAGTGCGCGGTCGCTCGGGCCAGCCGGCCGCAGCAATCAGCATCGCGACGATCTCGGCGCGGCTGCGGCCGCCGCGCCGCCAGGACGTCTGCGGCAAGCTGCGTCAGGCCGTCATGCTGCTCGAGCAGGCCTTGGCCAGGTTGCCGCGGGCCGCTGCGCGGCTGGCGTCGCGGCCTTCGGGCCGCCTATCCTCAGAGGCGTGCGCTGCCATCCCGGCCGCAGGTCGCCAACGACGTGGAGCAACAACCATGGAGCAGGAAGCGATGCAGCCGGGCGGACGGGAGAGTCAGGCGGAGGGGCGGCATGCCGTCGTGCTCGGCCTTGGGCTGATGGGATGCGACATCGCGGCGATCTTCCTCGCAGGCGGGTGGCGCGTGACGGCGGTCGAGCCGGGCGGGGCAACACCCGAGCGGCTGGCGCGCCTTCGCATGTCAGTCGCGCAGCTCGACGCCCATCCGGGCACGGCGGCGGCGCTCCATGCTGTTGCGAGGCTTGAGGAGGTCGACTTCGCCTCCGCGGCGCTCGTCATCGAGGCGGTGCCGGAGCAGCTCGATCTGAAGCGCGAGGTCTTCGCGAGGCTTGACCGCTTGGTGCCAGCGGGCATCCCGGTCGCGACCAACGCGTCTGGCTTCCGCATCACGGACATCGCACGAGACTGCGCGACCCGCGACCGCATGGCGAACCTGCACTTCTTTCTCCCGGCGCACCTCGTCCCAGGCGTCGAGGTGGTGCGTGGCGAGCACACCGATCCCGCCATCTGCGACCGCATCGCCGCGATCATGGAGTCGCTCGGCCGCAGGCCGATCCGCGTCTCGCGCGATGTGCCGGGCTTTCTGGCCAACCGCATCCAGCACGCGCTGATGCGGGAGGCCTTTGCCGCCATCGATCAGGGCCTCGCGACCGCCGAGGACGTGGACGCAGCGGTGCGCTACGCCTTCGGTTTCCGCTACATCGCCGCCGGGCCGATACTGCAGAAGGAGCTCGCTGGCCTGGAGACGCAACTCGCCGCTGCACAGACGATCTACCCCTCGCTGTGCAACGACCCGAACCCG
>DASQNQ010000039.1:0-17151 GCA_035644895.1 Acetobacteraceae bacterium | reverse complement strand
AACACGGTCGCGCCGCCGGGCAGCGTGCCCTCACGCACCGAGAGCAGCCGCGCGCCGCGCGCGGGCGGGCGCACCATGCGGGCGTGCAGCATCCCGGGCAGGCGCAGGTCGTGCAGGAAGCGCGGCAGGCCGAACACCTTGTCCGCCAGGTCGAGCCGCGCGGCGGAGGTGCCGGCGATGCGCCGCTCCGCCGCGGGCTTCGGCGCGGCATCGGGCGAGGCCTCCACCTCCAGAAGCCCGGCATCGGCCAGATCCCAGTAGGAGCCGGCGACGCGGCCGTCCGGCGCCACGAACGCACCGTCCCGCACCATCAGATCATCGAAGGCCACGCCGCTGCGCTGCGCGCAAACCGACAAGAAGATGCGGCGTGCGTCGGCGCAGGCGTGGCGCAGGGCCATGCCGCATTCCTGCACGGAGAGCGAGCCGGAGGTCACTGCCTCGTCCGGGCTGTCGGGCGTGGCGGCCGGGCGGACGCGGATGCGAGGTAGCGCCACATCCAGCTCCTCCGCCGCGATCTGCGCGAGGGCGGTCAGGATCCCCTGCCCCAACTCCACCTTGCCGGGCCGGATCTCGACGGTGCCCCCCGCATGGAAGGCCAGCCACTGGTCGAGGCGGCGGTTCACGTGGAGGGAGCCGGGCAGCCTCGGCCGGTCGTCCACGCCCTCGACCGCATTGCGGAAGGCGAGATTCATGCGGGCGCCCCCTCCTCCGCCGCGCGCAGCACGGCGCGCAGGATGCGGTTGTGGGCGCCGCAGCGGCACAGATGCGGCTCAAGCGCCGCGCGCACCTCCCCTTCCGCTGGGTGGGGCGACCGCCGCAGCAGCGCGGCGGCGGCCATCATGATGCCCGACAGGCAGTAGCCGCACTGCCCCGCCTGGAGTTCCAGGAAGGCGTGCTGCAGCGGGTGCGGGCGGTCGGGCGTGCCGAGCCCCTCGACGGTTTCGACCACCCGCTCCGCGGCGGCGGACACGGGCAGGGTGCAGGCGAAGGCGGGCGCGCCGTCCACCAGCACGACGCAGGCGCCGCAGGCCTCCGCCCCGCAGCCGAAGCGCGGTCCCGACAGGCCGAGCGGCCCGCGCAGCGCGGCGAGCAACGGGGCCTCTGGCTCGATCTCCGGCGCGACTTCCGTGCCGTTCAGGGTGAAGCGGGGCATCAGCCCGGCTGGATGCGCGCCATGCGCACCCACTCGCCCTGGCGCTCGATGTCCTGGTTCAGGAACTGCTCGAAGGCGGCGATCGTCATCGGCATGGGCTGCGCGCCCGCGCGGGCCTGCGCCTCCTGCGTTGCGGGCAGCGCCAGGATCCGGCCGACCTCGGCGTTCAGGCGCTCGCGGATCGGCAGCGGCGTGCCGGCGGGCGCCATCAGGCCGAGCCAGATCGAGGCCTCGTAGCCCGGCAGCACCTCGGCCACCGCCGGCAACTCGGGCAGCAGCGGGCTGCGCGTCGGCGCCGTGGTGGCCAGGCCCCGCACGCGCCCGCCCACGATCTGCTCCCGCATCGTCGGGATCGCGTCGAACATGATGGGCACCTGGCCCGAGATGAGCGCAGTGCGCGCCTCGTTCGAGCCGCGGAAGGGCACGTGCTGCGCCTGCGCGCCGGCCATGGCCAGGAACACCTCGCCCGCGATGTGGTAGGGCGTGCCGGGGCCGGAGGAGGCGTAGTCGTACCGCCCCGGATTGGCGCGGAGCAGCGCGATCAGCTCCGGCAGCGTCTGCGCCGGCAGCGAGGGGTGCACGCCGAGCACGTGGTGGGCGATGTTGATGGTCGCCACCGGGGCGAGGTCGCGCATCAGCCGATAGGGCCGGTTCGGCAGCAGCGTCTCGTTCGCCGTGTGGGTGTTCGACATCAGCAGCAGCGTGTGGCCGTCGGGCGGCGACTTGGCGACGGCGTCGGTGCCGATTACCGCGCCCGCGCCCGGTCGGTTCTCCACCACGAAGGGCTGGCCGAGGCTGGTGGACAGCGGCTCGGCCAGGAAGCGCGCCGCGACGTCGGCGGAGCCGCCGAGGCCGAAGGGCACGACGATGCGCACCGGCCGCGACGGCCAGGGCGCCGGACCTTGCGCCCATGCCGCGCCGGACAGCAGCCCGGGTGCCGCAAGCCCCGCAGCCAGCATTGTCCTGCGACGCATCATCCAACTCCTCCCGGTTTGCGTTTGCCGCAGGTTCGCGCGGGCGGGCCGCGGCGGCAAGCGCTGGGCAGGGCAGGCATGGCGGTGTTCTTCACCTCCGACACACATTTCGGGCATGGCGGCGCACGCGGGCTGTACCGCCGGCCTTTTGCCTCCACCGCCGAGATGGACGAGGCGATGGTCGCGCGCTGGAACGCCGTGGTGGGCTCCGAGGACGAGGTGTGGCACCTCGGCGACTTCGCGCTCGGCCCCCGCACGGCGCGGATGGAGGAACTGCTCGGGCGGCTGAATGGTCGCAAGCACCTCCTTGCCGGCAACAACGATGGGGAGGCGGCGCGCGCGCTACCCGGCTGGACCAGCGTGCAGCCCTATGCCGAGCTGGAGCTGGACGGGACGGGCCTGGTGCTCTGCCACTACCCGTTCCGCAGCTGGCGGAACATGGGCCGCACCGGTGGGCGCGCCTGGATCAACCTGCATGGCCACAGCCATGGGCGGCTGGGCCCGGTTCCGAGGCAGTGCGACGTCGGCGTGGATGCGTGGGAGTTTGCACCCGCGACCCTGCCCGACATCCTCGGACGACTGCAACGGCGCTCGAACGGCCTCCGGCGGAACCACAAACCGGCTTGAGTCAAGGGGGGAGAGATCGAAAGTGGATCTGCTACCACAACAAAATGTGCTTCCACAATTTTTCGTGAGGAGATAATCTCACCAGTAGAAATTCAGTCAGCACGTTCCCCGCCCCGAGGTTATGCCGCACCATTCCACCGATAGCCGGCACCAGCATCGCTGGCTCGCCGTGATCCGTCATGCCGCGAGCGTGCCGCCGCGCGCTGCACCGCCCTCCCGTCGGACGGACGGCGTGGCGGTGTCGCGATGAGCGCGACGGAGCGGGCTGGCGCCGCGCTTGAAGACATCCTCGGCAAGCTCGACGCGGCACTCGGCCAGGGTGTGCAGCGCGTGGCCCTCCACGGCGCGGTCGAGGGCTGCGACGGCGAGGCGGGGATCGAGGGCTGGGCCGTGGACCTGGACTCGCCGGATGCGGCGCTGCGCCTGGAGCTTGTGGTGGGCGAAAGCGTGATCGCCCATTGCCACACCGCCCTCGCCCGGCCCGACGTGCAGCTCGCTGGCCTGGGCGGGCGGGCAAGGCCCGGCTTCCGCTTCTCCGGCCGCGCCCTGGGGCCCCTGCATGACCTTCCCGCCGCCCTGCGCGGCGAACGCGTCGCCGTGCGCGTGAGCGGCACGCCCTATCTCCTTCCCGCGCGGGAGGCGCTGCCGACCGCGGAGCAGCTGGCGGGGCGGTTGCCTCGCACACCCCGCGCGACGCCGGGCCCGCGTGGCGTGGACGTGAAGCAGGCGATCGTGCGGCTCGAGGCCGAGGCCCGCCGCCTGACCGCCCTGCCGCTGCGCCCCGATCCGAAGGCGCAGCTCGGACACATCGAGCTGGTCGCGGCGGATGAGGACGGTCTCTTCTGGATCGGCGGTTGGGTGCACAGCCTGGACTCCCTCGAGTTTCCGGCCGTGATCGTGGACAAGCGGAAGTTCCCGGCCGGCGTGTCGCTCGTGGCCTACCAGCGGGACGACCTTCCGGCGACCGCGCATGCGATCATCGGGGTGATGGAGACAGGCTGGCGCCCGGGCCCCGATACCGGCGACGTGCTCCTCTACTTCGGCGCGAACGGCGAGCATTTCCTGAAATCGGTCTCCCCGCTGCGGCGGACAAGCACCGCCGAGGTCCTGACGCTGCTGGAGAACAGCAAGGCGCGGCTGCGCATGGGCCGCCCGATGGACCTGCAACGGCTGCTCTCCTCGGGGCGGTCCTGGGCGCCCGACACGGCGCGGCTGGCAGGCTTTCCGGTGCAGGCCGCGCTGGACAGCGTGGTGGCGATCCCGGGCTTCGGCTGCTTCGTCGAGGGCTGGGCGGTCAGTCCGCTCAAGCAGGTTGCGCGCCTCGCCCTGCGCGCCGGGGGCGTGGTGATGGACAGCGATCCGGTCAGCCTCTGCCTCAAGCCGCGTCCGGACCTCGCGGACGGCATGCCACAAATGGCCGATGCGCTGCAGGAGGCGGGCTTCGTCGCGCTGCTGCGCGGCCCGGTGACGCCCGAGGATGTGTCGGACCCCGTCCTGAAGATCACCTTCCGGGACGGCACCTCCGTCAACCAACCCGTCAACCCGCAGGTCATGCGGGTCGCGGCGCGCGCGGAGCATGCGGAGGCGCTGTCGCGCTTCTATCCCGCGCTCGCCGCGGAGCCCTTCTTCGCCGAGGTGGGCGCGGCGATCCGGGCCCAGGCCGAGGCCTCGCTCGGGCCCGCCGTGGCGGTCCGCGTGACCCGCGCGCCGGGCGCGATCGTCCTCGCGGTGCCGGACGACCTGGGCGACGGCTCGCTCGTCTTCGATCAGGCGCTGCGGCACGCGGCCACCCTGCCGCCGGAGGCCGGGCTCTGCTTCGTCATCGGCCGGGGGCCGGCCCGCAGCGCGCTGGTGGCGGCGTTCGAGGGGCTGCGCCGCGCCGCCGGTCGGCCCTGCTCCCTCTTCGTGATGGACGACGCGGACTACGCCTTCTACGGCCTGTCCGGCATCCTGCCCGAGATCGGGGCCGACCGCTTCGGCTTCGTCGGACGCCACGTTTTCCTGACCGGGGCGGGCTGGGAGGAGATGGGTGCGCTGCTCTCGCAGGATGGGCTCGCCTTCCCCGGCTTCGACGACCGCGTGCCGGGCGAGATCCCCGGCGCGCCCTCCGCGGACCTGTTTGCCTGGTCCGCCGCGCCGTTCAGGGCCTGGCTCGCCTCGGCGCCGTTCCTGCTCGGCGGGGCGCAGGGGGACAACGGGCTCGCCGCGGCCGCCGATTGGCGGAGCGCCGCCCCCGGCGCGGCGCTCCGCACCCGCACCCGGCGGCCGGCCGGGCTGGTGATGGCCATGAACGCGATCGCGCTGGGTGGATCCGATGCCTGACACCATGCTGGAGCGAGACCGGACCCTGCAGGCGCGGGGCGAGGTGCGGCGCATCGCCATCCTCTCCCACGCGCATCCCTCGATCTCGAAGGGGGGCGCGGAGGTCGCGGCCTACACGCTCTACAACGGGCTGCGCGCGATCGGCGTGGACGCCGCCTTCATCGCCGCATGCCCCATCGAGCAGGCGGACCGCGTGGAGCTGGCGACCGTGAACGAGGTCGTGGTGCCGTTCGACGGCCGCAACTACGACCACTACTACCACCTCGCCGCCCCGGACGTGTCGGCACGGGTGACCTCCGCGGTCACCGGCTTCGCGCCGGACGCGGTGGTGGCGAACCACTTCTTCAACATCGGCATCAACTCGGTCCGGACGCTCATCGACCGCGGGACCGCGCGGGTCGGCGTCGTGCTGCACGAGTTCCTGGCGATCTGCCACCATCACGGCCAGATGGTGAAGCGGCCGACCCGTGTCCTGTGCGAGCGGTCCTCCCCCTCGGGCTGCGCGGCGTGCTTCCCAGAAGCCTCCGTGGGCCGGTTCATCATGCGGCGCCGGAACTTCCTCGACACCCTGTCCCGCGCCCACGCGGTCATCTCGCCGAGCCGCTTCCTGGCCGGTCGCTTCGCCGAGTGGGGGCTGGACGAGCGGCGGCTGCAGGTCATCGAGAACGGGCTGGCGGAGACGCCCGTCGGGTGGCGCGAGCGTGCCGTGAAGCCGGAAGGCGAGCCCTGGGTCTTCGGCTACTTCGGCCAGATCAACCCCTTCAAGGGCGTGGAGCTGCTGCTGCGCGCAGCCGAGCAGATCGCCCAGGACAAGGCGCTGGCGTCGCGCATCCGCATCCGCATCCATGGCAACCTGGTGGGCAACACGCCGGAGTTCGAGGAGCGGTTCGCCAAGATGGTGCGGACCCTTCCCTTCCTCGAGTATGCAGGCGCCTACAGCAACGAGCAGGTCGACGCGCTGATGCGGCGCTGCGACTACGCCGTGATGACGAGCGTGTGGTGGGAGAACTCGCCGCTCGTGATCCAGGAGGCCTATGCGGCAGGCCTGCCCGTCATCTGCGGCGACATCGGCGGCATGGCCGAGAAGGTGCATAACGGGCTGACAGGGCTGCACTACCGCGCCGGCGACCACGCCGCGCTGCTCAGGGCGATGGTCGCCGCCGCCGATCCCGTGCGGCACGAGGCGCTCTGCGGCGGCCTGCCGGCCACCGTGACCGCCGAGGACATGGCCCGCGCCTATGTCGAGGCGCTGTCCACGGAGCCCGAGCCGGCCGCCGGCAGGGCGGCCCCGCTGCGTTGGGACGCCGCTGCGTCCTGACCGAAGAGACCACTTCCGGTTCGCGAACAGAGAGACAGATTGGATGCTGAAGGGTACGATCGAGGCGGTGTCGCGCGAGGAGATCAGCGGCTGGATCCATGTCGAGGGAACGAACATCCGCGACAGCCTGATCCTCGCCTTCGTGGGCGATGACTGCGTCGGCGCCGGCAAGGTCGGGCTGTTCCGGCAGGACCTGGCCGAGGCGGGGCTCGCCGACGGCCATCTCGGCTTCAGCTTCCCGATCCGGATCGCGGATGACGCCACCCCGGCTTCCGTCGTCGTCCGCCTCGACGGCAGCGACGCCGTCCTCATCCAGCGCACCAGCCGCGTGACGGGCCAGGAGGCTGTTGCCGTGCCGGCGGGCGAGCGCGGCGCGGGCCAGTCGCTGTCCTCGCTGCGCTGGATGCGCGGACAGGGCTGGCTGAGCCAGCCCGAATACGACTTCCTGCGCATCATGCAGCAGTTCGGCGCATACGACCTCTCGACGCGCCCGAAGCGCTCCGCCTCCCCGTCCACCGAGCCGCCGGCGGCGACCGCTGCGAAGGCGGCGCGGACCTACCTCGGCCTGCGCTGCGCGAACGAGGTGGAACTCCAGACGATCGACGTCGCGAACGCCGAGGATCTCGCCGTCGCGCTCGCCGAGGTGGCCCGGATGGAGGCGGCGCTGAACGTCGTCGCGGTCTGGTCGGAGACGCCCGGCAGCCTGGACGTGGTGGAGGGCTCCCACCTGGCGCCCGGCGCGGGCGACACGGCGGGGGCGATCCAGTATCCGATCGGGCCGGAGCGCGTCCTGTTCCTCGACCTTCGCACCGCCGTGGGCTACTCGGGCACGACCTTTCCCAAGGGCGTGCAGGTGCTCTACGGGGTGATGCCGGCCTGAACCGCACGGGGCGGCGCGGACGCGCCGTCGCTGTTGAATCGGGCTTCGCGGGCGGACATCCTTGCGGGGGGAAGGGCAGACAAGCCCTCCCTTCCGGGAGGAGAGAGACATGAGCCGCATCCTGATCCGCAACGCGCAGGTCTTCGACGCGACAGGGCAGCCACCCTATCCGGCCGACGTGCTCGTCGAGGGCAACCGCATCCGCGCCGTGGCGACCGACCGCGGCGCGCTGGATGCGACGGGCGCCGAGGTCATCGACGGGGCAGGCATGACGCTGATGCCTGGGATGGTCGAGGGCCACAGCCACCCGACCTTCACCGGCGTGGCCATGCCCGCCGAGCTCGGGGAGATCCCGCCCGAGGAGCACCTGATCCTCTCGATCAAGAACACGCGGCTGATGCTCGACCACGGGTTCACCTCGCTGTTCGAGGCGGCCTCGGCCAAGCTCCGTCTCGGTGTCGTGGTTCGCAATGCGATCCGGGCGGGCGACTTCATCGGACCGCGCATGCGCGCCGCCTCGCCCGAGATCACCGTCACCGCGGGCCTCGGCGACGAGCGGCGGATGCACATGTACCGCGAGAGCTTCGCCCTGATCGCGGACGGGCCGGACGAGATCCGCAAGGCCGCGCGGCTGTGCATGCGGGAGGGCGTGGACAACCTGAAGATCAACGTCTCGGGCGACGACTTCGTGACCAACGCCCGCGCCGCCTGCACGCCGATGAGCCGCGCGGAAATCCAGGCGGCCGTCGAGGTGGGCCACGAGTTCGGCCGCATGCTGGTGGCCCACTCCCGTTCCGCCGAGAGCGTGAAGCGCTGCGTCGAGGCGGGCGTGGACTGCATCTACCACTGCGACCAGGCGGATGAGGAGGCGCTCGACCTGCTGGAGCGTCACAAGGACCGGCACTACGTCGGGCCTGCCTTCGGCCTGCTCTACAACCTGATATACGAGCCGGAGAAGAGCGGCGTCCCTGCCTCCTTCATCGAGGAGCGGGGCTTCAGGCGCGCCTTCGACGTGTCCTGCGAGACCTACCACCAGATGCGCAAGCGCGGCATCCGCGTCGTGATCGGCGGGGACTACGGCTTCGCCTTCACGCCCCAGGGCCAGAACGCGCGCGACATCCATCACTTCGTCCGCTTCTTCGGGTACTCGCCCATCGAGGCGTTGCAATGCGCGACGGCGGTGGGCGCCGACCTGATGCAGATGAAGGGCGAGCTCGGCCTGGTGAAGGAGGGGTATCTCGCGGACCTGCTGCTGGTGCGTGGCGACGTGACGAAGGACGTCACGCTGCTGCAGGACCGGGACAACATCGCCATGGTGATGACGGACGGGCGGCTCTGGAAGGATCCGCGCAAGGCGATCGCGCGGGAGCCGCTGCCGCTGGCCGCCGAGTAGCGCCGGCCGGGGCGGGCGCGGAGCCCGCCCCACTCCCGGTTCAGGGAATCAGCACGAGCGAGCCGGTCGTGCGCCGCGCCTCCAGGTCCTGATGGGCACGGGCGGCGTCCCGGAGCGCGTATTCGGTGGGCGCCTGCACCCTGACGACGCCCTTCAGCACCACGTCGAACAGGTCACCCGCGATGCGCAGCAGGTCCGGCCGCTTCGCGGTGTAGTGAAAGAGCACGGGGCGCGAGATGCTGGCCGACTTCGGCGAGAGGATCTTGAGGTCGATCGGCTCCAGCGGCCCGCTGGACTGGCCGAAGGAGACGAGGCGGCCCGTCATCGCCAGGCTGTCGAGCGAGCGCAGGAAGGTGTCGCGCCCCACGCTGTCGTAGATGACCCGCGCGCCCGCCCCGCCCGTGATGTCCTTCACGGCCTGGGCGAAGTCCTCGCGCGTGTAGACCACCGGGTGGTCGCAGCCATGGGCGCGGGCGAGATCGGCCTTGTCGTCCGAGCCCACGGTGCCGATCACCGTGCAGCCGAGATGCTTCGCCCACTGGCAGAGCAGCAGCCCGACGCCGCCCGCGGCCGCGTGGACCAGGACCGTGTCGCCCGCGCGGACGGGCGCCGTCTCCTTCAGCAGGTACTGCGCCGTCATCCCCTTTAGCATGATGGCGGCGGCGACCCTGTCGGAGATGCCCTCCGGCACGCGCACGAGCTGCGCGGCCGGCATCACGCGCCGCTCCGCATACGCACCCGGGGGCGGGGCGGCGTAGGCCACGCGGTCGCCGGGCTCGATGTCCGTGACACCCGGGCCGACCGCCTCGACCACGCCGGCCCCCTCCATCCCGATCACCGTCGGGTAGGCCGGCAGCGGGTAGAGACCCGTGCGGTGGTAGACGTCGATGTAGTTGACGCCGATGGCCGTGTGGCGCACCAGCGCCTGGCCCTCGGCCGGGGCGGGCACCTCCACCGCCTCGAAGCGCAGCGCCTCTGGGCCGCCGGGGGACTGCAGGCGAATCGCATGGGTCATCGTGGTCACCGGGCGAAGTGGCGTGCGTTGAGCGTGTCGAAGGCCTTCTGGAAGACCTGCTCGTGCACCGTGGGAATGAGGGTCAGGTCGTCATGCGGGGCGGCGTGCCAGTCGGCCGTCCAGACGGCGAGAGTCCGGTCGCCCTCCACCACATGGTGCAGCCGTGCCCCGGCGCTATAGCCCACCCAGGGCATCGGCGACGTGGTGATCCGGTAGGTGAAGCTCCTGTCGAGGTCGGAGAGTTGCGTGAGCTGCTCGTGCAGCCGCCCGTCGCCGAAGAGGAAGTCGCGCGTCGCCCCCACCTCATCGCTGCGGCGCCCGTCGAGCATGTGCATCCGCGTGATGTCCTCGTGCCAGCCGCCCATGCCGGCGAAGTCGCGGATGACGGCCCAGACGGCGGCGGGCGGGGCGTTGATGACGTCCGAGCAGAAGACCTTGGCAGGCGGCCCCTCCGGCCAGAGCGGCAGGGGCTGGCCGGCGAGCCTTGCGGGCAGCGCTTCGAGCCCTGTCTTGAACACGCCATCGCGGAACAGCGGGATCAGTTCCGCTTCCCCGCCCGACGCGCAGTCGAAGGTCGCCCACCACTCGACGAAGGAGTGCCCGCCCTTGGTGACGGGCGTCACGCGCATGGTGGCCTTGTAGTTGTCGGCGGGGATGGGAGAGGTCTGGAAGTCGTAGGTGAAGCTCATCTCCTGGTCGGACAGTGCCAGGAGCTTCTCGCGGATGTGGGCGCCGTCCTTCAGGCGGAAGGACCGGACGCAGCCGACGCTGTCCGCGGCGCGGCCATCCTCGATCTCGCTGCGCTCGATGCCCGGGTGCCAGGCGGGCAGGGCGTTGAAGTCGCGGATCGTGGCCCAGACCAGGCCGGGCGCCGCGTGGACGATGGTGCTGTAATAGGCCTTGTGCTGGCTCATCGGCCGTTTCCCCTTCAGAAGGTCAGCGCCTTGAATTTCCGCGTCTGCTCGGTCAGCGCGATTTCGGTCGGCAGGCGCTCCATGCTGGAGGCGCCGTAGAAGCCGTGGCACAGCTTCGCACGGCGCAGCACATAGGCGGCATCGTCCGGCATCGAGATCGGGCCGCCATGGCAGAGGATGATGACGTCGTCCCGCACACGCCGCGCCGCCTCCGCCCAGAGGTCGATGCGCTCCACGCACTGGTCGAGGTTCAGCGCCGTCTCCGCGCCGATCGCGCCGCCGGTGGTCAGGCCCAGATGGCAGACGATGATGTCGGCGCCTGCCTTCGCCATCTCCGTCGCGTCGTGTTCGCTGAACACGTAGGGCGTGGTCAGCATGTCCTTCGCGCGTGCGGCGCGGACCAGGTCCACCTCCAGCGCGTAGGACATGCCCGTCTCCTCCAGGTTCGCCCGGAAGGTGCCGTCGATCAGCCCGACCGTCGGGAAGTTCTGGATGCCCGCGAAGCCCAGCGCCTTCAGCTCGTCGAGGAACAGGTCGGGGATCATGAAGGGATCCGTGCCGTTCACGCCGGCGAGCACGGGCGTGTGCCTGACCACCGGCAGCACCTCCCGCGCCATCTCCTTCACGATCTCGTTCGCGTTGCCGTAGGCCAGCAGGCCCGCCAGCGACCCGCGCCCGGCCATGCGGTAGCGGCCGGAGTTGTAGATGACGATGAGGTCGATGCCCCCCGCCTCCTCGCACTTGGCCGAGAGGCCCGTGCCCGCGCCGCCGCCGACGATGGGCTGGCGGCGGGTGATCATCTCCCGGAAGCGGGCCAGGATTTCCTGCCGGTTGTGCCGTGGCATGCCTGCCTCCTCAGCCCGCGATCTCTCGGAAATGCTGCACGACGGCCGCCGCGAAGGGTGCGTCGTTGATGGCGTGCGGCAGCTCGACCAGCCGGCGCTTCGCCGTCTGCTTGAGCGTCGAGCGGATCGCCCCGAACAGCGCCTGGTCCGCCTCCGGGTCGTGGAAGGGCGCACCCGGCACGTCGATGGCGGAGACGCCGCCGAGCGGCAGCAGGAAGCGCACCTCGCCCTCGCAGCGGTTCAGCCGCTCGGCGATCCACTCCCCGATCCGGCGGTTCTCCTCCGGCGTGGTGCGCATGAGCGTCACCTGCGGGTTGTGGACGTAGAGGTTCCGTCCGTCGAACCGCGCGGGCACCGTCTCCCGTGCGCCCCAGTTCACCATGTCGCAGGCGCCGACCGAGCCGACATAGGGAAGGCGCGTGCGTGCCACGGCGCCGAAGCGGTCCTCGGTGCAGGGGAAGACGCCGCCCATGAGGAAGTCCGGCACCTCGGTCGTCGTCAGGTCCAGCAGGCCGCGCAGCAGGCCGCTGTCGGCCAGCCGCTCCATGCTCTGACCACCGGTGCCGGTGGCGTGGAAGGTGTAGAGCTCGTGGTCGCGCTCCAGCGCCTCCCGCACCATCGTGCAGCAGGCGGTCGTCACGCCGAACATGGTCATGCCGAGGCCGGGCTTGTCGCCCGCGCCTTCCGGCACGCTCCACTTCGCCATGCCCGCCGCCGCATGGGCGGCGTTGCCGATGACCCGGCGCGAGATGGCGTTCAGCCCGGCGACGTCGGTGACGGAGTACATCATGGCGATGTCGTTAGGTCCGACATAGGGCGCGACGTTGCCCGACGCGACGGTGGAGACCATCAGCTTCGGCGTGCCGATCGGCAGCGCCCGCATCGCCTCCGTCACCAGCGCCGTGTTGCCCGACCCGCCGAGGCCGAGCACCGCGCCGATGTCGCGCCGCGTCGCAAGATACGCCGAGAGCGCGCGCGCCATGCCCGCCACCGCGCGCCCGCGGTCGTCCAGCCCGAGCACCGCGCCCGCGCCCTCCGGATGGTGCCGCGCCACCTCCTCCGCCGGGACGTCCGCGCCGGCCATGGCATCGCGCGTGCCGACATCCACCAGCACCGCCGGCACGCCCGCCGCCTCCACGACCGACTTCGCGAAGCGCAGCTCGGCCGCCTTCGTGTCGCCCGTGCCGATCACGTAGACCTTGGACATGCGCCTTCTCCGTTCAGTGATGGCCGCCGGTGCTCACACCCAGGAAGCGGCGCTGCATCGCCTCGTCCGCCAGCAGGGCGGAGGAGGCCATGCGCGTCGCGATGCGGCCGTTGACCATGATGGCGACTTCCGGGCAGACCTCGGTGGCGACGCCGAGGTTCTGCTCGACCAGCAGCAGCGCCATGCCCTCGCCCGGCAGGGCGCGCAGCACCTGCACCAGGTGGTCCACGATGACGGGCGCCAGACCCTCGCTCGGCTCGTCCATGATGACCAGCCGCGGGTTGGCGAGCAGCGCGCGGGAGATCGCCAGCATCTGCTGCTCCCCGCCCGAGAGCTGCGTGCCGCCGTTGCGCCGCCGCTCCGCCAGGCGCGGGAAGGTTTCGTAGATCCGCTCGATGGTCCAGCGCGCCCCGCGCCCGCTGCGCGCGGCGAGCACCAGGTGCTCATGCACAGTGAGGGAGGGAAAGGTGCGCCGCCCCTGCGGCACGATCGCGATGCCCGCACGGGCGATGCGGTCCGAGCCGCGGCCCGCCATCTCCTGCCCGTCGAGCCGGATGGAGCCGCCGGAGGCCGCGACCATGCCCATCACCGCCTGGCAGAGCGTGGTCTTTCCCATGCCGTTCCGGCCGATCACGGCCAGCGGCTCCGCCCCGAGGCGCAGCTCCACGCCCTGCAGCACATGCGCCTGGCCGTAGTGCACGTCGAGGCCGCTGATCTCGAGCATCGCGCCGCCTCCGTCAGTGCGCCCGGCCGTGGCCGAGATAGATGGCCTGCACCGTCGGGTCGCTCTCGATCCGGCCGGGCGTGCCCTCCACCACCACGGCGCCGTCCTTCATCACGGTGACGATGTCGGCGATGGGCAGCGCGATGTCCATGTCGTGCTCGATCAGCACGAGCGTGATCTCCCGCGGCAGCTCGCGCATCAGCCGCAGCAGCTCCGGCCGCTCGACCGGCGAGAGGCCGGCCGCCGGCTCGTCCAGCATCAGCAGGCGTGGGTTGCAGGCGAGAGCCATGCCGAGCTCGAGCTGCCGCCGCTGGCCGTGGGAGAGCGAGGCCACCTCCGTCTCCAGCAGGTGCGCCAGCCGCACGCGCTCGGCAAGCCGGCGTGCCTCGGCCAGGTCCCCACGCGAGGGCAGGCGCAGCGAGAAGCGGCCGGGCCGCGCGCCGCGCAGCGCGACCACCAGGTTGTCCAGCACCGAAAGCCCGTGAAAGAGCAGCGACGTCTGGTAGGTGCGCCCCACGCCGCCGCGGGCGCGCGTGCGCGGCGGGTGGTCCGTGATGTCCTCCCCGAACAGGAAGACCTGTCCGGAGGTGGGTGGGAAGTCCCCGCAGATGAGGTTGAACAGCGTCGTCTTGCCCGCGCCGTTCGGCCCGAGCACCGCCCGCCGCTCCCCCGCCGCCACCGCCAGCGACACGTCGCTGACGGCGGCGAGCGCCCCGAAGCGCCGCCCGACGCCCCGGAGGTCGAGTGCGGGGACCGCGTGCATCAGGAGGACGCGATGCAGCCGGTGTTGTCGCGGCTCGGCGCGCCCAGCGCCAGGAACTGCGCCTCCGGCACGCCGAGGGTCTGGTTGACCTGGCTGGCCTTGGCGAAGGTCACCGTCGCCGCGCCGCCCGGCCGCTCCTCGATCCGGTTCAGGAAGATGTCGGAGACGGCCTGCCGGTTGTGGTCGAGGTGGACGTCCGCCCCCATCGCGTTCTTGAAGCGCAGCCCGGCCAGGGCACGCTGGAACGCCGCCTGGTTGCCCGAGAGGTCGCCCCGCACCTCGTTCAGCGCCAGCAGCACCGCCTGCTGCGCGGTGTAGAAGTTGAAGCCGTGGATCGAGGGAGAGTTGAAGCCGCCCTGGTTCGACCAGCGGCGCCGGTAGCGCGCCACGAAGTCGTTCCACATCGGGTCCTCGTGCACGTCGGCGATCGGACCGGCCGAGACCATGCCCACCATCAGCCGCCGGTGCGGCCCGCGGGCGGAGAGCATGGACTGGTCCGCCATGATCGAGCCGCCGATCAGCGGCAGGTTGCCGCCCGCCTGGGCGTACTGCGTCATGAAGGCCAGCCCGTCCGACCCGCCATGGATCACGACCAGCGCACCCGCGGTGCGCGGGATGCGGGCGATGATCGAGGAGTAGTCCGTGGTGCCGAGCGGCGACCAGATGTAGGTCGCGCGGCCGCCGGCGCGGCAGAACTCCAGGGAGAAGCCGAAGACTTGCGAGTAGGGGAAGGCGTAGTCGCCCGCCACCACCGCCACTTCCTCCACGTTCAGGGTGCGGCGGACATAGTTGCCGAGGCCCGCCATCCACTGGGTGCCGTCCGTGTTGAAGCGGAAGAAGTTGGGCGACGGGTTCCGCAGCGTGGTGTCGGATGCGCCGGAGGAGCCGTTGATGATCGTCTTGCCCGTCAGCGTGCGGGAGTAGTCGCGCAGCGCGATGCCCTCGGCGCCCGAGAGGGGACCGACGATCATGTCCACGTTGTCCTGCTCGATCAGCTTGCGCGCGCGGGCGAGCGCCACGTCGGCCTGGGCGTTCGAGCTCTCGCGCACCACCTCGATGCGCCGGCCGCCGGCCTGGTTGTTGTTCTCCTCCAGCAGCATCTGCATGCAGCGGAAGCCGTCCTGGCCGCCCGTCGCGAAGGGACCCTCGAGCGTCGCGAGCCAGCCGAGCTTGATCGGCGCGTTCTGCGCGATGGCCGGCGCCTTCAGGCCCGTGGCGGCCAGGGCCGCCGTGCCGGCGGTGCCGAGCAGCAGGGCCCGGCGGTGCATGCGGAGATCCATTCTGTTTCCTCCCTCTGGTGTTCCGGCCGCGCCGGGCGCCTGGAACTCGGCCGCGTGGGGCAAGGCGCCCGCCCCGCGCAGTGCAGCCTACTCCCCTGCCGGCGCCGCCCGCGGCTGCGGGGCGCGCCGGAAGGCTCCGCCGAGCCGCTTCGCCAGCCCCAGCACGCCGTCCGGCGAGAGCAGGACGATGGCCAGGAAGACCGCGCCGATCAGCGTGTTGAAGCGCTCGCGGTCGTAGAGGTCGGCGGCGAAGGTGTCGAAGAAAACGAAGATCAGCGCGCCGACGAAGGCGCCGATGGGGTGGCCGAGCCCGCCGAGCACCGCCATGACCAGCACGTTCACCGTCGCGCCCAGCCCGATCGTGCCGGGCGAGATGCCGATGTTGTAGAAGGTCATGAGCACGCCGCCGCAGCCCGCGATGAAGCCGGCGACGCCGAAGGCCGCGATGCGGTGCAGCGCGGCGTTGTACCCCAGCGCGTTCACCCGCCGGGCATTGTCCCGGATGCCCTGCAAGGCCAGGCCGAAGGGCGTCCGGACGAGGTAGAGCACCATGGCATACAGCAGGGCGGCGGTGCCGAGCGCGACGTAGTAGAACAGGTAGGGGTCGCGGAAGGGCACGCCGAACAGGCTCGGCCCCACCACGTTGCGGATGCCCTCGTAGCCGTTGAACCAGGCGATGTTCGTCTGGATGAACAGGTGAACGCCCACGCCGAGCGCGAGCGTGATCATCAGCAGGTAGATGCCCTGGGTCCGCACCGCGATCGCGCCGACCAGCAGCCCCATCGCCGTCGCCGCCAGCACGCCAAGCGGAATGGCCAGCGCATAGGGCACGCCGCCCACGATGGAGGGGACCGCGTCGGGCACCAGCACCGCGACAGTGTAGCCCGCAATGCCCGCGATCATGGTCTGCGCCAGCGAGACGAAGCCGCCATAGGTGGACAGGAAGGTGAGCGACATCGCGACGATGCCGAAGACGATGGCCCGGCCGAAGATGTTGGCCGTGAAGAAGGCCGGCACCAGGGCCGGCAGCACCGCCAGCACGGCGAACAGCGCGACGGACGCGACCAGGATGCCGCGCTGCCGGGTCATGCCGGCCTGCCCAGGATGCCCTGCGGCCTGAGCGCCAGCACCGCAGCCATGATGAGGAAGGTCAGGATCACCGAATAGGTCGGGAACAGCGCCTGCCCCACCTGCTCCGCCACGCCGACCAGTATGGCCCCGACCGCCGTGCCCGCGATGGAGCCCATGCCGCCCACGATCACCACGACGAGCGAGGTGAGCAGGAAGCGCACGTCCGTGCCCTGGCTGAAGGGCTGGGCCGAGCCGCCGATCACCCCACCGAGTCCCGCGAGCGCGGCGCCCAGCGCGAAGACCGCCACCGAGACGAGGGGCACGTTCACCCCGCAGGCGGCGAGCATGGGCCGGTCGTCGACGCCCGCACGGATCATCAGCCCGAGCCGCGTCCTGTTGAGGAGCAGCCAGAGTCCCACGCCGACGATCAGCGCGATGCCGATCTGGACGAGGCGGAAGGTCGGGTACTTGTCGATGATGGGAAAGGGCGTCGAGCCGAACAAGGCGTCGGGCGGGAAGAACTGGCGGGAGTTGCCGCCAAAGTGGGCGAGGATCTGGTCCGCCAGGATGATCGAAAGGCCGATGGTGACCAGCGCCTGGCGCAGTTCCTGACCCTGCATCCAGCCGAGCACCGCCACCTGCATCACCACGCCCACGAGGGCCGC
>DASQNQ010000038.1:0-2425 GCA_035644895.1 Acetobacteraceae bacterium | reverse complement strand
GAAATTTGTGCGCCGTTGACACCGGCGTCGCCGTCGCACAGCACGGTGGCGGGCGGATCCCCATCCACGCCCGCTGCAGCCAGCGCCTGCCGGAGCGCGTCGGCCGACGCCGCCTGGCCGTTCCGGGCGAAGGCGAAGCGGTGCTGCACGCCTCGGGCGTCGATCACCTTGCCCGCGATGACCTCGAAGTGGCGCTCCTCCTCAGGGCGCCGGCTGCGCACGTGGCCGCCGTCGAGCCCGACCACGACGGATCCCACCGCCCCCGCCGTGGGCCGGTTGGCGGCCTCGGCCGCGTGCGGCTGCACGACATCCTCGCCGACCCGCCGCGTCCGGTTCCGGACCGTGCCCGCGTTCGCCGCGCCGCCGAGTGGAAGCAGCTCGGCCAGGAGCGCGGCGACCTTGCCGAACGGCGCCAGCGCCGCGTACCGGGCGGTGACGTAACAGCCCGTTGAGAAAGTCGCCGCTCAGCTGGAGAGGTCTGGCTCGATGCTGACCGCGACGGCCGCGGTCTGATGGCCAGCGATGACGATCAGAAGGAGGAGCAGGCCGCCGGCTGGCCTGACGGCAGCAGCAAGAGAGGCCGAAACCCTGGCCTGGACCCCCCGAGGTGTTCCCGCCCCCGTCACCAGCCGCATGATCAAGCCCAGGTTGTACCCGGCGACGTGGATCAAGTAGCGCTTCTGCAGGTTCTCCCGTCCGCGTAGCCAAGCCCGGCGCATGCCACCGCGGTCGAGGATCAGCGCGAAGCCCCGCTCGACGACCTCGGCACGCAGCTTGAACGCCACCCGGGCGACACCGGACAGCAGGCGGGTTCGGTCGTTGACCACCGCACGCCGCGCCGCATCGTCCCCATGCCAGCGCAGGAAGCCGTCGCGCTTCGGCTCGGCAATGCGGGTCTTCCACGGCCCGTCGTCGAGCGACTTCAGCACCTCACGTGAATGGCAGCCCTTGTCGGCCACCATCTCGGCAGGAGCCTCGGCGCTGGGAGCCGCCTCGACCGCGGCGAGGTGGCGGGCCGCGCTCCCCAGGGTGTCCGGCAGGGTTGCGGTGTCGCCGCGGTCAGCCGAGTGCATCTCGGCCGCGACCACCGCGCCGGTGTCGAGGTCCATCGCGTGCTCGGGCTTGTAGGCCAGGTGCGTGCGGCCGTCCTTCAGCTTGGCGATGCGGGCGTCCGGGTCGGTCGGGCTCTCCCACTCGGCGTTGGACAGTGTCTTGCCTTTGCGGGCGCGGTCCAGCCGGACCAGGTCGGCGGCCGTCGGCGTTTCGATGCCGCTCGCCTGCGCCATGCGGACCAGCATCTCGCGGTAGCCCTCGCCACTGTCGCGCCGCACGATCGTGCGCAGCGCCGCGTTGGCTTCCATGGCCGAGGCATCCACCCCGATCCGCTCGCCCTTGATCAGGCCATGATCAGCCAGGCGCTGCAGCACCCAGGTGAACACCGCATCGTGGAGCTCGAGCGGCAGGCGGCCTCGGGTGCGCGACAGCCAGGAATGGTCAGGCACCGGATCGCGCTCGCCGAGACGGAGGAACTCGCGCAGGGACAGGCTGTCGGCGCAGCGCCACTCCAGGCCGCGCTCGCTGTCGATGCCCTCGAAGTAGCCGACCAGCAGCATGCGAAAATAGCGCCCGGGCGGCAGCGAGGGCCGGCCCCGATGCGCCGCGTAGTAGGGCACGCACTGCCCCTCGACGAAGGCGTCGAACCCGGCGCTGACGAGCTCCGCCTGGAGCCGGTCGTAGAACACGTGGCCCGGCGAGCGCGGCATCTCGGCCCAGGTCACGAGCAGCTCCGCCTGCTGGTTCCCTTGCCGTCCCAGCGCCATGTCACACCTGCCGCTCTCGCTCTGGAGCGACCGAATCAAGTCAGACCGATTTCGTCAACGGGCTGCTACGGGAGAAGCTGAAGGCGCCGCCGAAGACGCCGGACAACTCCGGCACGCCGCCCTCGCAGGGGCGCAAGGCGAACGGTGACGGCAAGGCGAGCCCGAAGGTCAGGGTGCACGCCGGAGCGCACCGCCCGCTGCACCCCAACCCGACCCGTTGCGAGGCGGTCCGCGCAGAGCATTGCCCGCACTGCCGCGCCAATGTGACGGACGTGGTTCAGGCGGCGGTGCAGACCTACGACCGTATCGAGATCCCCGAGATCAAGCCGGACGTGACGCGGGTGGTGCTGCATGGCGGCGTCTGCCCCTGCTGCGCCGGACGCTTCAAGGCAACCGCCCCGGCCGGGCTGGAGCCAGGCTCGCCGTTCGGCCCCAACCTGCGCGCCTTCGTACTTTACTTGCGCTTCGGTCAGGCCATCCCGTTCGAGCGTCTGGCGCGGCTGATGCGTGACCTGTTCGGGCTGGAGATCAGCGAGGGGGCGCTGGCCAAGCTGCTGCGGAACAGCGCGCCAGCCTTTGCGGCGCAGACCAGCCTGATCAAGCAG
>DASQNQ010000037.1:0-7597 GCA_035644895.1 Acetobacteraceae bacterium | reverse complement strand
GGGCGCTCTCCGCCCGGTTCGGGGAGGCGGGCGCGCGGGCCCGCATCCTCTATGGCGGCTCGGTCAAGCCGGGCAACGCCGCCGAGATCCTGGCCCTGCCGCACGTGGACGGGGCGCTTGTCGGGGGCGCGAGCCTGGTGGCGGCGGATTTCCTGGCCATCGCGCGCGCCGCACAGGCGTAAGGGTGCTGGCGGAGCGGCGCTGGTCGCGCTAGAAGCCCGGCGCCATGGCAACCGTCGTCCTCGTCCTGTTCCTGCTCGTCACCCTTGCCCTGATCGGGGTCATCCTGATCCAGCGGAGCGAGGGTGGGGGGCTCGGCGTCGGCTCCTCCCAGGGGATGGGCTCCTTCATGACGGGGCGGGGCACGGCCAACCTGCTGACGCGCACCACCGCCATCCTCGGCACGGCGTTCATGGTGCTTGCCCTGGTGCTGGCGATGCTCGGCAAGGGGCAGGCGCCGCAGCGCTCCATCCTCGACACGCCGGCGCCGACCGCACCGGCGGCGCCCGCCACACCCGCGGTGCCGACGAACTAGCCCGCCCCCGTCGGCGCCCGTGATCCAGGGCGCCGGCGCACCCGTCCACGGCATTTCTGCCAGCCGCCCGCCGCGGGTATCCGCGGGCGCGGCCTTTCGCTATGAGGGCCCTCCATGACGCGGTTCGTATTCGTCACCGGCGGCGTGGTCTCCTCCCTCGGCAAGGGCATCGCCGCAGCCTCCCTCGGGGCGCTGCTGCAGGCGCGCGGCTATACCGTACGAATCCGCAAGCTCGACCCCTACCTCAACGTCGATCCGGGGACGATGAGCCCCTACCAGCACGGCGAGGTCTTCGTGACCGACGACGGAGCGGAGACTGACCTCGACCTCGGCCACTACGAGCGCTTCACGGGCGTCCATGCCGGCAAGCCGGACAACTGGACGACCGGACGCATCTATTCCGACGTCATCGCGGCGGAGCGCCGCGGCGACTACCTGGGCGGGACGGTCCAGGTCATTCCCCACATCACCGACAAGATCAAGGAGGTGATCCAGGCGGAGACCGACGGCTACGACTTCGTCCTGGTCGAGATCGGCGGCACGGTGGGCGACATCGAGTCGCTGCCCTTCCTCGAGGCGATGCGCCAGCTCGCGAATGAGCTCGGGCCGCAGCGCAGCCTCTTCGTCCACCTCACTCTCGTGCCCTACATCGCCTCGGCCGGGGAGATGAAGACGAAGCCAACCCAGCATTCGGTGAAGGAGCTGCTCTCCCTCGGCATCCAGCCGCAGATCCTGCTCTGCCGCTGCGACCGGGCGATCCCGGAGAACGAGCGGCGCAAGATCGCCCTGTTCTGCAACGTGCGCCCCGAGAGCGTGATCCCGGCCTATGACGCGGACACGATCTACGCCGTGCCGCTTTCCTACCAGCAGGAGGGGCTGGACCGGGAGGTGCTGCGGCACTTCGGCCTCAGCATCTACGGCCAGCCCAGCATGAAGCGCTGGGAGAGCATCGTGAAGTCCGTCCGCCAGCCCGAGGGCGAGGTGACGGTCGCGGTGGTCGGCAAGTACGTGAACCTGCTCGACAGCTACAAGTCGCTGATCGAGGCGCTGGCCCATGGCGGCATCGCCCACAACGTGAAGGTGCGGCTCGACTGGGTGGACGCCCAGGCCTTCGAGGGGGGCGAGGACCCGGTTTCGCGCCTGGCCAGCGCCAATGCCGTGCTGGTGCCCGGCGGCTTCGGGGAGCGGGGGACCGAGGGCAAGATCGAGGCGGTGCGCTTCGCACGCGAGCGCAAGCTGCCATTCCTGGGCATCTGCTTCGGCATGCAGATGGCGGTGATCGAGGCGGCGCGGAACCTGGTCGGCCTGAAGGGCGCGTCCTCCACCGAGTTCGGGCCCTGCGCCGAGCCAGTGGTCGGCCTGCTCACGGAGTGGGCCCGGGGCAACGAGGTGGAGCGCCGCGCGGCCGGCGGCGACCTTGGCGGGACGATGCGCCTCGGCACCTACCCCGCGAAGCTCTCCGAGGGGTCGCTCGTGCGGGAGGTCTATGGCGCCGCCGAGATCCGGGAGCGCCACCGGCACCGCTACGAGGTGAATGTGGGCTACAAGGACCGGCTGGAAGCGGCCGGGCTGCGCTTCGCCGGCATGTCCCCGGACGGGCTGCTGCCGGAGATCGTGGAGTACCCGGACCACCCCTGGTTCATCGGGGTGCAATTCCACCCGGAGCTGAAGTCGAAGCCCTTCGAGCCGCACCCGCTGTTCGCGGGCTTCATTGGGGCGGCAGTCCGGCAGGCCCGGCTGGTGTGATCCGCGCCGGGCTTGCCCCGCGGTTGCCGGGCCGCTAATCGCCCCGCAACATCCACAGGCCGCCGGGAGTACCCCCATGCCCGCAATCGCCGACATCATCGCCCGCGAGGTTCTCGACAGCCGCGGGACCCCGACCGTGGAGGTGGAGGTGGTGCTGGACAGCGGCGCCACCGGCCGGGCCATCGTGCCGTCCGGGGCGTCCACCGGCGCACATGAGGCGGTGGAGCTGCGGGACGGGGACAAGTCCCGCTACATGGGCAAGGGCGTCACCAAGGCCTGCGCGAATGTCGAGGGCGAGATCTTCGACGCCATCGGTGGCATGGACGCGACCGAGCAGGTCAAGATCGACGAGACGATGATCGAGCTCGACGGCACGCCGAACAAGGGCCGGCTGGGCGCGAACGCCATCCTCGGCGTGTCGCTGGCCGTCGCCAAGGCCGCGGCGGCGGAGCTCGGCCAGCCGCTCTATCGCTATGTCGGCGGCGTGTTCGCGCGGACGCTGCCGGTGCCGATGATGAACATCGTCAACGGCGGCAAGCACGCGGACAACCCGATCGACATCCAGGAATTCATGGTGATGCCGGTGGCGGCCGGCACGGTGGCCGAGTCGGTGCGCATCGGCGCCGAGATCTTCATGGCGCTGAAGAAGGCGCTCCATGATGCCGGCCACAACACGAATGTGGGCGACGAGGGCGGCTTCGCCCCCAGCATCGGCTCGGCGGACGAGGCGCTGTCCTTCATCGCCAAGGCCTGCGAGGCCGCCGGGCACCGGGTGGGGGAGGATGTGGTCTTCGCCCTGGACTGCGCCGCCACCGAGTTCTTCCACGAGGGCCGCTACAAGCTGGAGGGGGAGGGCAAGACCTTGGACCAGGGCGGCATGGTCGACTACCTGGCCGGGCTCTGCGCCAAGTGGCCCATCATCTCCATCGAGGATGGCTGCGCCGAGGACGACTGGGAGGGCTGGAAGCTCCTGACCGACCGCCTGGGCGCCAAGGTCCAGCTGGTGGGCGACGACCTGTTCGTGACGAACACCGAGCGCCTCCGCCAGGGCATCGAGCGGGGCACGGGCAACGCCATCCTGGTGAAGGTGAACCAGATCGGCACGCTCACCGAGACGCTGGAGGCCGTCGAGACCGCGCACCGCGCCGGCATGCGGGCCGTGATGAGCCATCGGTCCGGCGAGACGGAGGACGCGACCATCGCGGACCTGGCCGTCGCGACCAACTGCGGGCAGATCAAGACCGGCTCGCTCTCCCGCTCGGACCGGCTGGCGAAGTACAACCAGCTCATCCGCATCGAGCAGGAGCTGGGCTCGGCGGCCCGTTACGCCGGACGCACGATCCTGAGGCGTTGACAAATCCAGGGCAGGTTGCTCACCGACGCGTGATCTTGCTGGACATGCGCTCGTACTTGGCGTTTCATTGTTGCATGGCGCGGCGGGGGGCCGCGTCGGCAGGGACGCCTGGATCCAGGGGAATCGACGTATGTCGGATGTGAGGCTGCGTGGCGCCGGGCGCCATGCGGAGCGGGGCGGCTGGCGCCGCAAGCTGCGCGCCATCTTGCTGCCCTTCGCCTTCCTCGGAGTGTCGGTCTACTTCGTCTGGCATGCCGTGCATGGCGAGCGGGGGCTGATCGCCCAGGAACGCCGGCATGAGCAGATCGTTGAGGCCCGGGTGGAGCTGGGCCGCGCGCAGGCCGAGCTGGCGGCGACGGAGCGGCGCGTGGTGGGCCTGCGCGGCGACCGTGTCGATCGCGACCAGCTGGACGAGCGTGCGCGGCAGTTGCTCAACATGGTTGGCCGCGACGAGATCGTGGTGCCCTACGGCGCCGATCGGCGTCTCTTCTAGGCGCCCGAAAGACACCCTCGCGCGTCGGGACGGAGGTTAACCGTTCCGCGGTTAATTTCCGTTTTGCGTTGCAGCAACTCGCTTCTTGGCCAGGGTGCGTGGCTTGCGCACCCGTCGGGTCCCGCGTAGATGCGCGGCAAGCCGAGCCGAGGAGACTGCCACATGGCCGAGACCGTGTCCCGCAAGCCACGGGGTAAGGGCCGCGACCCCGCCTTCACGCGCGAGGAGATGCTGCGGGCCTACCGGGACATGCTGCTGATCCGACGGTTCGAGGAGAAGGCCGGGCAGCTCTACGGCATGGGCCTGATCGGCGGTTTCTGCCACCTCTACATCGGCCAGGAGGCGGTGGTGGTGGGCATGCAGATGTGCCTGAAGCCTGGCGACCAGGTCATTACCTCCTACCGTGACCACGGCCACATGCTGGCCACCGGCATGGAGGCCCGGGGCGTGATGGCGGAGCTGACCGGCCGGGCCGGCGGCTACTCCCGCGGCAAGGGCGGCTCCATGCACATGTTCAGCCGCGAGAAGGGCTTCTACGGGGGCCACGGCATCGTGGGCGCGCAGGTGGCGCTCGGCGCCGGCCTGGCATTCGCGAATTGGTACCGCGACAACGGCAACGTCGCCCTCACCTACTTCGGGGAGGGCGCGTCGAACCAGGGCCAGGTGTTCGAGAGCTTCAACCTCGCGGCGCTGATCAAGCTGCCTGTGATCTTCATCATCGAGAACAACAAGTACGGCATGGGCACGAGCGTCGAGCGCGCCTCGGCGTCCAAGGACCTGTCGAAGAACGGCGCGCCCTGGGGCATCCCGGGCGAGCAGGTGAACGGCATGGACGTGACCTCGGTGCGCGAGGCCGGGGAGCGTGCCGTCGCCCACTGCCGGGAGGGCAAGGGCCCGTACCTGCTGGAGATGAAGACCTACCGCTACCGCGGCCACTCCATGTCCGACCCTGCCAAGTACCGGACGCGGGAGGAAGTGCAGAAGATGCGAGAGCAGAACGACTGCATCGAGACCGCACGCAAGTCGCTGCTCGAGCAGTACGAGGTCACGGAGGCCGAGCTCAAGACGATCGACGACGAGGTGAAGGCGATCGTCCAGGACAGCGCCGAGTTCGCCCAGACCTCCCCCGAGCCGGATGAGGCCGAGCTCTGGACCGACGTGCTGATCGAGGCCCGCTGACCATGACGCAGATCCTGATGCCTGCCCTCTCGCCCACCATGACCGAGGGCAAGCTCTCCCGCTGGCTGAAGCAGGAGGGGGAGCAAGTGAAGGCCGGCGACATCATCGCCGAGATCGAGACCGACAAGGCGACCATGGAGGTCGAGGCGGTGGATGAGGGGCAGCTCACCCGCATCCTGGTGCCGGAGGGCACGGAGGGTGTGGCGGTCAACACGCCGATCGCCGAGCTGAACGGCGGCGCGGGTGCGGCGCAAGGGGCCGGGGCGGTAGTGCCCCAGGCGGCGCAGCCCGGCCAGCACGGCACCGCGCCGGTGGACAAGGACCCGGCGCAGCGCGAACGCGGCGCGCCGCTGCCCTCCGCGGAGGATTACGGCGCGGTGGCGCAGCACGGCCGCGACCGGAAAGAGGGCGTCGCCGCCCAGGCCGCTGCCACGGCGTCGGTCGAGAAGGACTGGGGCCCGACGAAGCCCATCACGGTGCGCGAGGCGCTGCGCGACGCGATGGCAGCCGAGATGCGGCGGGATCCGGAGGTGTTCCTGATGGGCGAGGAGGTCGCCCAGTACCAGGGCGCCTACAAGATCAGCCAGGGGCTGCTCGACGAGTTCGGGGCGAAGCGCGTGATCGACATGCCGATCACCGAGCACGGGTTCACCGGCATGGCCGTCGGTGCCGCCTTCACGGGGCTGAAGCCGATCGTCGAGTTCATGACCTTCAATTTCTCGATGCAGGCGATCGACCACATCATCAACAGCGCCGCCAAGACGCTGTACATGAGCGGCGGGCAGCTCGGCTGCCCGATCGTCTTCCGCGGGCCGAACGGCGCGGCGGCGCGCGTCGCGGCGCAGCACAGCCAGGACTACTCGGCCTGGTATGCGCAGATCCCCGGGCTGAAGGTGCTGGCGCCCTGGTCGGCGGCCGATGCGAAGGGCCTGCTTCGCGCCGCGATCCGCGACCCGAACCCGGTCATTTTTCTCGAGAACGAGATCCTCTACGGCCAGACCTTCGACTGCCCCACCGATGAGGACTTCATCCTGCCGATCGGCAAGGCGAAGGTGGAGCGCGAGGGGTCGGACGTGACGGTCGTCGCGTACTCCATCACCGTCGGGCTCGCGATGCAGGCGGCCGAGCAGCTCGCCGGCATGGGCATCAGCGCGGAGGTGGTCAATCTCCGCTCGCTGCGCCCACTGGACACGGAGACGATTGCCCGGTCGGTGATGAAGACGAACCGGCTGGTGACGGTGGAGGAGGGCTGGCCCTACGGCAACATCGGGACCGAGGTCGCGATGCGCATGATGGAGACTGCCTTCGACCACCTCGACGCGCCGCCGGTGCGGGTGCACGGCGCGGACGTGCCGATGCCCTATGCCGCGAACCTGGAGAAGCTGGCGCTGCCGCGGCTCGAGCAGGTGATCGAGGCTGCGCGCCGCGTGACCTACAAGTAGGGGGAGGCGACCGACATGGCGACGAACATCCTGATGCCGGCCCTTTCGCCCACCATGACGGAGGGCACGCTGGCGCGCTGGCTGAAGAACGAGGGCGAGCCCGTCAAGGCCGGGGACATCATCGCGGAGATCGAAACCGACAAGGCGACCATGGAGGTCGAGGCGGTGGACGAGGGAGTGCTGGGCAAGATCCTGGTCCCTGGCGGCACCGCCAACGTGAAGGTCAACGACGTGATCGCCGTGCTGGTCGAGCCGGGCGAGTCGGCCGACGCGGCGCCCGCGCCGAAGCCCGCCCCCGCGGCCGGACCGGCGCCCGCTTCCGCCACGCCCAAGACGGACGCGCCGCCGGCCCCAGCGCCTGCTCCCATGGCGAATGGTCATGCGGGGGCCGGCGCGGAGCGCGTCTTCGCCTCTCCGCTCGCGCGGCGCATGGCGAGCCAGGCCGGCATCGACCTCGGCCGCGTCAAGGGCAGCGGGCCGAACGGCCGCATCGTGAAGTCCGACATCGAGGCGGCGATGGCCGGCGGGACGCAGCCGGCCGCGCCGGAGGCCGCTCCCGCCGCCGCGCCGGCGCAGCAGCCCGCCGCGACGGCCCCGGCCCCAAAGGCGCCCGCGCCCGCAGCGCCCATGGCCAATGGCCATGCCACCGCGGAGCGGATCTTCGCCTCGCCGCTTGCACGGCGGATGGCGAGCCAGGCCGGCATCGACCTCGGCCGCGTGAAGGGCACTGGGCCGAACGCCCGCATCGTGAAGTCCGACATCGAGGCGGCGATGGCCGGCGGGACGCAGCAGGCCGCGCCGAAGGCCGCGCCCGCCGCCGCGCCGGCGCAGCAGCCCGCCGCGCCCGC
>DASQNQ010000036.1:0-6535 GCA_035644895.1 Acetobacteraceae bacterium | reverse complement strand
GATGGCGGCGGCGGTGGCACGCCCCTCCGCGCTGTCGTAGGCAATGCCGAGACCAGCCAGCAGCCCGGCGAGGTCGGCGAAGCCGACATGCAGGCGGGCGGCCTTCGCCCCCGTCGCGATGTCGAGGGCGGTGACGGCGGTTGCGACCGCCTCGGCATAGGCCTCGTGCTCGAAGGTCCCTGCGCCGGGGACGAGGAAGGCGGGCAGGTTCAGGACGAAGCGCGGCGCCTTCGCCTCGCCGAGCCAGAGGGAGGCGCCGGGCGCGCCGCGGCGCGCGAGCAGCAGCAGGCGCAGATCGTCCGCGAAGCGCGCCGCCTCCGCCTCGTCCGCCAGGATGCGGAGCTTCCGGCCGCGCGCGGCGAGCGGCGCGATCCACCGCTCGGCCAGCCGCGGCAGCAGCACGGGCTCGGCACCGGACGCCAACGCGGCGAGGGCGGCGGCCGCGTCCTCCTCCCAGGATTCGGGCAGGGCGATGCGGCGTGGGGCGGCATCCTCGTCCGGCGCGGCGCGGGTCCGGCGGAGCGCAAGGCCATCCCAGAGTGTTGCGAGGCGCGACATGTCCCATCCTAGGCCGGGCGAGGGGTTTGGGGGAAGCCGCATCTGGTGGGTTTGTGGGCGCGAAGCCGCAACATCCTGTGGGTAAGACCCGTTCACGCCGCCTGCCCGCGCAGCGCGGCGGGGTGGACCTCCTCCTCGGCCAGGCGGCACAGGCGCTCGTCGAGGGCGCGCTCCGCGGCCTGGCTTGCCCCCAGCAGCGCGGCCGCCTCCTCAAGGCCCGCCGCCCGTGCCATGCCACGCAGCGTGCCATAGGCTACGGCGCTGCTGGCCAGCAGGCGCCGCGCCGCGCCGAGCAGCGCCGCATCGAGCACCGGGCCGCGCGGGTGCACCTCCAGCAGGTCGTCGATGCCGGCCAGCATCCCCTCGACCTCCTCGTTGGCACCGCCGTCGGGCTCCACCTCCAGCAGGTCGGCCACGCGCTGCAGCCGTTCGGCCTGACGCTCGGTTTCCGCCAGGTGGCCATCGAGGGCCTGGCGCAGGGCGGCGGAGACGCATGCCTCCGCCATGGCCGGCAGGGCATCGAGGATCTGGGACGCGGCGCTGGCGAGGCCCTGGAGCGACTCCTCCAGAAGAAGCCTGAAATCGTCGTTCATGCGCCGAACTGCCCCCGGGTGCCGCCGGCCGGGCCGGACTCTCACCCGTGTGAAGGAACGATGGTCGCGCCCTGCGGGTTGCCTCCGTCGCGCAAAGTCCTGCAACGCGGGCCGGCGAGAGTCGCCCAGGTCGGGAGCGGTCCACCCGAGGCGATCCTCCCGAGGGGATCGCCCGGTGGCCCTGTTTCGCCAGGGCTGCTTCTGCCGGGCCGCAACCTCCTGTAGGAGACGGGGAACCGCCGAACTCCCCAGGGACCCCGAAGCGTCGCCATGACCAGCAGCAACGACATCCGCGCCACCTTCCTCGACTACTTCGGGCGCAACGGGCACGCGGTGGTGGAGAGCTCCCCCCTGGTGCCGCGCAACGACCCGACGCTGATGTTCGCGAACTCCGGCATGGTGCAGTTCAAGAACGTCTTCACGGGGCAGGAGCGGCGGCCCTATGTGCGCGCGACCACGGCGCAGAAATGCGTGCGCGCGGGCGGCAAGCACAACGACCTCGACAACGTCGGCTACACCGCGCGCCACCACACCTTCTTCGAGATGCTCGGCAATTTCTCCTTCGGCGACTACTTCAAGGAGCAGGCGATCGCCCATGCGTGGGAGCTGCTGACGAAGGACTTCGCGCTGCCGAAGGACCGGCTGCTGGTGACGGTGTACTCCGAGGACGAGGAGGCGCCGGCCTACTGGAAGCGCGTGGCCGGCCTGCCGGACAGCCGCATCATCCGCATCCCGACCTCCGACAATTTCTGGCGGATGGGCGACACCGGCCCCTGCGGCCCATGCTCCGAGATCTTCTTCGACCACGGCGACAAGGTGCCGGGCGGTCCCCCCGGATCGGCGGACCAGGACGGCGACCGCTTCATCGAGATCTGGAACCTGGTGTTCATGCAGTACGAGGAGGGGCCGCCCGGCACGCGCACGCCGCTGCCGCGCCCCTCGATCGACACGGGCATGGGGCTCGAGCGCTTCGCGGCCATCCTGCAGGGCAAGCACGACAACTACGACACGGACACGATGCGGGCGCTGATCCTGGCCTCCGCCGAGGCCACCGGCACGGACCCGGATGGGGCGCACAAGATCAGCCACCGCGTCGTCGCCGACCACCTCCGCGCCGGCACCTTCCTGATCGCCGACGGCGTGCTGCCCAGCAACGAGGGCCGCGGCTACGTGCTGCGCCGCATCCTGCGCCGCGCCATGCGCCACGCGCACATGATGGGCGCGGACGCGCCGCTGCTGCATCGCCTGGTGCCGGCGCTGACCCGCCAGATGGGCGCCGCCTACCCCGAGATCCTCCGCGCCGAGGCGCTGGTCACCGAGACGCTGCGGCTGGAGGAGGCGCGCTTCCGCGGGCTGCTGGACCGCGGCCTCGGCCTGCTGGCCGAGGAGAGCGCGCGGCTCGGCGACCGGGGCGTGCTGCCGGGCGACGTCGCCTTCCGCCTCTACGACACCTACGGGTTCCCCCTCGACCTGACGCAGGACGCGCTGCGCACGGAGGGCAAGACGGTGGACACGGCGGGTTTCGAGGCCGCGATGGCCGAGCAGAAGCGCCGGGCGCGCGCCGCCTGGGCCGGCAGCGGAGAGGCGGCGACCGAGGCCGTGTGGTTCGACCTGCGCGACCAGGCCGGCGCGACGGAGTTCCTGGGCTATTCCACCGAGAGCGCGGAGGGCGAGATCAGGGCGCTGGTGGTGGACGGCAAGCCGGTCGAGAGCGCCGCCGTGGGCACCGAGGTCGCGGTGGTGCTGAACCAGACACCCTTCTACGCCGAGAGCGGCGGCCAGGTGGGCGACGCGGGCCTGATCTCCGCCGGCGAGGCGTGCCGCATCGTCGTGCGCGACACCCAGAAGCGCGTCGGCGATCTTTTTGTCCATTTAGGTATTGTCGCGCACGGGGAGGCGAAGCTCGGACTGCCTGTCGTGGCCGAGGTGGATCATGCGCGGCGCGGCGCCATCCGTGCGCACCACTCCGCCACCCACCTGCTGCATGAGGCGCTGCGCCGGCGCCTCGGCACCCATGTCGCGCAGAAGGGCTCGCTGAACGCGCCGGACCGGCTGCGCTTCGACGTCTCCCACCCCGCGCCGATGGGCGACGGCGACCTCGCCTGGGTGGAGGCGGAGGTGAACGCCCGCATCCGCGAGAACGCCGAGGTGGTCACGCGCCTGATGACGCCGGACGCCGCGGTCGAGGCCGGCGCCATGGCCCTCTTCGGCGAGAAGTACGGGGAGGAGGTGCGCGTCGTCGGCATGGGCCACGACCCGCTCGCCACGGAGAAGCACGGCGTCTACTCGCTGGAGCTCTGCGGCGGCACGCATGTGCGGCGCACCGGCGACATCGGCCTGTTCCGCATCGTCTCCGAGGGCGCCGTCTCGGCCGGGGTGCGGCGCGTGGAGGCCGTGACGGGCGAGGCCGCGCTGCGCGTGATCGAGGAGCGCGACCGCCAGCTCGTCGCCGCCTCCGCCGCGCTGAAGGCCCGGCCGGAGGACCTGCCCGAGCGCATCGCCGCCCTGGTCGAGGAGCGCCGGAAGCTGGAGCGCGAGGTGGCGGAGCTGCGGAAGCAGCTCGCGACCGGCGGAGGCGGGGCGCAGGTGGAGGAGATCGGCGGCATGCGCGCGGCGCTGCGCAACCTGGGGGAGGTGCCGGCGCGTGACCTGAAGGGCCTGGCCGAGGCCATCCTGAAGGGCGGCACCGCCGACATCGTCGCGCTCGTCTCCACGGCCGAGGGCAAGGCGAGCATCGTCGTGGCGCTCGGCGACGCGGCGAAGGGCCGGGCGGACGCCGTGACGCTCGTCCGCGCGGCCTCGGCCGCCGTGGGCGGCAAGGGCGGCGGCGGGCGGCCCGACATGGCCCAGGCCGGTGGGCCGGAGGCCGACAAGGCCGAGGCAGCGCTGGAGGCCGTGCGCGGAGCGCTGGCGGCGTGAGGGCCGCTGCCGTCGCCCTGTTGCTGCTGGCACAGGGGGCGGCCGCGGCCGAGACGCGCCTGTCCGCCCCGCCACTCGACCTGCGGGCCGAGGCGGCGGGCGACCGCTGGCGCATTCGCGTGCTGGATGCGCGCGGCGCGGAGGTGCAGCGGATCGAGGTGGAGACGGACGCGCCCGGCCAGCCGCCGCTGCTGGCGGACGCCGATGGCGACGGCGCGCCCGACCTGTGGGTGGCGACCGGTGCCGGCAACGCAAACCTGGCCTACGAGGTCTGGCGCATGTTGCCCACCGCTGGCCGGTTCGAGCAGGCGGGCGAGATCGGCGGCATCGCCTTCGCGCGCGATGCCGGGCGGCTCGTCGCCGTGGGACGCAATGGCTGCTGCGCGGTGGAGTACCGTTTCCTGGCCTTCGGGGCCGGCATGGTGGACCAGTTCACCATCAGCCGGCGCTTCGACCCCGCCCTGCCGCCCGCCGCGGCCTGCACGAGCGGGCCGGAGGACGCCGATGTGCCACGCGAGCTGATGAGCCGCTACTGCGCCCTCGGGCCGGACTCGTCGCTGCCCGGCACGCGGCTGCGCGTGCCGTGACGGGGCGCCGGCGCGCGCGTGACCTCGGCCTGGCGCCCGGCGTGCTGCCGCCGGGGCCGCTGAACGCCATCACCGACGTCGCGGGTGTCCTCGTCGGACAGGTCACGGTGATGGAGGGGGAGGCGACGCGGACCGGCGTCACCGCGATCCTGCCGCATGGCGGCAACCCCTTCCGGGAGCGCGTGCCCGCCGGCCTCTTCGCCATGAACGGTTTCGGCAAGATGGCCGGCGTGACGCAGGTGCAGGAGCTGGGCGAGCTGGAAACGCCCGTGGTCCTGACCAACACCCTGGCCGTCGGCCGCGCCGTGGAGGCAGTGGTGGACTGGACGCTGGCGCGGAACGACGCGGCGCGGTCGGTCAACGCCGTGGTGGGCGAGACGAACGATGGCAGGCTGAACGACATCCGCGCGCGCGGCGTCACGCAGGACCATGTGCTGCGCGCGCTGGACGCGGCCGCGGCTGGGCCGGTCGCGGAGGGCTGCGTCGGCGCGGGCACCGGCACCATGGCCTTCGGCTGGAAGGGCGGCATCGGCACCGCCTCGCGCCGCCTGCCCCCGGGACTCGGCGGGTGGACGGTGGGCGCGCTGGTGCAGGCGAACTATGGCGGCGCGCTGGTGATGGACGGCGTGCCGGTCGGGCGGCTGCTCGGGCGGCACTACCTGGCGGGCCAGGTCGCGGATGGCGCCGACGCGGACGGCTCCGTCATGGTGGTGGTCGCGGCCGACGCGCCGCTCTCGGACCGCAACCTCGGGCGGCTCGCCCGGCGGGCCATGGCGGGCATCGCGCGGACCGGGGCGGCGTTCTCGGACGGGTCCGGGGACTACGCGCTCGCCTTCTCGACGCATCCGGGCGTGCGGCGGACGCCGGAGCGGCGCGGCGCCATCGCGGCCTTCGAGGAGCTGCCGAACGATCTCGCCTCGCCGCTCTTCATGGCGGCGATCGAGGCGGCGGAGGAGGCGGTGCTGAACGCGCTGACCATGGCGACGACGGTGGAGTCCCGAATCGGCGGGCGCCGGGTGCGTGGGCACGCGATCGACCTCGACCGGCTGGCCGGGATCCTGCGGGGGCAGGGGCGTTAACACCTTGTCCAGCGCCCTGTGGCAAGGGCGCTGGATGCTCGCCACCGTCGCCGGCGTCGTGCTCGCCCTGCTGATCGCCCTGGTCGCCTGGACCCTGGTCCGGCTGGCCCGTGCCCTGCTGCGGCTGATCCGGCTGCCGCGCCAGCGCGCCGCGGTGCTGGTGGCCCGCATGCGGGGCGTGCGCATCCGCCGCAGCCGCGCCCTGGCCCGGGCCGAGGGAGAGCGCGCCGCCGCCCTGACCGAGGAGGTGCGGCACCTGCGGGCCGAGCTGCGACTGGCGCGGGCGGAGCGGAACGAGGCGCTCGGCCGCCTGGCGCAGCTGGAGGGCAGGGATGGCGGCCCCTTCTGGCGCCGGCGCGCCACTCCGCCGGATGATCGCTTCCTGCGTGCGAAGCGCGAGTTCGCACGGCGCTTCCACCCGGACCGGCTTGTGCGCGGCGCGCCCGACCATGCCATGCGGGTCGTGATCTTCACCGAGTTCTGGTCCGCGCTGAAGCAGATCGAGCGCGGACGCTGAACCGTCAGCTCCCCGCGCGCACCGCCTCGCGCAGGACGGAGCGGAACTCGCGCCGGTGCAGCTCGCGCAGCACGAACAGGCTGGCCAGCACGAGCGCGATCGGATGCACCACCCAGGCCAGCGCGGCCAGGCCGAAGTAGTAGCTGCGCAGCCCCGTGGTGAAGTGGCGCGCCGCGCGGTTCAGCACGCGCGCGGCGACCTCGGCCGGCGCCAGCTCCGTCGCGGAGACGGGCGCGCCGCCGACAAGGATGGAGGTGTAGTTGAACTGCCGCAGCGCCCAGG
>DASQNQ010000035.1:0-11988 GCA_035644895.1 Acetobacteraceae bacterium | reverse complement strand
TCCCGCGCCGGCGCGAAGGCCTCGACGGGCGGCAGCGGCACCGCATCAGGCGCGGCGACGGGCGCCTCCGCCGCCACGCGCAACTCCTCCTCCTGCGTCGACACGAAGGCCTCGACGGGCGGCAGCGGCACCGCATCAGGCGCTGCGGGGAGCGGCGGGGCCGAGATCGCAGCAAGCACAAGCCCCGTCAGGCCCGGTGCTTCGAGCATATCCGCCGCGGCGGGGCGCAACGGCTCGGCGACGGGGTCGTGCCCCAGCGCCGCTTCACCACGGCCGGTGGCGGCTGGGCCAGCTTCCCCGCGCGCCGCAGCGGCGATGCGCATGGGCTCGGCCCGGCCCGTCGCACCGTTCCCGGCAGGGGCGCCCGGCAGGAGCTGCAGCAGCACCGCACCACAGCCGATCGCCCCGAGCGCAACCGCGACGGCGCGGCCCGGGACGGACCGCAGCACGCCGATCAGGGGCGGCACCGGGCCGCGCCGCGGGCGGGCGCCCACCACCGGCGCCCCGCGCAATGCACGCCGCACCCGCCGGACCAGGGCCAGGTCCGGCACGGCCCCGCGTGCGAGCCGCCGGGCCAACGCATGCTCCAGCGCCCGTTCGAGGCGCCCGATCTGGACAGGCGCGATGCGCAGGCAGAGGACCGGCAGCTTGGCCAGGTCCGCCTCGGCCATGCGGGCGGCATGGAGCCGCTCAAGGAAGCGATGCTCCGCATCGGGCGTCGCCGCCGGCTCGAACTCGAGCAGCACGGCGCCGAGTTCCGGGTGAAGCAGCACAAAGGGCATGCACGCGGGCGGCTGGCGCGGCTGCGCCGGCGGCAGGCCGACATCGCGCAGGACGATCCAGTCGCCCGCCAGCGCCGCCAGCACCTGCTCGGCCTGGCTCCGGACCGCGCGCTCGTCCCACTCCGGAGCCCGCCGTGCCGCGGAGTCGCGCGGCTGCACCTGTGGATGCATGAGGCGACCCTCTCCCCACCCGGGCGGGAGCGCGGCGAGCCGCCCTCCTCTGCTCAATCAGGTTGGCGAAGACAATATGCTTCTTTTCCAACGCAAGCCTTCACAGACCCGCCAGCACGCTCCCGGTCGGGGTCTTGCGACACGACCGTGCCGGCGCCTCAGGCCTGCCGGCGCTCGATCAGGCCGCGGCGGATCTTGCGGCCGCGGCGGATGCGATCCTCGATGAACTCGGCCACCCCCCGCCGCACGGCGCGGCCGAGCGCCTGCGCGTCCTCGGTGAAGCGTGCCAGCATCTCCAGCAGCGCCTCGCGGTTGTTGAGGAACACGTCGCGCCACATGGTGGGGTCCGAGGCCGCGATGCGCGTGAAGTCGCGGAAGCCGCCGGCCGCGAACTTCAGCACGGCCTCCTTCGTCTCCTCCGCCAGGTCGTCGGCGGTCGAGCAGATGGTGAAGGCGATCAGGTGCGGCAGGTGGGAGACGATGGCGACGATCTTGTCGTGCGTCGCGGGGTCCAGCACCTCGACCATGCTGCCCGCCCGGCGCCACAGCTCCTTCACCCGCTCCAGCGCCGCCGCGTCGCCGTCCGGCAGCGGCGTGACCATGCAGTAGCGCCCCTCGAAGAGCGTGGCGAAGCCGGCGTCCGGCCCCGAATGCTCCGTGCCCGCCATCGGGTGCGCGGGCACCAGGTGCGCGCCCGGCGGCATCAGCGGCGCCAGGTCGCGCACCACGCTGCCCTTGGTGGAGCCGACATCGGTGACGATGGCGCCCGGCGCGATGTGCGGCGCGACGGTCCGCATCAACCCGGCATAGGCGCCGACCGGCACGCAGAAGATCACGCAGTCGGCGCCCTGCACGGCGCGGGCCGCATCCTCCTCCACCACGTCGGCGATGCCGAGCTCCCGCACCCGCTCCAGCGTCGCGCCTGTCCTGGCATGAGCGACGACGGTGCGGGCAATGTCCCCCCTCTCCCGCGCCACGCGCGCGAGGGAGGAGCCGATCAGCCCGACGCCCAGCAGGCAGAGCCGGTCGAAGAGTGGCCCGGGCGCGCCGGAGGGGCGCGGAAGCGGATCAGCCACGCGCCGCGAACGCGACCAGCGCCTCCGTCACAGCCGTGCACTCCTCGGCCGTTCCGATGGTCACGCGCAGGCAGGCGGGCAGCGCATAGGCGCCCATGGCGCGCACGATGATGCCGCGTGCGCGCAGGTGCTCGTCGGCAGCCTTCGCCTGCGCGGCCGTTCCGAAATCGACCAGCACGAAGTTGCCCTCGCTCGGCCAGACCTTCATGCCGGCGCCGGTCAGCGCCTCCGTCACCTTGCCGCGCCACTCCGCGTTGTGGGCGACCGAGCGCTCCACCCAGCCCGGCTCCTCCAGCGCGGCGATGCCGGCCGCCATGGCGGCCGCGTTCACGTTGAAGGGCCCGCGCACGCGGCCGAGCACGTCCACGATGGCAGGCGGCGCGTAGCACCAGCCGAGGCGCATGCCGCCCAGGCCGAAGATCTTGGAGAAGGTGCGCGTCATCACTGTGCTGGCGGTGGCGTCCACCAGGCGCTGCCCCGGGTCGTAGTCCGGGCGCGTGACGTATTCGGCATAGGCCGAATCGAGCACCAGCAGCACGTCGTCCCGGAGCGACCGCCGCAGCCGCTCCACCTCGGCCTGCGGCAGGATGGAGCCGGTGGGGTTGTTGGGGTTCGCCAGGAACATCAGGCGCGTGCGCGGCCCGACGGCGGCCAGCAGCCCGTCCACGTCGGCCACCAGGTCGCGCTCCGGCACCTTGATGACGCGGCAGCCCGCCCAGCGGCCCGTCAGGTCGTACATCAGGAAGCCATGGGCGGACATGACCAGCTCCGTGCCCTCGCCCCCATAGGCCAGGATGAGCATGGCCAGGATCTCGTCCGAGCCGTTGCCGCAGACGATGCGCGCGGGATCCAGCCCGAAGCGCCGCCCGATCGCCTCCCGCAGCGCGGTCGCGCCGCCATCCGGGTAGCGGTGCGCCTCCCGCGCCGACCGTGCGATGGCCTCCACGGCGCCGGGCGGCGGGCCGAAGGCGCCCTCGTTGGAGGAGAGCTTCAGGATGCGGTTGACCCCCGGCACCTTGCTCTCGCCGCCCACATAGGGCTCGACCGACAGGACGGAGGGGCGCGGCATCACGGTCATCGGGCGAATGCTCCGGGGTCGGGGACGGCGTAGGCGCCCAGCAGCCGGGCACCGGGCGGGATGGTGGGATCGTCGGGGCGGAGGAACCCCTCCACCTCCGCCAGGGCCTGCCCGCCCGCGCGCAGGACGCGCAGCGCACCCTCCGGCGGGACGGGCCCGAGCAGGAGGGAGCGGTCCGCGCCGGAGGGGTCGGGCAGGCCGGGCGCCACCAGCACCAGCCGCGCGGCGGCGGGGCCGAGGACGGGCAGCAGGGCCGTGACATGCAGGCCGGGCGCAAGGTCCACCCACCAGGCCTCGCCGCCCTCGAAGGGGTCGGGCAGGGCCGCGAGGGCGGCGCGCCCGGCCTGCAGCGCGCCAAGCGCGGCGGTGGCGGATGGCTCGGCCAGGATGGGCGCCGCGCCGCCGAGATGCGCCCGCAGCACCTCGGCCTGGCCGGGCGCGGGCAGCCAGGCGGCGACGGCGATCCCGCCCTGGAGCTCGGTGTGGCCGCCCATCAGCTCCCGCCAGATGCGGACCAGGGCGGCGGGCGGCAGCGGGCCGGCGTGGCGGGCGAGAAGGCGGCGCAGCACCGCGGCCTCCCGCCCCGGGCGGAGCACCGGGCCCTCGCCCTTCGCGCGGATGCTGGCCATCCGCGCCACCACCCCCGCCCTCCGCATGAGAAGGTCGTGGATGGCATCGTCCAGCGCGTCGATCTCGGCGCGGATGCGGTGCAGGTCCTCGGGAGGGCCAGCGGGCGGAGGGGTGTCGGGCATGATGGGTCCGCGGCAGCAATAGACGCGCCCAGGGGCTGCGCCAAGGCCGGGGGGCGGGGCGGGTCACCTCTGCGCCAGCGCCGGTTGCCCCGCCCGGCGGCGCGGCCTATTGCTGCGCCCCCGCGATGTCCCAGACCGTCGAGCCATTCCCCGAGGTGGACCACCAGCGCGCCGTCTTCCCGGACGGGCTGGCGCTGGACTGCGGGGCCGTGATCGCGCCGCTCGCCGTCGCCTACCGCACCTATGGGCGGCTGAACGAGGCGCGGACCAATGCCATCCTCGTCTGCCACGCCCTGACGGGCGACCAGTACGTGGCCGAGCCCAACCCCGTCACCGGCAAGCCCGGCTGGTGGGAGGCGGTGGTCGGCCCCGGCAAGGCGGTGGACACGGACCGCTTCTTCGTCGTCTGTTCCAACGTCCTCGGCGGCTGCATGGGCTCGACCGGCCCGCGGGAGGAGACGGTGGACGCCGGCGGGCGCCGCCGGCCCTGGGGCACCGACTTCCCCTCCATCACCATCCGCGACATGGTCCGCGCGCAGAAGCGGCTGGTGGACCACCTGGGCATCCCGCGCCTGCTCGCCGTCATCGGCGGCTCGATGGGCGGCATGCAGGTGCTGGAATGGGCCGCGACCTACCCGGGAATGGTCTTCGCCGCCGCGCCGGTCGCGACGGCCGCCTACCACAGCGCCCAGAACATCGCCTTCCACGAGGTGGGGCGCGCGGCCATCCACTCCGACCCCGACTGGCAGGGCGGCCGGTACCAGGAGGCAGGGACGCTCCCGGCCAAGGGCCTCTCGGTCGCGCGCATGGTGGCCCACATCACCTACCTGAGCGAGCAGGCGCTGACGCGGAAGTTCGGGCGGCGGCTGCGCGGCGCGTCCGCGCTGACCTTCCTGGAAGACGTGTTCGAGGTGGAGAGCTACCTGCGCCACCAGGGCTCCACCTTCGTCCGGCGCTTCGACGCCAACTCCTACCTGACGATCACGCGCGCGATGGACTACTTCGACCTTGCGGCCGAGCATGGCGGAAGCCTGGCGGATGCCTTCCGCGGCACGCCGACGCGCTTCCTCGTCGCCTCCTTCTCCTCCGACTGGCTGTTCCCGACGGAGGAGAGCCGCGCCCTGGTGCGCTGCCTGAACGCCGCCGCCGCGCGCGTCTCCTTCGTCGAGATCGGCACGGACAAGGGCCACGACGCCTTCCTGCTGGAGGAACCCGTCTTCCACCAGGCGCTGGGCGGCTTCCTGCGCGGCGCGGCGGAGGCGCACGGGGCGTGAACCAGGTCGCCCCGCCCCAGGGCGTCCGCTACGTCGCGCGCAACATGCGCCTCGACCTGCGGCTGATCGCGGGGATGGTGGCGCCGGGCGCGCGCGTGCTCGACATCGGCTGCGGCGACGGCGCGCTGATCGAGCACCTGCAGCGCGAGAAGGGCGCGGATGCGCGCGGCATCGAGATCAGCATGGAGGAGGCGACGCGGGCCGTCGCCGCGGGGCTCGCCGTGGTGCATGGCGACGCCGACCAGGACCTGCGGCACTACCCCGACCAGGCCTTCGACTACGTGATCCTGTCGCGCACCCTCCAGGCCGTCGAGCGGCCGCGCGAGGTGCTGCGCCAGATGCTGCGCATCGGCCGGCATGCCATCGTCTCCTTCCCCAATTTCGGCCACTGGCAGATGCGCTGGCGCCTGGTGATCACGGGGCGGATGCCGGACACCGAGACCTGGAACCGGCCCTGGTACGAGACGCCGAACATCCACCCCTGCACGATCCGCGACTTCTTCGCGCTCTGCGAGATGGAGGGCCACCGGATCGAGGAGTGGCTGGCGGTGGACGAGCGGGGCCTGCGCGCGCCCTGGCGCCGCTCCCCCTGGATGGCCAACCTGTTCGGGGAGCAGGCGCTGTTCCTGCTCACGCGTGACTCGCACGCGAGCACGTCCGCATAGGGCCTGCACGCGGGAAGCACGCCCCCTTCACCGCCGGCCGGCAGCAATGCCCGGACAGGGTTGGGTTTCGCGGCGCCACCCGAGGCATCCCGGCGACTGCGTGCGCTTTTCACGAATCCCGGCGTGACCTGCAAGGACCGGGACGCAGGGCGCAGAGGCGGCAACCCGAACGCATTACAGCATATTATGGAAACATAACGAGTCCGTGGTTATGCTCCGGCCGACGGAGCGCGCCTTCTGCCGGACGCGCCCGGCAGGATGCCGGGCATGGCAGGAGGACGTGCATGGCCAGACTGATCACGGGAACCAACATCCGTGACACCCTTGCGGGTGGAGCTTTCGATGGCGACACGCTGATCGGCGGCGCCGGCCCCGACTTCCTGGTCGGCGGCCCAGGCCCCGACACCTTCGGCTTCAGCCCGGGCGACGGAGAGGACTTCGTCCAGGGCTTCACCTCGGGCGTCGACAAGCTGCAGTTCGGCTCGGGCATCACCTCCGGCTCGATCTCGTACTTCAACTTCGACATCAACGGCACGCCGAACCTCGCCGTGGTCTACGGCAGCGGCAACACCGTCATCCTCGGGGGCGTGAGCCTCTCGTCGCTGCCATCGAGCGACTTCGTCTTCGCCAACCTGCCCACGCCGCCGCCGCCGCCGTCCGGCGGCGCGATCGATGGCGACGTGAACGGCGACGGGCAGGCCGACCTGTTCTTCGTCTCCGACACCGGCCAGCTCGCCTTCTGGTTCATGAATGGATCCACGCTCACCGCCGGCGAGTTCAGCCCCTCGACCCCCGCCTCGAACCTGATCGTCCGGACGCTCGGCGACATCACCGGCGACGGCCGCGCCGAGGTGTTCTTCCAGGACACGACCGGCCAGGTGGTCGTCGAGTTCCTGAGCGGCACGCAGCTTACCGGCAAGACCGAGATCGGCCCGAACCCCGGCACGAACTGGCGGCTCGAGTCCACGGGCGACTTCAACGGCGACGGAGAGACCGACCTGCTCTGGCAGAACGTCGACGGTCAGGCGGCGATCTGGTTCCTGGACGGTCCGCAGCTCACCTCGGGCGAGTTCATCGGCTTCAACCCGGGCCCGGCCTGGCGCGCGGCAGGCGCGGGCGACTTCGACGGCGACGGCCTGTCGGACATCGTCTGGCAGGGCACGACGGGCCAGGTCGCGGTCTGGCTGATGAACGGGGCGACGCCCGTCGCCACGGCCTTCGTCGGGCCGAACCCGGGCACCACCTGGGACGTGGCCGGCGCGGCCGACCTGAACGGCGACGGCCGCTCGGACATCCTGTTCCAGAACGAGGGCGGGCAGCCCGCGGTGTGGTTCATGAACGGCACGCAGCTGCTCTCCACCGCGGTGTTCGGCCCGAACCCGGGCACGAGCTGGGAGCTGGTCTGACCGGCGCCGCCCGTTTCGGGCGACGACACCTTCCTGCTGCGCGCGCCTGCTGCGCGCAGCAGGGGCTGGGACGCGCGTTCTCCTGGCTGCCTTGCGCCCCGCGTCAGGCCGCGCGCTCCGCCCCGGCCTTCCGAAGCAGCTCGGTCAGGCGGGCCTCGACGGCCTCCGGGCTGACCGGCTTGGTGAGGACCACGAAGTGGCCGGCCGCCCCGGCCTCCTCCAACGCGCCCTGCGTCGCATCCCCGATGTGCCCGGTAACGAGAACGGCCGGAAGGCCGGGACGCCGGCGGCGCGCCTCCCGGATCAGGTCGAGGCCATCCAGTCCGCCGGGCATGGCGAGGTCCGTCACCAGCGCATCCGGCTGCACCCCCCGCTCGATGGCGGCCAGCGCCTCGGCGCCACCCGGGGCAGCCAGCACCGCATGCCCGCGATCCTCCAGGGCTGCCGCCATGATGGCGCGCACGCCCGGGTCGTCGTCCACGACGAGAAGCGACATGGTGCGCTCCGCCGCACGCGCCGGCTCCTCGGGCGCGGCCATCCCGCCCGCCCTCTCCGCGCGGGGCAGCCAGATGCGGACCTCCGTGCCACGTCCCGGCGCGCTGTCGATGTGGAGCGCGCCGCCGGACTGCTCGGCGAAGCCGCGCGCCATGGACAGGCCGAGGCCCGTGCCCCTTCCCTTCGGCTTCGTGGTGAAGAAGGGCTCCGTGACCTGCGCGAGGATGTCGGGCGGCATCCCCTCCCCGTCGTCCCGCACGGCGAAGAGCACCTGGTCACCCGCGGGCAGGCCGGGCGGCGCCCCGGCCGGCGCGGCGGACAGCGCGATGGTGCCGCGTCCGCCCGGCAGCGCGTCGCGGGCGTTGTTGGCGAGGTTCACCAGGACCGATTCGAGCCGCCCCGCATCCGCGAGCACGGGCGGGGTTCCCTGCGCGACCGTCACCCGGATGGTCACGCCGGGACCGAAGGTGTGGCGCAGGAGTTCGGCGATGCCCTCCAGCAGGGCCGCCGGGTCCACCGCCACCGCCTCCAGCCCCGTGCGGCGCGCGAAGGCGAGGAGACGCCCGGTGACCGATGCGCCGCGCGCCGCCGCATCGGTCGCAAGGGTCAGGAAGCGCTCCGCCCCGCCGGGGTCCCGCGGCAGGCGCCTGCGCGCCAGCGACACGCCGCCCTGCACGGCCTGGAGGACGTTGTTGAAGTCGTGCGCCACGCCGCCGGCGAGGCGGCCGAGCGCCTCCATCTTCGCGGCCTGGGCGAGGCGCGCCTCGCTCTCGCGCAGCGCCGTCGTCCGCTCCCCGACCAGGCGCTCCAGCTCCTCGTGGCTCCGCGCCAGCACCGCCTCGGCCTCGCGCTGCGCCGTGACGTCGGTGTCCGTGCCGAACCAGAGCGTGACGGTCCCGGCCCCGTCCCGGACGGGCGCGGCACGGGAGAGGAACCATCGCCATTCGCCGTCCCACCGCCGGAGGGGGAAGGTGTCCTCCCAGGGCTCGCCCCCGGCGAAGCTCCGGCGCAGGCCTTCCGTGACGCGGGAGACGTGGTCCGGGTGGTGGACCGCCGTCCACCCCCAGCCCTCCATCTCCGCGGGCGTCGTGCCCGTGAAGTCGAACCAGCGGCGGTTGTGCCAGAAGATGTAGCCGTCCGGCCGTGCCATCCAGGCAAGCTGGGGGATGTTGTCCGCCATCGCGCGGAAGCGCGCCTCGCTCTCCCGCAGCGCCGCCTCCCGCGCATGGAGGTCGGCGGCCATCCCGTCGAAGGCCCGCGCGAGGCCGCGCAGCTCCGGGCTCGCCCCCTGCATGCCGCCGCCGTCCACGCGGGCGGACAGGTCGCCCGACCGCCACCGCCCCGCCGCCGCGAGCAGGGCTGAGGCGGGCGCCACGACCAGGCGCCTTGTGCCGGCGCCGACGATCAGCAGCGCAAGCAGCGTGCCGAGGCCGATGAGCGCGAAGGCAACCGCCGAGGCGCGCTCGGCCGCCGCGAAGGCCAGGGAGGCGTCGAGGCCGACGGCAACGAGCATCCCCTCCGGCATCCGGCCGAGCGGGACATAGCCCAGGATGCGCCGCGTGCCGTCGAGCCCCTCAAGGACCGTCGTGCCGTCGCTGCGCTCCGCGAGAAGGCGCAGCAGACGCTCCGGGGCGGGCCGGCCGACCGTGTCCCGCAGCGCCGGGCGGCGCGCCAGCACGAGGCCGTTGCGGTCGAGCAGCGTGAGGCTCGCCTGTTCAGGCAGCGGGAATCGGGCCACCTGCTCGGACAGCCAGGAGAGGTCGATGGTGGCGCCAAGCGCGCCCGTCACGCCCCCGTCGTGGCCCCCGACCGGTTGGCCGAAGGCGATGCTCGGCCGCCCGTTCCCGCGGGAGACGACGTACTCGCCGGTGACGAACCGCCCCTCGCGCACCGCGTCCAGGAACCAGGCCCGGTCCCGCACATCCACGCCGACCGTCTCCGGCCTGGCCGAGCAGATGACGCGGCCGTCCAGCTCCGCCCGCGCCATGTTGGCGTACTGGGGGAAGTGGCGCGTCACCTCCTGCAGGTATGCGATGCACTCCTCCGCGCTGCCGGACGAGACCGCGGGCACCAGGGCGGCGGCGGTCAGCAGCAGGCGCGTGCCCTCCACCAGGCGCGCCTGCTCGGCGGCCGCGGCCCTGGCCAGGCGCAGCGCCTCCTCATGCACCAGCCTCTCGCGCACCTCGCGCGCCCGGACCTCCGCGTAGAGCTGGAAGCCGATGGCCGGAAGAAGGGCCGCTGCGACGAGGAGAAGGAGGCGGGCGAGAAGCGGCAAACGGGTCTCCGGCTGGCGCGGCGCCACGGGGCATGATCCCTCGGAACGCCCGAGCCGCCGCCTCTTTCCCTGGCCGGTGCGGCGGGCCCGGCCTCAGTCGAGCAGGACGAAGCGGTCCACGTCGACCAGGCCGCGATCCGTGATCTTCAGGTGCGGGATGACGGGCAGGGCCAGGAAGGCAAGCTGCAGGAACGGCTCCTCCAGCGTCACGCCGAGCGTGCGGGCGGCGGAGCGCAGATGGGCCAGCTCCTCCCGCAGCTCCTCGAAGGTCTTCAGGCTCATCAGCCCCGCGACGGGCAGGGCGACCTCGGCCAGCACGCGGCCGGCGGCGGCGACGACGAAGCCGCCCTCGATCTCCCCGAGCCGGTTGGCGGCCACCGCCATGTCCGCGTCGTCCATGCCGACGACCGCGATGTTGTGGTGGTCGTGGCAGACGGTGGAGGCGATGGCGCCCCGGCGCAGGCCGAACCCCTTCACGAAGCCGACCGCGCGGTTCCCGTTCATCCCGTGCCGCTCGATGATGGCGACCTTCGCGATGTCCGCCCCGGCATCGGGCCGTGACGCACCATCCTCCACGGGCAGTTCCGCATGCAGGTGCTCGGTGATGATGCGGCCGGGCACGACGCCGATGACCGGGCGCGGGGCGCCCGTCGCCCGGGACCTGAAGTCGGTCGCCGAGACGCGCGGCGCCCGCACGCTGCCGCGCGCGACCGGCGGGACGATGCGGCGCGCGGCGAAGGCCGCGTCGTCCACCACCACGCCGCCGCAGAGCACCAGCCGCGCATGGCAGCCCTCCAGCGAGTCGAGCGCGGCGATGTCAGCGCGCCAGCCCGGGGCGACCAGGCCGCGGTCGGCCAGTCCGAAGATGCGCGCGGCGGAGTGGCTCGCGGCGCGGTACACCGCCAGCGGCTCCGCGCCCAGGGCGATCGCCGTGCGGATCATGTGGTCCAGGTGCCCATGCTCGGCGATGTCGAGCGGGTTGCGGTCATCCGTGCAGAAGGCGAGGAACGGCGCGTGCCGCTCCGTGATCAGGGGCGCGAGGGCGTGCAGGTCGCGCGACACCGACCCCTCCCGGATCAGCACCGCCATCCCCTTCGACAGCTTCTCCAGCGCCTCCGCCGCGCCCGTCGTCTCGTGGTCGGTGCGGATGCCGGCCGCGAGGTAGCCGTTCAGGTCCATGCCACGCAGCAGCGGCGCGTGGCCGTCGATGTGCCGCCCCTGGAAGGCGCGCAGCTTGGCGAGGCAGCCCGGGTCGCGCGCGAGCACGCCCGGGTAGTTCATGAACTCGGCCAGGCCGATCACCTTCGGATGGTCCGCGACCTCCAGCAGGTCCGCCGCGTCGAGCCTCGCGCCGGAGGTCTCCATGCCCGTCGCCGGCACGCAGCTCGAGAGCTGGACGCGCAGGTCCATCACGGTGCGCTCGGCCGCCTGCAGGAAGTAGCGGATGCCCTCCATGCCCGCGACGTTGGCGATCTCGTGCGGGTCGCAGATCGCCGTCGTCACGCCGCGGGGCGCGACGCAGCGCTCGAACTCGAAGGGCGTGACGAGGGAGGATTCGACGTGCAGGTGCGTGTCGATGAAGCCGGGCACGAGAACGAGGCCCGAGACGTCGATCTCGCGCCGGCCGCGGTAGCTGCCGAGCGTGCCGACGATGCGGTCGCCGCAGACCGCCACGTCGCCCGGCAGCAGCGCGCCCGTGACCAGGTCGAAGATCCGCCCGCCCTTCAGCACCAGCTCGGCCGGTTCGGCACCCCGCCCCTGCCCGATCGCCGCGGCAAGATCGAATCCCGGCCCGCCCATGCTGTCGCCTCCCCGCTTTCCGGCATCCTGCGGCAGCGCGCGGGGCGCTGCACGGGGAAACCGGGCGGGAGGCGGTCGAGATCCGGCGAGGCGCCCTACACGGCGCCCTCGGCCGAACGCTCCGCGAAGCCGCGCAGCCGTGCCGCGATCACGCCGCCCACGGCCTCTACCGCCGGCCGGCGCGCGAAGCGGGTGCGCCAGGCGATCCGCACGG
>DASQNQ010000034.1:0-14999 GCA_035644895.1 Acetobacteraceae bacterium | reverse complement strand
GGTGCAGGCTTTCATTGACAATTTATCGGCAAATCGTCAACGATTGCGCATGCCCGAGCCGCACCAGCCCGTCGTTTCCTCGGCACACCTGGCCGCCGGCGCGTCCCCCGCGCTGTCGGAGGTGGAGTTCGGGATGATCATCGCCGGCGCGGGCTTCGCCCGCTGGATGGTCCGGTGCATGGCGGCCGCCGGCATGCCAGGCCTGTCGCCGACCGAGATCCTGATCCTCCACACCGTCCGGCACCGCGACAGGCCGAAGCGGCTGGCCGACATCTGCCTGGTGCTCGACATAGAGGACACGCACATCGCCACCTACGCCATCCGCAAGCTGGAAGCGGCGGGCCTCGTGCGGACCGGGCGCAAGGGCAAGGAGAAGACGGTCTCCGCCACCGAGTCGGGCGCCGCGCTCTGCGCCCGCTACGCGGAGGTGCGCGAGCGCCTGCTGGCCCGGCCGCTCCGCGCGTCCGGCCCCGGCGCATCGCAATTGTCGGAACTGGCGCAACTGCTCCGGGCCCTGGCCGGCTTCTACGAACAGGCCGCACGGGCTGCGGCAACACTGTAGCCGGCGCCGGGGGCATGCTATGCGCGGCCCGGTCTTGAGGGCCGAAGGTTTCCATTGAGCATCTGGGGCAAGCTTCTCGGCGGCGTCGCGGGGTTCTTCACCGGCGGGCCGCTCGGCGCCGTGATGGGTGCGGCGCTGGGCCATGCGGCGGACCAGGGGGCGCTGTCCGGCCGGATGGGGCCGGGGGCGGCCGACATGGCCGCGCTGCTGGGCAACAAGGAGACGCTGTTCGCCATCTCCGTGATCGTGCTCTCGGCCAAGCTCGCCAAGGCCGACGGCCCGGTGAGCCGCGCCGAGATCGACGCCTTCAAGCGCCACTTCCGCATCCCGCCCGAGAACCTGCGCGAGGTCGCGCAGATGTTCGACAAGGCGCGTGAGACGGCGGATGGCTGGGAGCCCTTCGCCCAGCGCCTCGGCGAGGCCTTCGCCGACAACAAGGCGCTGCTGGAGGACGTGCTGGCCGCCCTGTTCGCCATCGCGAAGGCGGACGGCCCGGTCACGAAGGGCGAGCTTCCGGTGCTGCAGGGCGTCCAGCTCCGATTCGGGCTTGACGCCACGGCCTGGGAGCGGGCGAAGGGCGGCAACCCCGGCATGGCGCGCGAGACGAAGGAGGTCGGCGACGCGGCCTACGCCGTCCTCGGCCTGAAGCCGAGCGCCTCCGACGAGGAGGTGCGCCTCGCGTGGCGGCGGCTGATGCGCGAGAACCATCCGGACAGCCTCGCGGCGCGCGGCGTGCCGAAGGAGTTCGTGGACCGCGCGACGCGGAAGGTGGCCGAGATCAACGCCGCCTGGGACCGCATCAAGCGGCAGCGCGGGCTGTAGCGGCCAGGCGATGCTGCGCATCCGGGAAGCGCCCAGCCCGAACCACGACGAGCGGCCGGGTGACGGCGCCGTGGACATGCTCGTGCTGCACTACACGGGCATGCGCAGCGGGGAGGAGGCGATTGCGCGGCTGCGCGATCCGGCGTCGCGCGTCTCTGCCCACTACGTGGTCGAGGAGGACGGGGCGGTGTTCCGCCTCGTGCCGGAGGGGCGGCGCGCCTGGCATGCCGGCGTCTCCCACTGGCGCGGGCGGACGGGGCTGAACGCGTGCTCCATTGGTATCGAGGTGGTGAACCCCGGCCATGAATGGGGCTACCGCCCTTTCCCCGCCCTGCAGATGGCAGCGGTGGCCGATCTCTGCCTCGACATCCTGCGGCGCCATCCGGTCGCGGCGCCGAGCGTCGTGGCCCACAGCGATGTCGCGCCCGACCGGAAGGAGGATCCCGGCGAGTTCTTCGACTGGGAGGGGCTCGCCGCCGCCGGAGTCGGGCTCTGGCCGCGAAGCCCGGCGTGCAACCTCGCGGTGCCGCCGGAGGCTGCGCTCGCGGCGATCGGCTACCGCACCGACCTGCCCCTGCCGGTGCTGGTCACCGCCTTCCAGCGCCACTGGCGGCCCGCCCGCGTGGATGGCGTGCTGGACGCTGAGACGGCGACGCGGCTCGCCACGGTTGCCGCGCTGTCCGCATAGGGCAAGGCGGGATCCGCGCCGGCCTGGCTTGCGGACTCCCCCGCCTCTCCCAGGTTGACGTGGTGGCGCACCGGCGCGATGACGCCCGCGGTGTCGGACGGCTGGACGACCGCTGGCGCGGGAGCGATCCCGTGCTGGAGGAAAGTCCGGGCTCCACGGGAATACGGTGCCGGCCAACGGCCGGCGGGGAAGTCCGCGACAGCGATGCCGCGTTCGACCTCAGGGACAGTGCCACAGAAAACAAACCGCCCGGACGCCGTGAGGCTTCCGGGCAAGGGTGAAACGGTGCGGCAAGAGCGCACCGCGCCCCCGGCGACGGGGGCGGCAGGGCAAACCCCACCGGGAGCAAGGCCGAATAGGGGTGGCCGGCGGAGCCCGCCTTCGGGCGGGTGGATGCAGGGGCGTTCCCGCCCCGCCGCCCGGGTTGGCCGCGCGAAGCCGGCGGTAACGCCGGCTCCAGAGGAATGGTCGTCCCCTGCCTTGCGGCAGGGACAGAACCCGGCTTACAGGCCGTTCGACACCGCTTTTCCCCGTTCTCCACAGCATGTGGAAAACATCTCGTTGCGGAACAAACAACGAAGATCTATGGCGTGGAATCGTATGCTAGAGGCCGACTCGGAACACGCAGGCAGCATGGCTTAGGATCTTGTTAATACTCGCTTTTCAATTGCCGAAATCACTGCGCGAACCGGCATTTTCCCTTGGCGTCCCGGACTAACCCATGCTATCCCAGGTCATCCCGACGGAGCCCTGCTCGGGGGGGCATTTTGGGGTTCCGGAGGGGTGGTCGGGCGAGCCGGCGGGGTCGGGGGGCCCCGCCGGCCGCTGAGCAAGGGGGACGGGCGGCGCGGTTGCCGACGTCAGGGGGAAGTCGGCAGCGCGATGACCCGCTTCGTGGGCACACATGACGGGAAGCTCGACGCGAAAGGCCGCCTTTCGATCCCCGCGTCGTTCCGGGCCGAGCTGGAATCGACGCAGTCGGACCAGATCATCCTCAAGACATCGCATGTCCTGCCCTGCATCGAGTGCTTCGGCCGCGCGGCCTATGACCAGATCCTCGACAGCATCCAGCAAATGGACATGTACTCGGAGGACCGGCAGGACCTTGAGGCTGCCTTCATCTCCGACTGCGTCATGCTCCGCTACGATGGCGAGGGCCGCCTGGTTCCGCCCGCCGAGCTGATGGCCGAACTGGGCGTGAAGCCCGGCGACAAGCTGATCTTCCTCGGCAAGGGCAAGCGCTTCGAGATCTGGGAGGAGGCGCGCGGCCGCGCCCACCTGGTCGAGGCGAAGGCCCGCGTCAGCGAGAAAAGGCAGACGCTTTCCTCGATTCCGCTCAACACGAATCCGCGCGCCGTGCCATGAACGGTCACATCCCCGTTATGTTGAATGAGGTGCTGTCCACCTTGCAGCCTCGCGCCGGCGCCACGTACCTCGACGCCACCTTCGGCGGCGGCGGCTATGCCGCCGCGGTGCTGGATGCGGCCGACTGCACCCTCTGGGCGATCGACCGCGACCCGGATGCCATCGCGCGCGGGTTGAAGATGGCGGAACGTTTTTCCGACCGCCTGCACCTGTTGCAAGCCCGGTTCGGCGACATGCTGGAAAGCCTTTCGGCTCAAGGTGTTGCCGAACTCGACGGTGTCGTGATGGACCTTGGCGTCTCCTCCTTCCAGCTGGACCAACCCGAGCGCGGCTTCTCCTTCCGTGCCGAGGGTCCGCTCGACATGCGCATGGGCCGGGAAGGCCCGACGGCGGCGGAGCTGGTGAACACGCTGCCCGAGCCCGAGCTGGCCCGGATCATCGCCGAGTTCGGCGAGGAGCGGCATCCGCGGCGCGTGGCGCGCGCCATCGTCGCCGCCAGGGCCGAGGCGCCGATCGAGACGACCTCCCGACTCGCCGAGATCGTGCGCGGCGCCCTGCCCCGTGATCCCTCCGGCATCGATAGCGCGACGCGCTCCTTCCAGGCCCTGCGAATCGCGGTGAACGACGAACTGGGAGAGGTCGAGCGCGGGATCGAATCCGCGCTCGCGCTGCTCGGCCCCGGCGGCCGGCTGGTGGTGGTCGCGTTCCACTCGCTCGAGGACCGGATCGTGAAGCGCGCCATGGCCCAGGCCAGCGGCCGCGCCGGGAATGCCTCCCGTCATGATCCGGCCGCGCTGCGGGAATCCGCGAAGCCCGGCTTCGCCCTTGTCACGCCGCGTGCCCTGCGGCCGGGAGAGGAGGAGGTGCGCCGCAACCCGCGCGCCCGCTCCGCCCGGCTGCGTGCCATCGAACGCCTGTCCGCAACACAGAACAGCAGGGGGATCGCATGATCCGTCCCTTCACGATCGTCAGCTTCCTCGCCTTCGCGACCGCGGGCGCCTGGTTGTACCAGGTGAAGCATGAGGTGACACAACTCGACCGCGAGTTGCGTGACATCGCACGGCAGACCGAGGCGGCGCGCGAGCGGACGGCCATCCTGCGCGCCGAATGGGCCCTGCTGAACGAGCCGGGGCGCCTGCGCCAGGTCGCGCAGCAGCACCTGCAGCTCGAGCCGATGCAGCCCACGCACTTCGTGCGCCTCGCCGACCTCGAGCGGCGCCTGCCCACGGCCGTGGCGTTCGCCGGCGCGCCCGACCTCTTCGCTGCGCCGCCCGTGGCTGCGCCCCAGCCGCGCCCCGGCGTCATGCTCGCCTCGGTCACCGTCCCGTTGGCGCCGCGCCCGGCCCCCGCCCCTTCGCAGACCCCGGCCAGCGAAACCCCGGCACCGAGTGCGCTCGCCGCTGCCGTCGCCGCTCAGCGTGCCCAGCGTGAGGCTGCCGCCTCCGCGCGCCCAGCCCCGGCTCCACGCCCGGCGGTCCAGGTCCCAGCCCCTCAGCCCCGGGCGACGCCCGCCATGCAGCCGGCCGTCCATGTCGCGCCCGCCCCAGCGCCGGCTGCGCCCGTCACGCGCGTCACGCGCGCGACGCCGGCCGAGGCGCCGGTCGTCGTCGCATCGCCTGCTGCCGGCGGGGTTTCGGCGCTCGGCGTGTCCGCCTTCGCCCGGCCGATGCTGCCGCCGCCGGTGCCCGTCGCAGCGGCCTCCACCCTCTCCGGTCAGGCGCAAGGGCTGCGATGAACTCCCTTCCCCCCGCCCCGGACGCGCCGCCCCCCGGCCGCCCCGAACTGCCGGCGCAGGTGCAGCGGCGCGAGGTCGTGCGTGCCGCCCAGCCGGACCTGGCGCGACGCGCCATGCTGGCGCGCACGCGCAAGCGGCTCAAGATCGCGGCCTGCGGCTTCGGGGTGCTGTTCGGCGCGCTCGGCCTGCGGCTCGCCGACGTCACCCTCATCTCGCCCGCCCAGCCGCGCAACGTGGGCCTCCCCGCGCGCGCCGCGGCGGAGCACGTGGCGAATCGCGGCGCCATCACGGATCGCAACGGCGAGATCCTGGCCGTCTCGCTGCCGGTCACCGCGCTCTACGCCAACCCGAGTGAAATAGGGAATCCGGCCGAGGCGGCGCGCCGCCTGATCACGGTGCTGCCGCAGCTCGATGTGGAGCGCGTGCAGGCGCGCATGACCGGCGAGCGGCAGTTCGCCTACATCGCGCGCTCCCTCACGCCGCGCGAGCAGCAGGCGGTGAACTCCCTCGGCATCCCGGGCCTCTACTTCGAGAACGCCGAGCGCCGCTTCTATCCGCAGGGCCGGGCCGCGGCCCATGTGCTGGGCGGCGTCGACGTGGACGGCAACGGCACCGCGGGCGTCGAGAAGTACTTCGACGAGCGCCTGCGCAACCGCCGCGGCGAGCCGGTGCGGCTGTCGGTCGACGTGCGCGTGCAGCTCGCGCTTCGCGACGCCGTGCAGCACGCCATCACGGACTTCAACGGCATCGGCGGCGCCGGCATCCTGATGGACGTCCAGACCGGCGAGGTGCTGGGCATGGTGTCGCTGCCCGACTTCGACCTTTCGGAGCCGGTGCGCGCCTCGGACGCGCCGCAGTCGCGCGAGGAGCAGGGCAACAATCCGCGCTTCAACCGCGCGACCGTCGGCGTGTACGAGCCGGGCTCGACCTTCAAGCTGTTCACGGCGGCGATGGCGCTCGACCTCGGCACCATGAACGTCTGGAACGGCTACGACGCCTCGCGCCCGATCAACTACGGGCGCTTCACCATCAGCGACTTCCGCGGCAAGAACCGCTGGCTCGCGCTGCCGGAGATCATGGCCTACTCCTCCAACATCGCCTCGGCCCACATGGCCGCGGCGGTGGGCCCGACGCGGCACCGGGAGTTCATGGTGCGCTTCGGCATGGGCTCGCGCCTGCGCGTCGAACTCCCCGAGGTGGCGCTGCCGCTCATCCCGCGCCAGCAGGACTGGCGCGAGATCAACACGATGACGGTGGGCTTCGGCCACGGCATCTCCGTCACGCCGCTGCATGTCGTCACCGGCGGAGCCACGCTCGCCAATGGCGGCATCTATCGCCAGCCCACGCTGCTGGCACAGGCGCCGGGCACCGTGGCCGAGGGCACGCGCGTGATCTCCGAGCAGACCTCCAACACGATGCGCCGCCTCATGCGGCTGATCGTCACGGACGGCTCGGGCAAGGGCGCGGACGTGCCGGGCTACTTCGTCGGCGGCAAGACGGGCACGGCGCTGAAGACGGGCCCGCGCGGCGGATACCTCGAGAACAAGCGCATCGCGGCCTTCGTCGGGGCCTTCCCCATGAACGCGCCGCGCTACGCCATCTACGTCATGGTGGACGAGCCGAAGCCGAACGCGCGCTCGCACGGCTTCGCGACCGCCGGCTGGGTGGCGGCGCCGGCAGCCGGCATGGTGATCCGCAACATCGCGCCCGTCCTCGGCATGGCGCCGGAGATCGAGCGGATGCAGGAGATCCAGGCGGGGCTGGCAATGCCGATGCAGCCCGGCCGTCCGCCGGCGGGGCGCCCGTCCACCGTGCCGGCCAACACGCCCGCGCGCCCGCCCGCGACGCCGCCGGCCTCTCGTCCTGTGGCCGAACCGCCCGCGCCCACCCGTCCCGCCACCACCCCGCCCGTGCAGCGGGAGGCGAGCCTTGCACCACGATGAGGGCACCGGTCATGCCGTGCCGCTTGCGGCGCTGCTTGGCGCTGCCGGCATCGGCGAGCCGAACGGCACGCTGCCCGAGGTCACCGGGCTGACGCCCGACAGCCGGGCCGTCAAGCCTGGCATGCTGTTCGTGGCCCTGCCCGGCGCGCGCATGGACGGCCGGGCCTTCATCCCGCAGGCGGTCGCGCAGGGCGCTGCGGCCGTCCTGGCGCCGGAGGGCACGGGCTGGCCTGCCGGTGTGGCCGCGCGCCCCCTCCTGACCGCTGCCGATCCGCGGCGCGCCCTGGCTCGGATGGCGGCCGCCTTCCACGGCGCGCAGCCCGCAACCGTCGTCGCCATGACCGGCACGAACGGCAAGACGAGCACCGTGGACTTCGTGCGCCAGATCTGGACGGCAACCGGCCGGCGCGCCGCCTCGCTCGGCACGCTCGGCCTGGTGGCGCCGGGCTTCCTGCCGGGACCGTCGCTCACCACCCCCGATCCGGTCAGCCTGCATGCCTCCCTGGCGGCGCTGGCACGCGCCGGCGTGGACGCGGCGGCGATGGAGGCATCCTCCCACGGGATCGAGCAGCGGCGGCTCGACGGCGTGCGACTGGTTGCGGCCGGCTTCTCGAACCTCACGCGCGACCACCTCGACTACCATGGGACGATGGAGGCGTACCGGTCGGCGAAGCTTCGTCTGTTCGATACGCTGTTGCCCAGCGGCGCGGCAGCCGCGGTGAATGCCGACATGGACGCGGAAACTTTGGCAGCGCTGCGCGCCATCGCGACTTCGCGTGCACATAGGCTCCTCACCGTCGGCGAGGCGGGCGATGATGTGCGCCTGCTGGCACAGACACCGCGCCCGGACGGGCAGGAACTGCGGATCCGGGCCTTCGGCGCCGAGACCTCCCTCCACCTGAACCTTCCCGGCCGTTTCCAGGCGGACAACCTGCTGATGGCGCTGGCGTTGACGGTGGGCGCCGGTCTCGCTGCAGAGGCTGCGTTGGCCGCGCTGCCGCGCATGGCCGGCGTGCGCGGACGAATGGAGCTCGCCGCGAGACTGCCGAACGGCGCCGCTGTGTACGTTGACTACGCCCACACACCGGATGCGCTGGATCGGCTGCTCGCCGCGCTGCGTCCGCATGTCGCGCCCGGCGCACGCCTGCACGTGCTGTTCGGCGCGGGCGGCGAGCGCGACCCCGGCAAGCGCCCGCTGATGGGCCGGGCCGCCGCGGCCCATGCCGACCAGGTCTGGATCACCGACGACAACCCGCGCAGCGAGGATCCCGCCGCGATCCGCGCGGCGGTCCTGACTGGCTGCCCCGGCGCGCGGGAGGTCGGCGACCGTGCCCGCGCCATCGCCGCCGCGATGTCCGACCTGCAGCCCGGCGACGTGCTGGCGGTCGCCGGCAAGGGGCACGAGAGCGGGCAGACGGTCGCCGGCGTCACCCACCCCTTTGACGATGCCGAGGTCGTCCGCGGCCTGGCAGGAGAGATTGCTGCATGAGCGCGCTCTGGGACGCGGCGGCGCTGCGCGGCGCCACGGGCGGCACGCTCGATGCGGAGGTCGCGGTCACCGGTGTCTCGATCGACAGCCGCAACATCGCGCCAGGCGACCTGTTCATCGCGCTGCGCGATGCCCGGGATGGGCACGACTTCGTCGCCGACGCGCTTGCCCGCGGCGCCGCCTGCGCCATGGTGGAGCGCGACCCGCCAGGCGTCCCCGCCGGCGCGCCGCTGCTGCGCGTGGCGGACACGCTGGCCGGCTTGACTGCGCTCGGCCGGGCAGGACGCGCGCGCTTCGGCGGCCGCGTCGTCGGGGTGACGGGCAGCGTCGGCAAGACCACGACGAAGGAGATGCTGCGCACCGCGCTCTCGGCGCTCGGCACGACGCATGCTTCGGCAGCGAGCTACAACAACCACTGGGGCGTGCCGTTGACGCTGGCGCGCATGCCCGCCGATGCACGCTTCGCGGTGGTCGAGATGGGCATGAACCATCGCCATGAGATCGAGCCGCTGGCACGCCTCGCCCAGCCGCACGCGGCCATCATCACGGCCATCGGCACCGCCCACATCGGCAACCTCGGCAGCCAGGCCGAGATCGCGGAGGAGAAGGCCGACATCCTGCTCGGCCTCGAGGCGGGCGGCACCGCCCTCCTTCCGGCCGACACGCCGTTCCGCGCGCGCCTCGTCGAGCGCGCGGAGCGGGCCGGCGCGCATGCGCTGCTGTTCGGGGAGGCGCCGGAGGCCGACATCCAGCTCGCCGACTACAGCGGCGATGCGGAGGGCGGGCTGGCGCGGCTGCTGCTCGACGGGGAGTTCCTGTCCGTCCGCCTCGGCACGCCGGGGCACCACGTTGCGCTGAATGCGTGCGCCGTGCTCGGCGCCGTGCGCGCCCTGGGGGGGGACGTGACGCGCGCCGCGCAGGCGCTGGCCGCCTTCGGTGCCGGCACCGGCCGCGGCGAGCGCACGCGAATCCCGGTCGAAGGCGGTGAGATCCTGCTGATCGACGACAGCTACAACGCCTCGCCTGCCTCCATCCGCGCCGGGTTGTCGGTGCTGAAGGCGCAGCCCGCAACCAGGCGTTTGGTCGCATTCGGGGATATGCGCGAGCTGGGCGACGATGGCCCGGCGATGCATGCCGCGCTGGCACCAGAAGTCGGTGCGGTGGCGGATTACGTCTTCACATGTGGGCCATTAATGGGTCAACTCTTCGTGCGCACACCCGAAGAGCGGCGTGGCGGCCACGCGGAGGACAGCGTGGGGCTTGCGCCGCTCCTTTGTGCAGCGCTGCGGCCAGGCGATGCGGTGCTCGTGAAGGGCTCCCTCGGCAGCCGCATGGCGGTGGTGGTCCAGGCCGTGAAGGGCATGGGCGCGGAGCGGGAGCGCGATTCGTGATCTACAATCTGCTCGCCCCGCTCGCGGACGAGTTCATCGCCTTCAACCTCTTCCGCTACCTCACCTTTCGCGCCGGCGCCGCGTGCATGACGGCGCTGTTCCTCTCGCTCGCCTTCGGCCCGGCGATGATCCGCTGGCTGCGCTCCGTCCAGAATGGGGGGCAACCCATTCGCCTGGACGGCCCGCAGAGCCACCTGGTCACGAAGAAGGGCACGCCGACCATGGGCGGCGTGCTGATCCTGGTCGCGACCACGGCGGCAACGCTTGGCTGGGCGGATCTCGGCAACGGATATGTCTGGGCCGTGCTGCTGGTGACGCTGGGGTTCGGCGCGCTCGGCTTCGCGGACGACTGGCTGAAGGTCACCAAGCGCAACACGAAGGGCGTCTCGGGCCGGCAGAAGTTGGCTGCCCAGGGTGCGATCGGCCTGGTCGCGGGCGTCTGGATCATGATGCTCCGGCCGGACGCCATCGCGACGACCTTCGCCGTGCCCCTCTTCAAGGAGGTGCTGATCCCGCTCGGGCTGCTGTTCCCGGTCGTGGCCATGTTCGTGATGATGGGCGCGTCGAATGCGGTGAACCTGACGGACGGGCTCGACGGGCTGGCGATCGTGCCGGTGATGATCGCGGCCGGCGTCTTCGCTGTGATCGCCTACCTGATCGGCAACCGCGTCTTCGCGGACTACCTGCAGGTCCACTTCGTGCCGGGCACTGGCGAGCTGGCCGTGTTCCTCTCCGCGCTGGTCGGTGCGGGACTCGGCTTTCTCTGGTTCAATGCGCCGCCGGCCGCGGTGTTCATGGGCGACACGGGTTCCCTGTCTCTCGGCGGAGCGCTCGGCTCCGTCGCGGTTGCGACGAAGCACGAACTGGTCCTGGCCATCGTCGGCGGGCTCTTCGTGGTCGAGACGCTGTCGGTCATCATCCAGGTCTTCTGGTTCAAGCGCACCGGCCGGCGCGTGTTCCTGATGGCTCCCCTCCACCACCATTTCGAGAAGAAGGGTTGGGCGGAGCCCACCATCGTGATCCGCTTCTGGATCATCGCGATGGTGCTCGGTCTGGTCGGCCTTTCGACGCTGAAGATCCGATGACCACCTTCCTCCCCTTCGCCGGCCAGCGCATCGCCGTCGTCGGCCTGGGCAAGGCCGGCCTGCCCGCCGCCCTGCGCCTTTCGGTCTGGGGCGCCACGGTGGATTGCTGGGACGACGGCGAGGCGCGGCGCACGGAGGCCGAGGCCTCCGGTGCCCGCATCCGCGACCTGGGCACCGCACCGTTCGACTACGACGCCCTGCTGCTCTCGCCCGGCATTCCGCACCGCCTGCCGACGCCACATCCCGTCGCCGCGCGTGCGGCCGCGGCAGGGGTGCCGATCCTGTGCGATGTGGACTTCCTGTTCCGCGCCGTCCGCGCCGCCGGCAGCGCTGCGCGCTTCGTCGGGATCACCGGGACGAACGGCAAGTCCACCACCACCGCGCTCCTCCATCACCTGTTGACCGAGGCCGGGATCGAGTCGGAGGTCGGCGGCAATCTCGGTCCGCCCGCGCTCGGGCTCAAGATCCTGGGGGATGCGGGCGTCTACACCCTCGAAATGTCGTCGTACATGTTGGAGCGAATCGCAGCGATCGGCTTCAACGTCGGCGTGATGCTGAACCTGAGCCCGGATCACCTCGACCGGCACGGCAACATGGACGGCTATGCTGCTGCGAAGGCGACCATCTTCGCGCGGCAGACCGCCACCGATGTCGCCGTGCTCGGCCAGGACGATGCCATGTCGCGCGCCATGGCGCCGCGCGGACCGGCGCGGCTCGTGCCCATTTCCGGTCATGCGCGCGCTCCCGGCGGCGTCTGGGCGGAGGGCCGTCTGCTCCGCGACGATGCCGGGGTCATCGGCGACCTCTCCGTCACGCCCGTCCTGCCCGGCGCGCACAACGCCCAGAACGCGGCGGCAGCCGTCGCGGCCGCACTCGCGCTCGGGGTGGACCGCGCCGGCGTCGCGCGCGGCCTCGCCACTTTCCCCGGCCTGCCCCACCGGCAGGAGCGGGTGGCCGAGATCGACGGCGTACTGTTCGTGAACGACAGCAAGGCCACGAACGCCGACAGCGCGGAACGTGCGCTCGCGTCCTATGACCGCGTGGTCTGGATCGCGGGCGGCATGGCGAAGGCCGGCGGGATCGAGAGCCTGCGGCCCGTCCTGCCGCGCATCGCGCGCGCCTTCCTGATCGGCCGCGACGCGCCGCTGCTCGCGGCGACGCTGACCGACGCCGGCGTGCCGTATGAGGTCTCGGGCACGCTGGAGGCCGCCGTTCCCGCTGCCGCCGCGGCGGCCAGGGCCGGTGCTGCGCCGGTCGTGCTCCTCTCGCCCGCCTGCGCGTCCTGGGACCAGTTCAGCGGCTTCGACGCGCGCGGGGATGCCTTCCGCTCGCTCGTGCGCAGCCTCGCCCCGATAGGGAGGGCCGCCTGATGGCGTTCTCGCGCGCGGACACCTCGGTTGTCGGCCGGTGGTGGTGGACGGTGGACCGCTGGACGCTCGCGGCGCTGATGGCGCTGATCGGGTTCGGCTACGTGATGATGCTGGCCGCCTCTCCCGCGGTGGCGGAGCGCATCGGCGCCTCCTCACGCAACATGTTCTTCGCCCGCCAGATCCTGTACCTGGCGCTGGCCGGGTCGGTGATGATGCTCGTGTCCATGCTGTCCGTGCGGCAGGTCCGTCGCTTCGCGCTGCTCGGGCTGGCGGGGGCGATCCTGCTGACGGCGGCGACCATGGTGACGGGTGTCGAGATCAAGGGCGCGCGGCGCTGGATCTCCATCCCGGGGTTCGGCTCCGTGCAGCCGTCCGAGTTCGTGAAGCCCTTCTTCGCAGTGGTCGCCGCCTGGCTGCTGGCGGAGGCGAAGGCGCAGGCGCGGTTTCCCGGCACGGTCATCGCCGTGCTGCTGTTCCTGCTGATTGCCGTGCTGATGAAGGCCCAGCCGGACATCGGCATGCTGCTGGTGATCACCGCGGTGTTCTTCGCGCAATTCTTCGTGGCGGGACTTAACCTGTTCCTCGTGAGCTTCGTCGGCGCGCTCGGCATCGCTGGTGCGGGCCTCGCCTACATGCTCTTCCCGCACGTCCAGAGCCGCGTGCATCGCTTCCTGGATCCGGAGGCCGGCGACAACTACCAGGTGACCGTCGCCATGGAGGCGTTCGGCAATGGCGGGCTGCTCGGCCGCGGCCCGGGCGAGGGCCGGATCAAGAACGTCCTGCCCGATGCCCATGCGGACTTCGTCTTCGCGGTGGCGGGGGAGGAGTTCGGGATGGTGATGTGCCTCGTCATCCTGGCGCTGTTCGGCTTCGTGGTGATCCGCGGCCTCGTCCGCCTGCTGAACGAGACGGACATGTTCATCATCCTGGCGGTCGCGGGGCTGCTGACGCAGTTCGGCCTGCAGGCCTTCGTGAACATGGGTTCGACCCTGCACCTGATTCCAACCAAGGGCATGACGCTTCCCTTCGTCTCCTATGGCGGTTCCTCGGTGCTGGCGATCGCGATCGGGATGGGCCTCCTGCTGGCGCTGACGCGGCGCCGCCTCTCGCGGCTGGAGGATGAGCGATGAGGGGTCCCATGGCGCGTCCCATCGTCATCGCCGCCGGCGGCACGGGTGGGCACCTCTTCCCCGCCGAAGCTCTGGCGGCCGAGCTGACCGCCCGGGGCGAGCGCGTGGCACTCATGACGGATGCGCGCAGCGCCGCCTTCGAGAGCCCGGCCTTCGGCGCGGCGGAGCGCTTCGTGCTGCGTGGGTCGGGCCTCGCGGGCCGCGGCGTGCGGCGCGCGGCGGCGGGCGTCGCGGCGCTCGCGGCCGGCACGCTCGAAGCCCGCGCCATCCTCTCGCGCATCAATGCGGCGGCCGTGGTGGGGTTTGGCGGCTATCCCTCCGTTCCGCCGCTACTCGCCGCCCGCACCCTGCCCCGCGGCCGGCGCCCAGTGACGGTGCTGCACGAACAGAACGCCGTGCTCGGCCGCGCGAACCGGCTGCTGTCGCGCGGCGCAGACCTACTCGCCCTTTCCTTCTCCGACACGCAGCGCGTGCCGCCAGGCGTCACCGCCGAGGTGGTCGGCAACCCCGTGCGGCCCGCGCTCGCCGCCCTGGTCGGCCAGGGCTACGCCACGCCGGGCGACGATGGCGCGCTTCGGCTGCTCGTCACCGGCGGCAGTCTCGGGGCCCGCGTGCTGGCGGACGTCGTGCCGGCGGCGGTCGCCGCGCTGCCCGAGGCGATCCGGGCGCGCCTGCTCGTGACGCAGCAGACCCGGACGGACGACCTTCCGCGCGTGGCCGCGGCCTACAAGGCGGCCGGGATCCCGGCGGAGCTCTCCCCGTTCTTCGGCGACATGGCCGTGCGGCTCGGGACGGCGCATCTCGTCATCGCGCGCGCCGGCGCCTCGACCGTCGCGGAGCTTGCCTGCGCGGGACGGCCCTCGATCCTGGTGCCGCTGCCGCATGCGATCGACGACCACCAGACGGCGAATGCACGCTCGCTCGAATCGGCCGGCGCCGCCTGGGTCATGCCGCAGCCGGTCTTCCTGGCAGAGGCGCTGTCGGCGCGGCTCGGCGCCCTTCTCGCCGACGGGCCCGGCCTGGCCCGCGCCGCCGCCGCCACCACCTCGCTCGCCCGGCCGGACGCGGCGCGCCGGCTGGCGGACCTCGTCCTTCACCTCGTTGCACGTCGCGCGCCCGAGCCGGCGCATGCGGAGTTCCGTTGATGCGCGCCCTCCCGCTCACGATCGGCCCCATCCACTTCGTCGGCATCGGCGGCATAGGCATGTCCGGCATCGCCGAGGTCCTCCATAACCTGGGCTACCAGGTGCAGGGCAGCGACATCGCCGAGGGCTACAACATCGCCCGGCTGCGCGATGCTGGCATCCCGGTCGCCATCGGGCATGACGCGGCGAACCTCGGCGGGGCGCAGGTCGTCGTTACCTCCACCGCCGTGTCGCGCGACAACCCGGAGGTGCAGGCCGCGCGCGCGCGCCTCGT
>DASQNQ010000033.1:0-5768 GCA_035644895.1 Acetobacteraceae bacterium | reverse complement strand
GCGGCGTGCGGACGGGCCCGTCCGCACGCACGGTGCAGGAGAGGGGCGACTGGTCGTAGAGCACCGCGACCGTCACGATCTCCCGCGCCGGGTTCTCCGCCATGAAGCGCAGCACGGGGGTGATGTCGCCGAAACCCATGTCGTAGGTGCCGGCGGCGATGTCCACCGGGACGCGGCCCGACCCGAAGCCGCGGCTGACCGGCACCTCCACCCCGGCCTGGCGGAAGAAGCCCTGGGTCTCGGCCACGACGGAGAAGGCATAGGGGCCCTGGAAGGCCCAATCCAGCGTGAAGCGCACCCGCTGGGCCTGGGCGCGTGCCAGGTGCGGCGCGGCGAGGAGGCCGGCGCCAAGGGCGAAGGCGGCGCGCCGGGTGATGGAGCTCATGGGTGGATCCCTGGAATGGCCTGACGGCCCGCGCCCCTACAGGAAGCGCGCCCGGAGGTCCACGCTGCTTTCGCGGCCGAGCTTGTCGAAGTGCTCCGCGATCCAGGCCTCCGCCGCCTCCCGCCCGTAGCGCTTGAGGGTCGAGAGGAACTCCCAGTCGCCGTTGAACTTGGTCGAGAGGCGGAACTCGCGCATGCGCGGCTCGTCCTCGATGCAGTGCAGGAACAGGCGGCGGTAGCGCGGCTGCTCCAGCCGCCCGGCCTCGAGCAGGCGCTGCACGAAGTCGATCGCGCGCATCTCGGCCATCAGGGAGGCGTTGAAGGAGATCTCGTTCAGCCGGTTCGCGATCTCGGTCGGCTTGGTCGGCAGCTCGTCGCGCACGATGGGATTGAGCTGCACCAGCACGATGTCCGGCGCGCCGCCCTGTTCGTAGAGCGGCCAGAGCGCGGGGTTGCCGAGGTAGCCGCCATCCCAGAAGGGCTCGCCGTCGATCTCGACCGCCTTGAAGAACTGCGGCAGGCAGGCGGAGGCGAGCAGCACGTCCGCCGTCACCTCCTCCCGCTTGAAGACGCGCGGCTTGCCGGTGCGGACGGAGGTGGCGGAGATGAACAGCTTCGGCCCCTTGCCGGTGCGCAGCACCTCCGGGTCGATGGCGCTCTCGACCACCTGGCGCAGCGGGTTCAGGTCGTAGGGGGTGGGGTTGATCTGGTAGGGCGAGAGGACGCGGGTCAGCGTCTCGAAGGTCTGGTAGGCCACCGACCAGGTCAGGTCGTAGCCCCAGATCGCCTTCTCCCATGGCGTGTTCTGCAGCGGGCTGACGGCGAGCTTCGCGGCGGCGTCGTGCCAGAAGCGGTTCAGCGCGGCATGCGCGCCGCGCCGCCCGCCCTCGCAGAGGCCCTGGACGAAGACGGCGGCGTTGATGCCGCCGGCCGAGGTGCCGGAGACGGCCTCGAACTCGATCCGTTCGTCCTCCAGCAGGCGCTCCAGCACGCCCCAGGTGAAGGCGCCATGCGTGCCGCCGCCCTGCAGCGCCAGGTTCACGCGCCGGGTCGTGCCGGTGTTGCGGATGTTGGGCCGGGGCTGCGCGTTGCCGACCGGGCCGACGGCGACGGTCGCCGCAGCCTGGTCCGCGGCCTCCCGCTTGAACTCATCCTCGATCAAGAGGCGAGCCTCATTGTGCGACCCACCCACCGTCGATCGACAGCGCCGCACCGTTCACGCTGGCACTCAACGGGTTGCAGAGGTAGAGCGCCATCGCTGCCACCTCCTCCACCTCCACCCAGCGCTTGGTGGGCTGGCGCTCCAGCAGGTGGTCGGTCAGCGCCTGCTCCTCGGAGACGCCGTGCTTCTCGGCCAGCGGTCGCACCTGCGCCTCGGCCAGCGGGGTGCGCACAAAGCCCGGGCAGATGGCGTTGCAGGTGACGCCCGGCGTCCGCGCGACCTCGAGCGCGACGGACTTGGTCAGCCCCACCACGCCGTGCTTCGCCGCGACATAGGCGGTCTTGTAGGGGGAGGCGACGAGGCCGTGCGCCGAGGCCACGTTGATGATGCGCCCGAAGCCGCGCGCCTTCATCCCCGGCAGCGCCGCCTTGATGGCGTGGAAGTTGGAGGAAAGGTTGATCGCGATGACGCGGTCCCACTGCCCCTCCGGGAACTCCTCGACCGGGGAGACGTGCTGGATGCCCGCGTTGTTCACCAGGATGTCGAGCGAGCCGAAGGCACCTTCGGCGTCGCGCACCGCGGCCGCGATCTCGGCGGGCTTCGACATGTCGGCCGGGGAGTAGGGCGCCTCGCCCCCGCCCATGGCGGCGCCGACCTCGGCCCGGGCGCGGGCGACCTCCTCCGGCTTGCCGAAGCCGTTCAGCATCACCTTCGCGCCCGCCTGGGCAAAGGCCACGGCGATGGCCAGCCCGATGCCGGAGGTGGAGCCGGTGACCAGGGCGCCGCGGCCCGCAAGCATCTTGTCCATCGTAACCCAACCCCATCCGCGCCGCCGCCCGGCCCCTGCCGGGGAGGGCGTTTCCTGACCGCACGGTTGCCTAAGGCAGCCGGTTGAGCAACCCGACCACCCTCTTCGCGAAGCCGGAAGTGAACTTCGGGGCGTAGAAATCCCCGGCCGCCCGCTTCGCCGCCTCCGCCAGGGTCGGGTAGGGCAGGACGAGGGAGGCCAGCGCCGACAGGCTCAGCTTGCGCCCGATCATCAGCCCGAAGGTGCCGGCCATCTCCCCGGCATGGGGCGCCAGGATCCCGGCGCCGAGCAGGCGGCCGCGCCCCGTCGCCACCAGCTTCACCAGGCCCTCGCCGACCCCCTCCGCCACCGCCCGGTCCACCTCGGGCACCGGGAAGCGCAGGAGGCGGAGGTCCTGGTGGCCCGCCGCCCGTGCCTCCTCCTCCGTCAGGCCGACCTGCACCAGCTCGGGCTCGGTGTAGATGGTCCGGGGCAGGGCGGCGTAGTCCACCCGGGTGGGCACGCGGAACAGCATGCGCCGGGCCAGGATGCCCGCGTGCTGGGAAGCCACGTGCGTGAAGGCGCGCGGGCCGATGCCCTCCGGGTCCGCGATGTCGCCCACCGCCCAGACGCGGCGGTTCGAGACGGAGCGCAACCCGGCATCGGTCGCGATCCCGCGCTCGGTCGCCCGCACCCCGGCGGCCTCCAGGTCCAGCCCCTTCAGGCGGGGGACCCGCCCGAGGGCGAGCAGCAGGTGTGTCCCGGCGACGAGCCCGCCATCCGAGAGGTGGGCGATCACGCCCGGGCGCCCGTCCGCCGAGGCATGGTCCACCTCCAGCCGCTCGGCCCGGACACCCTCCAGGATGGCCACGCCCTCCCGCGACAGGGCGCGGCGCAGGCCGTCGGCCAGTTCCGGATCCTCGCGCCCGGCGATGCGGCCGGCCTCCACCACCGTGACGGCACAGCCGAGCCGGATGTGGGCCTGCGCCATCTCAAGCCCGATCGGGCCGCCGCCCAGGATGAGAAGGTGTCCGGGCGGCGCCTCCAGGTCGAAGATGGTCTCGTTCGTCAGCCAGGGCACGGGACCGAGGCCGGGGATGTCCGGCACGGCGGCCGTGGAGCCGGCCGCGATGACGCAGCGGCGGAAGGTGTGGCGGCGGCCGGCGGCCTCCACCGTGTCGGGGCCCACGAAGTGGGCGGAGGCGCGGATCACCTCCACCCCCATGCCGCGGTAGCGCGCCTCGGAATCCGCGGGGGCGATGTGCCGGATGGTGCCCTGGACATGGGCGCGGACGCCGGCCCAGTCGACGGAGGCGCCCTCGACCCGGATGCCGAAGCGTCCGGCCTTGCGGACATGCTCCGCGGCGTGGGCGGCGGCGAGCAGCGCCTTCGAGGGCACGCAGCCGGAGTTGAGGCAGTCGCCCCCCATCTCCCCACGCTCGAACAGCGCCACCTTCAGTCCGAGCGCGGCCGACAGCGCCGCCGCCGAGAGGCCGGCCGCGCCGGCCCCGATCACCACCAGGTCGAAGTCGGGCATCGCTTGCTCCGTTGAGCGCCCCCGTCCGCGGTTGACGCGGGGGGCGCACCCTTCCTATACGTCCGCACCCGCGCCGGGGCAGCCCCCGGGGAGACCTATCTCCCCATGCCTGCCGCCGGCCATTCCTGGTTTTCAGCCCGCCATCGTCCCGGGAGAGTATCGTGAAGCGTACCTACCAGCCCTCCAAGCTCGTCCGGAAGCGGCGCCACGGGTTCCGTTCGCGCATGGAGACGGTTGGCGGCCGCAGGGTCATCGCCAACCGCCGCGCGAAGGGCCGCAAGCGCCTTTCCGCCTGACATCCGCCGCGGGACGCTTCGTGCCATGCCGGCGCGGCCACCAAGGCTGAAGCGCCGGCGCGAGTTCCTGGCTGTCGCCGGCAAGGGGACGCGCGCGGCGCGGCCCGGCCTCGTGCTGCAGGCGCTGCCCGGCACGGGCGCGCCGTTGCGCGCCGGCTTCACCGCCACGAAGAAGATCGGCAACGCCGTCATCCGCAACCGCACCAAGCGGCGGCTGCGGGAGGCGGTGCGCCTGACGCTCGGCTCGGACGCGCCGCCCGGCTGGGACCTGGTGCTGATCGGGCGGGAGGCGACGGCGAAGCGCCGCTTCTCGACCTTGATGGGCGACCTGCGCGGCGCCCTGCGGCAGGCAGGCGTCCTGCCGAAGGAGGGCGCATCGTGACGCCCGCCATGACACCCGGGGCCCTGGTGCTCCGCGGCGCGATCCGCACCTACCAGTACACGCTGCGGCCCGTGATCGGCTGCAACTGCCGCTTCCACCCGCATTGCAGCGACTACGGGCTGGAGGCCGTCGCCGAGCATGGCGCGCTGCGCGGCGCATGGCTGACGGCGCGCCGCATCCTCCGCTGCAACCCCTGGTATCCGGGCGGCTACGACCCGGTGCCCCCCGCAAGAATGGCGCGCCACGCCGCGCCGGAAGGCTGACCCCGAAGCCATGGACCAGAAGCGCCTCTTCGCCGCGATCGCGCTCTCGATCGGCATCCTGCTGCTGTTCGACCTGTGGAACCGCCCGACGCGCGAGGCGCAGCAGGAGGCGATCCGCCAGCAGCAGGCCGCGCAGCAGGCGCAGCAATCCCAGGCGCCGGTGCCGCTGCCCGCCGCGCCCGCCGGCAGCGCCGCCGTGCCCTCGGCCACCGCCGCGCCCGACGCGGCGCGCGGGCCGGAGCAGCGCGTGCGGATCGAGAACCCGCGCCTGCAGGGCTCGATCAGCCTGCGCGGCGCGCGGCTCGATGACCTGGTGCTGAAGGGCTACCACGAGACGGTGGACCGCAACTCCCCGCTCGTGCGCCTGCTCGCGCCGCGCGGCGAGGCGCAGCCCTACTTCGTGCAGTGGGGCTGGACCGCCGCGGATGGCCGCACGGCCGTGCCGACGCCCGAAACCGACTGGACGGCCGAGGGCGGCGCGCTCGCGCCCGGCCAGCCGCTGACGCTGCGCTGGGACAACGGCCAGGGGCAGGAGTTCCGCATCCGCTTCGAGCTGGACCAGAACTACGTGCTGACCGCGACGCAGGCCGTGCGGAACACGGGGACGGAGCCCGCGCAGGTTCTGCCCTGGTCGCGCATCCGCCGCGACCGCACGCCGCAGGTCGAGGGTTTCTTCATCCTGCATGAGGGCTTCACTGGCGTCCTCGGCGGGCGCCTGCACGAGTGGACCTATTCGGACGCGAAGGAGGAGGCGGTCCGCCGCCGCGGCCCCGCCTTCGAGCAGGAGAGCACGGGCGGCTGGGCAGGCCTGTCCGACAAGTACTGGCTGACGGCGCTGACGCCGGCCGACCAGGGCACCGCCATCCGCGCCGCCTACCGCCACATCCCGGATGCCGGGCAGGACCGCTGGCAGGTGGACCTCGCCGCCGCGGCCGCGCAGACCGCGGCGCCGGGGGG
>DASQNQ010000032.1:0-19547 GCA_035644895.1 Acetobacteraceae bacterium | reverse complement strand
GCGGCCTCGGCCGGCTTCGCTGGCCGCAGGGCGGGACTTGACGACGCAGGTGTCATAGCCCAAGCCGCGCCCAGGCCGCCCGCTCCTCCGCCGCCGCGACCAGGCCATCCACCAGGACGGAGGGGGCGAAGAGGCGGAGCGGCCAGGGCGGGCGCCGGGCGCCCACGGGGATGATCCGCGCCTTCTCCCCGAAGCGCGCGCGCAGCTCGGCCCGCATCTCGCCCACCCGGTCGGCGAGGCCAAGCTCCACGGCGCGCGCGCCGGTCCAGAAGCGGCCGGTGAAGGCCTCCTGCTCGGCCAGCTTCAGCTTGTCGCCGCGGCGTGCGCGGACCCAGGCCTTGAAGGTCTCGTGCAGCTCGGCCAGCAGCGCGTCGAGCCGTGCCAGGTCCTCCTCCCGCTGCGGGGAGAAGGGGTCGAGGAAGCTCTTCTCCGTGCCCGCCGTGCGCAGCCGCCGCTCCACGCCGAGCCGCCCGATCGCGCCCTCCAGCCCGAAACTTGCCGAGATGACGCCGATGGAGCCGACGATGGATGAGGGGTCCACCACGATCTCGTCCGCCGCGCAGGCCAGCCAGTAGCCGCCCGAGGCCGCCGCGTCCTCGACGAAGGCGATGACCGGCACCTTCTTCCGATCCGCCAGCCGCCGGATCTGCGCCGCGATCAGGCTCGACTGCACGGGCGACCCGCCTGGCGAGTTGATGGCCAGCGCGATGGCCGACAGCCGCTTGATGGCGAAGGCGCGCTCGAACACGGGGGTCAGGGACGCGGCATTCAGCGCAGGCGCCCCGAAGCCGCCCGCGCGGGCGGCGATGAGGCCCTGCAGCCGCACCAGCGCGACCCGGGGATGCTTTTCGAAAAGGGAGAACATGGGCCGAGACATGCACCCCCGCGCGCCGCCCGCAACCCCGCCCGGCTACACGACCTGGTTGCGCAGTGCGGCCTCGCCCCGGCGGAGCCGCGCCAGGTTCTCCTCGAACAGGTCGAGCACGTTGTCCTCGTAGGACCGCGTCTCGCCACCGGTGTGCGGCGTGACCAGCACGTTCGGCATGCCCCAGAGCGGGCTGTCGGGAGCCAGCGGCTCCTCCTCCGTCACGTCGAGGGCGGCGCCCGCCAGGCGCCCGACCGCCAGCGCCGCCGTCAGCGCCGCCTCGTCGCACACCTTCCCGCGGGCGACGTTGACCAGCAGGGCGGTCGGCTTCATCGCCTCGATCGCCCGCGAGTCGACCAGCCCCCGCGTCTCCGGCGTCAGCGCGCAGGTGAGCGCCACGATGTCGGCGCGCGGCAGCTGCGCGTGCAGCGCGTCCATCCCGTGGATCTCGTCCGCGCCCTCCGCGCCTTGCGAGGGGTCGCGGCGCAGGCCGACGACATGCATGCCGAAGGCCTTGGCCAGCCGTGCGAGGCGGCCGCCGATCCGCCCGATGCCCACCACCAGCAGCGTCTTGCCGCCCAACTCGTCCTCGCGCTGCGCGAGGTCGCCGATCATGCCGCGCCAGTGGCGCCGTGCCTGGTTGTCCCGCGCTTCCGGGATGCGGCGCACCAGCGCCAGGATCAGCGCCATCGCGTGCTCGGACACCGCGTTGGCATTGGCGCCCTGCGCGGAGGCGAGGCGGATGCCGGCGCGGGCCAGCACCTCGCGGTCGTACTGGTCCACGCCGGCGCTGATGGACTGGATCAGGCGCAGCCGCCCGGCATCCGCCGCCATCTCGTTCCGCCAGAAGCCGGAGACGAGCAGCAGGTCCAGCTCCCCGATGCGGGCGGCCAGCTCCTCCCGTGTGCGGAGCTCGACGAAGCGCAAGGTGCCGCCGCGGGCGGCGTAGCGCTCCCCGAAGCGGTAGGCGACATGCGCGAAGCCGAGGGTGAGCTGGTCGTCGGGCGGCAGCATCCGGGCGGTTCCTCTCCGTGTCCGCCCGGATGATGCCCCGTCGCGGGCGTCAGCCCAAGGTGGTGACGTTCATCGGCGTCGCATGCCAGGCGAAGCCCTCGCCCTCCTTCGCCACATGGCCGAGGCCGGGCCAGGGGAAGTGGTAGGAGAGCACGGCGTGCCGGTCCGTCGCGATCCGGTCCAGCATGCGCGTGCGCGTGCGCGCCGAGAGCGCCGGGTCGGTGTCGAAGGCGAACTCCAGGTTCGGACGGCGCAGCAGCAGGACCTGGTGGTGGGCGAGGTCGCCGGTGTACACCACCGTCGCGTTGCCGGAGGTGATGGCATAGACCGTGTGCCCGACCGTGTGGCCAGGCGCCGACATCGCCGTGACGCCCGGGATCACCTCCTGCCCGTCGCGCACCATCACCATGCGATCGCGGTAGGCGTTCAGGTTCTTCTTCGCGCCGTCGATGAAGGCGGTCATGAAGGCGGGACCGCGCTTGTTGGCGTCGTCCGTCCAGAAGCGGACGTCGGCCTCGGCGATCGCCACCTGGGCGTTCGGGAAGTTGCGGTTGCCGTTCGCATCGACCAGCGCCCAGATGTGGTCGCAATGCGCATGGGTCGCGATCACCATGTCGATCTGCGCGGGATCGATGCCGGCGGCGCGCATGTTCCGCAGCAGCCGCCCCGTCGTGGGCCCGAACATGCGCGAGGCCTCGCCCATGCTGTCGCCCATGCCCGTGTCGAACAGCACGAGCTGGCGCCCGGTGTTCACGATGAGCGCATTCTGCTCGAGCGTCGCCTCCTTCGGGTTCAGGAAGGCGCCCGTCAGCATCCGCTCGATCTCCGGCGCCGGCGCCCCGGTGAAGGACTGCGTCGGGTCGCCGAGCGGCAGCGCGCCGTCGGAGATGACGGTCGCCTCGAACTCCCCGATCCTGAAACGGTGCCAGGCGGGCGGGAGCTCATTGCGGAACGGCGCGGCGGCCGCGGCGTGGCGGCCGGCAAGGGACAGCGCGGGCAGCGCGGCCGCGGCGCCCAGCAGCCCGCGGCGGGTGAGGTGCGTCATGTCTTCCTCCCATGCCCCGGATCTTCCAGGGCTGCGCCGAGGCTAACAGACGCCACGCGTCAGCCGCCACCCTCCCGCGTCGCCAGCGCACGCGCCAGCAAGTCGAACTCCGCGACCGAAAGCGTCTCCGCGCGCCGCTCCCCCGCGATGCCGCATGCGGCCAGCAGCGCCTCCGCCCCGCCGAGCGACTTCAGCGAACCTCGGAGCATCTTGCGACGCTGGCCGAAGGCGGCAGCCGTCAGCCGCTCCATCGCGGCGAACAAGGCGACAGGCGGATCCTCGGCGTGCGGGGTGAAGCCCACCACCGCCGAATGCACCTTGGGCGGTGGCGAGAAGGCGCCGGGCGGCAGGTGCAGCAGCATGCCGACGCGGCAGCGCCATTGGCACAGCACGGACAGGCGTCCGTAGGCCTCGGTGTCCGGCGCGGCGCAGATCCGCTCGGCCACCTCCTGCTGGAACATGAGCGTCAGGCTCTCGAAGGCCGCCGCGTGCCGCAGCCACCCGACCAGCAGCGGCGTGCCCACGTTGTAGGGCAGGTTGGAGACGACGCGGCGCGGCGCGGCGAGCAGCGCGGCGGCGTCGACCTTCAGCGCATCCGCCTCGAGCACATCCAGCCGCCCAGGATGGACGCCGGCGAGTTCGGCGAGCGCCGCGACCGCGCGCCGGTCGAGCTCGATCGCGAGCACGCGCCGTGCCGGGGTGGCCAGCAGCGCGCGGGTCAGGCCGCCCGGGCCGGGGCCGACCTCAAGCACCTCCCGTCCCTCCATGTCGCCGGCCAGCCGCGCGATGCGGGCGCAGAGCGCCTCGTCCAGCAGGAAGTGCTGGCCCAGGCTCTTGCGCGCATCCAGGCCGTGGCGCGCAATCGTCTCGCGGAGGGAGGGGAGGTCGGAGGGAGGATTCACCCGGCCTGGCGCATCTCGATCTGCGCACGGCGGCGCAGGTCGCGCTGGAGCTGGCGCGACAGCAGCTCGACCCGGTCGCGCAGGATCTGCGCGCGCGCCTGCTCCGGCGTGATCTCGGCCTGGTTCCGCTGCTCCCGCCCGCAGAGCAGGATCACCGCGACGCCGTCCGGCGCGATCAGCGGCTGGCTGGCACGGCCAGGGGCGAGGGAGGCCATCAGCGCCCGGAGCTGCGGCGGCTGCACGCCTTCGAGCCGCACGGGGCCGGGGTCCACCTCGCGGCTGCTCATCGTGCGCGCCGTCGTCTCGAAGGCGGGGCAGGATCGCGCGTTCTCGGACAGCGCGCGGGCTCGCTCCACCTGCTGGATCTGCTGCGGCGTCGGGTTCTGCGGGTCGAGCGGCTCGGAGAAGGGCAGGAAGGCCTGGCGCAGGTTGAGGATGGTCGCCATGTCGCGCCCGACCTCCCGCCGCTGCCGCAGCGCGACGATCTGGAAGCCGCCGGGCACGCGGATCGGGTTGCTGACGGCGCCGGGCGGCATGCGGGTGACGACGTCGGAGACGGCCGGGTCCAGCTCCTGCTCACCCACCCAGCCGAGGTCGCCGCCGGCCAGCGCCGTCTGGCTCTGGCTGAACTGCGTGGCCGCGACGGGGAAGGGAACGCCGCCGCGGAGCTGGGCGATCACCTCCTCCACGAAGCGGCGCACCTCCGGCTCCTCGGACGGGTCGTCCACCGGGATGAAGATCTCGGACACCAGGTATTCCGGCTGGCCCGTCCGGGCCCGCTGGCTGGCCACCCACTCGGCGATCTCGGCCTCCGAAGGGTTGGCCTGCGGCCCGAGGAGCGCGCGGATCAGGCGGCTCCAGGCGATCTGGACGCGGAGCTGGTCGTAGAGCACCCGCGGCTCGACGCCCGCCCGGCGGAGCTGGGCGACCAGGGCGCCGGCGGGCAGGTTGTTGCGCCGCTCCAGCTCGGCGACCGCGCCGGCCAGGTCCTCGTCCGTCACGGCGACGCGGCGGCGGGTCGCCTCCTGCAGGCGCAGGCGCTCATCGACCAGCAGGCGGATGACCTGGGGTGTCAGGCGATCCAGCACCTCGGGCGCCACCGGAAGCCCGGCGTTGATGGCGAACAGGCGGCGGCGTCCCTCGACATCGGCGCGGGTCACGATGTCCCCGTTCACCACCGCGACGATCCTGTTCGTCTCCCCCGCCGGCGCGGCGGCGGGCGGGCGGGGCGCCTGGGCCATGGCCGCCACGGGTGCGCAGAGCAGGACGGCGCCGAGGATGGCGCGAAGGGGCAGGTGCATGCCGGCCTCTCTAATGCAGAACCGGGGGCGGGGGAACGGCGGGACCCACGGGCGGAACGGTAGGCCTGCCGCCCGGCGGGGCTAGAGCGCCCGGATGCCGAAGTCGCCCACCGTCTTGAAGGTGACCCGGAAATAGAGCTGCTCCCGCCCGAGCCTGTCCTCCAGCAGGGTGGGGTCCTGCGTCCAGGAGCGGATGAAGCGCGTCTCGAAGACGAGGCACTCGTCCTCGTAGATGAGGGAGGCGGTGGCGGCCACGGGCTCGTCCCGGCCGATGTCGTAGCGGCCGAACAGCCCGACGCGCCAGTTCTGGGTGACGCGCGCCGCCACGCCGGCCGAGATCTCCTCCCGCTTCCGGAGCGTCACGCCCGGCTGGGGGCTGGTCAGCAGGTAGCCGCCCGTCAGCGCCACGGGCCCGAGGCTGAGCGTCGCCGTCCCGTCCCAGAGGCGCGGCTGCCCCGTGTCCCGGTCGAGCCGCGTGCGGCCGAGCAGCTCGAACCAGGGGACCGGCGCGAGGCGCGCCCGCGCCACCCAGTCCGAGGAACGGCCCTCAAGGCCCGAGCCGGGATAGAACGTCTCGTTCGTCTCGAACCGGAAGGAGCGCCCGACCAGGCCCTCGACCTGCCCGCCGTTCGGGAACAGCCAGGCTCCCCGGAGGGCGGCGTCCACGCGCGACCCGCCCTCGAGCCGGTCGCGCCCGGGAAAGCGGTTCAGCTCGAACAGGTTCGCGTCGGTGAACTCGAGGTCGAGGCTGTCCTCGTTCGGGAAGCGGACCTGCGAGCCCACCGAGGGGCCGGTGACGAACTGCACGCGCGGCTCCAGGATCTGCGCGCCGTAGTCGCCGGCGGAGCGGATGAAGGGCATCCGCCAGTCGAGCGCGGCGCGGGCATGGGCGCGGCCGAAGAAGCCGTCCCCCGCCGGGTCGCCGAAGGTGGGGGCGAGGCCGAGCCCGTCCACCCAGCCGCCGATCAGGTCGCCCTGGGCGCGGAAGGTCCAGATGTCGCCGGCCGGGGCGATCCAGGGCAGCTCGTAGGCGGCGCGCGTCGCCAGGCGTCGCGTGTCCGTGCCGCGGCTGCGGAACAGCGCGTAGTTCTGCGTGTCCACCGTGAAGCGCCCGCCGAGGCTGTCCCGCGGGAACACGTGGTCGGCATAGACGTAGGGCAGCACCATCGGGATCAGCCCGGTGTCGTCGCGCGCGCTGAGGCCCTGGTAGATGCGGCCGTCGATGCGGGCATAGCTCTCCGCGCCCCAGAAGCCCTCCGTATAGGCGGTGCTGCTGAGCGCGCGGGGCGAGCCGAACCGGTAGGTCCGCAGGTACTCGCGCGAGGAGGCGCGGTTGACGTCGAACCCCGTGCGCCAGTTCTCGTCGAGCGCGAACTGCCCGCGGGCGAAGATGTGGCCGCCCAGGCCCTCCGCGTCCAGCTCGCCGCCGCGCGTGTAGCCGACCGATCCGCTGAGCGCGATCTCGCCCGCGTTGAACCGCCGGCGGTAGCCGAAGCCGATGTTCGGGTACTGCTCCGAGGAGAGCAGCGGGCTGATGCGGGCATCCTGCTGCTCGTCGATCGCCCAGTAGTAGGGCAGCTCGAGGAAGGCGCCGAGGAAGCGGGTGTAGCCGACGGTGGGCGACAGGAAGCCCGAGGCGCGCGGCGCGTCCGGCGCCGGGTGCGAGAGGTACGGCGTGTAGAGCACCGGCACGCCCCAGAGCTGCACCGCCGCGTCGCGGTAGCGCACGCGCTGCTCGTCGGTATGGAGCGACGCGACGCGCGCGCGCAGCTGCCAGAGCGGCGGGCGCTCCGGATCCTCGGGGCAGAGGTCGCAGGAGGAGTAGACGACGCGCGCCAGGTCCGTGATGGTGCCCTGGCCGCCGGGTGCCGGCGTGCGGCGGGCGCCGGCGGCGGCAACGCGGGCATTGGCCGCGAGCAGGCCGCGCAGCCCCTCGAGCGCGGCCTCGCGCATGCCGCCGCGCAGCTCCGCGTTGTCGGCGAACAGGACCTGCCCGTCGGGCTCGATCAGCACCACGTTGCCGCGGGCCGTGGCGACACCGGTGTTGCGGTCATAGGTGAACTCGTCGGCGCGCAGCACGCGCTCGCCCTGCCAGGCCTCCACGCGGCCGCGGGCGGAGACGAGGTTGCGCCGCTCGTCGTACTCGACCTCCTCGGCCGTGAAGGTCACCGGCCCGCCCTGGGCGAGGTTCTGCCCCCCCTCCAGCGCGCCGATCTGCGCGGCGGCGGGCAGCGCGCCAAGGAGCATCAGCGCGAGCGCAAGCCCGGCCGGGCGTCGGGGCAGCCAGGCGGCCATTCAGCCTTCCTCCAGATGCAGGAGCAGCGCGAGCGCAAGCAGCATGCCGGCGACCGTCGGCGCCCACGCGGCGAGCACGACGGGCAGCGTCCCGGCCTCGCCGAATTCATTGCTCACCCGGTCCAGCACGAACAGGGCGAAGCCGGCCGCGACGCCGGCGCCGATCATCTGCGTGACGCCGCCGCGGCGCGAGGACCGCATCGAGAAGCCGGCGGCGAGCAGCGCCATCACGAGGGCGAGCGACGGCAGGGCCAGCAGGCTCTGGAACTGGATCCGGTGGCGGACGGCCGAGAAGCCGGCGCCCTCCAGCACCTCGATGAACTCGGGCAGGCTCCAGAAGGAGAGGGTCTCGGGCGAGGCGAAGGAGTTCTGGATCCGCTCCGGCGTGAGCTCGGTCGGCAGGGTGATGGCGGCGGGCGGCGTTCCGCCCCGGTCCCGCCCGAAGCTCACGGCGCCGTCGAGCTCCCAGGTGCCCGGCGTCAGCCGCGCCCGCGGCGCCTCGATGCGGGCGAGCGGCCGGTCGTCCCCGGAGAGGCGCCAGATGGAGACGTCATGCAGTTCGAAGCCGGCGACGCCGCGCGCGAGCGGGCGGCCCGCGATGATCGCAACCCCGCGCGGGTCGAGCTCCCGGTCCGCCTGGCGCAGCCAGAGCCGCCCGCCCGCGAGCGTGCTGAAGCCGCCGCCCGTCCGCAGGTAGGCCTGGTCCAGCCGCTCCGCGCGCGCGAGCAGCGCGGAGGAGAGCGGCGAGAGCCCGGCGGTGGCCGCCGCGCCGAGCAGGAAGGCAACCGCGAGCGGCCCGAGCAGGAAGCCCCAGGCGGAGACGCCCGCCGCCCGCGCGACGATGAGTTCCGAGGAGCGGGTCAGCCGCCAGAAGGCCACGATGCCGCCGAGCAGGATGCCGAAGGGCAGGATCTGCATCGCGACGAAGGGCAGGCGCATGCCCGCGATCTCGGCCGCGATGCCGAAGCCCACGTCGCCGCGGTTGGCCGCGCGGCGCAGCAGCTCGATGAAGTCGAACAGGGCGACGAGCCCCGTGAGCGACAGCACCATGAGCGATGTCGCGGCCAGGAAGCGGAGCGCCACATAGACCGTGAGCGTCGGCGTGAATGTCATGGCGCCCCGGCCGGCGCCGCGACGCGCCGCCGCGCCCGCGGCAGGCCGGGGGCGCCGACCAGCCACCACAGCGCGGCAAGGCCCGGCAGCACGGCGTGCACCCAGATCAGCGGGATGAAGACGTTGTTGCGCGTCGCGAGGTTGCCGATGGTGAGCCCGAGCGCGAGCAACGTGACCACCGCGCCGACGCCGGCGGCAAGCCTGATGCCGCCGCCATGGCGCTGGAACTGCCCCGTCAGCGCGGCCGCGAGCCCGACCAGCGCGAAGGTCATGGCCGTGAGCGGCTGGGAGAGTCGCTGGTGCGCCTCCGCCCGGAACCGGACCACGAGCCTCTGCGGCAGCCCCTCCGCCGGATCGGGGTTCAGCAGCTCGTCCACGCCCCGTTCGCGGGAGTCGCGGGCGCGGCCCTCCTCCTGCTGGTTCGCGCGGGCGAGGTCCACGCTGTTCTCCGAGAAGGTCAGCGTGTTGAGCCGGGGCGGGGCCGAGCCGGACGGGCCGCGCTCGACCTGCTGGCGCACGCCGTTCAGCAGCGTGACGCGCGGGCCCTGCGGCGTGGTCTGGATGCGGCCGCTCTCGGCCAGGATGGTGACGGGCGCGCCCGCCTCGCGCTGGTCGTGCACCAGGATCCCGCGCAGCGTGCCGTCGCGGTCGCGCGCCCGCGCGTAGACCGTGAGGTCGTTGCCCACCGCGGAGAAGACGCCCTCCTGCAGCAGGATGGCGGCCAGCTGGTTGCGGATCTCGAACTGCCATTCGCGGAAGGCGGTGTGCGACAGCGGCACGAGCCAGAGGTTCAGCGCGAAGCCGATGCCGACCGACAGCGTGGCGACCAGCAGCCCCGGCCGCGCGAGCCGGAGCTGCGAGAGGCCCGCCGCGCGCAGCACCACCACCTCCCGGTCGCTGTTCATCCGCACATAGATGAACAGGGCCACGATGAAGGTGGTGATCGGCAGGATCACCGCCACGAAACCCGGCAGCATCAGGCCCGTCAGTTCCAGGAAGACCCAGAAGGACAGGCCGCGGTCGAGCACCAGCTCGATGAAGCGGAGCGACTGCGTGAGCCACACCAGCGCCGCGAGGCCGCAGGTCACGGCAAGCAGGCCGCCCAGGAGCTGGCGGAGGATGTATCGGTCGATCCGGGACATGCGCCCCGGCACCCTACAGGCCGGCGCCCGGCCCGGCTACCCGCCCGGCGGCAGGAGCTTGCCGGGATTCATCAGCCCCGCGGGGTCGAGCGCGGCCTTGATGCGGCGCATGGCGTCGAGCTCCGCGCCGCCGCGCCAGGCCTCCATCATGTCGGTCTTCAGGCGCCCCACGCCGTGCTCCGCGCTGAAGGAGCCCTCGAGTTCGCGCACCACCGCGTTCACGCAGCCCATGATCTCGTGGCTGCGCGCGAGGAAGGCGGCCGGGTCCCCGCCCTCCGGCTGGGCCAGGTTCATGTGGATGTTGCCGTCGCCCATGTGGCCGAAGGGCACGGGGCGGCTGCCCGGCACCAGTTCCCGCAATGCATCGCTGCACCGGCGGATCATCTCCGGCACGCGGGAGACGGGGACGGAGACGTCGCTCTTCACGCTCGCTCCCTCGCGCCGCTGCGCCTCCGGATGTTCCTCCCGGATGCGCCAGAGGCGCGCGGCGGCCGCCTCGCTGTCGGGGAGGGCGGCGTCCAGCACCTCGCCGGCCTCGAGGGCCTCCTCCAGCACGGCCTCGGCAAGTTCCCGCAGGCGCGCATCGGGGCGGGTGGAGGCGAGGTCCACGAGGCAGTAGTGGTCGGCGCGGTCCGCCAGGGGCAGCGTGATGCCTTCGATATGGCGCACGCAGAGGTCGACGCCCGCGCCCGACATGTACTCGAACGCGCGCACGGCGCCCTCGTCGCGGTCGCGGAAGCGGCGGAACAGCGCGAGCGCCGCGTCCTCGCTCTCCACCGCGCAGAACATCACGGCCGATTCGCGCGGGCGGGGGAACATCTTCAGGGTTGCCGCCGTGATGATGCCGAGCGTCCCCTCCGCCCCCACCAGCAGGTGGCGCAGCGCATAGCCCGTGTTGTCCTTGCGCAACCGCCGGAGGCCGTTCCAGAGCCGCCCGTCCGGCAGCACCGCCTCGAGCCCGAGCATCAGGTCGCGCGCATTGCCGTAGCGCACGGTGGTGTTGCCGCCCGCGTTGGTGGCCAGCACGCCGCCGATGGTGGCCGTCCCCTCCGCGCCGAGCGAGAGCGGGAAGAGGCACCCAGCCTCCGCCGCCGCCACCTGCGCCGCCTTCAGCACCACGCCGGCCTCCGCCGTCATGGTCATGTCCACCGGGTCGAGGTGGCGGATGCGGTTCAGCCGTGCGAGGGAGACCACCACCTGCCGCGCCCCGTCGCCCGGTGTCGCGCCGCCCACCATCGAGGTGTTGCCGCCCTGCGGAACCATGGCGATGCCGGCATCGGCGCAGATGCGGACGGCCGCCGCCAGTTCCTCCGGGCTGCCAGGCCGCAGCACCGCCAGCGCCTGCCCGCGATAGAGGCCGCGCCAGTCCGTCAGGTGCGGCGCGAGGTCGGCGGGGTCCGTCAGCAGGCCGCGCGGGCCGAGCAGGTCGCCGAGCGCCGGGGGGAGGGGGGCCGGGGGAACGGTGTCGGGCATGTCGGGCCGGAGAGAACGCCCAAGCCCCCACCCGGGTCAACTACAGGAACAGCCCGCCGAGAACCGCGCCGGCCGCCAGCACCCAGAGCGGGCTGCGGGGCGTGAGCCAGACGAAGAGCGTGGCACCGAGAATGATCGCGACGGCAAGCGGCGAGATGGCCACCGCCCCGGCCAGGATGAGGCCCGAGGCGGCCACCAGCCCGACCGCGACCGGCACCAGCCCGCGCTCCACCAGCCGCAGCCAGCGCGCGCCGGCCAGGCGGATGCGCGCGCGGCTGAAGCCATAGGTGAGCAGCCCGGCGGGCAGCAGGATGCCGAGCGCCGCGGCCACCAGGCCGGGCAGCCCCGCCGCCTCCCACCCGATGAGGCCCACCACCAGGATGTTCGGCCCCGGCGCCGCCTGGGCCAGGGCGAAGAGCTGGGCGAAGCGGGCATTGTCCATCCAGCCATGCACCTCGACCGCCAGGCGGTTCATCTCGGGCACCACGGCCGGCCCGCCGCCCACCGCGATGAGCGAGATGGCCGCGAAGCCGAGGAAGATGGTCAGCAGCGTGCCACCGTCGTTCACCGCCCCCGCGCCCCCCACCAGGCCGCCAGCACGCCGAGCGGCGCGAGGCCGAGGACGATGGCCGGCAACGGCAGCCGCAGCAGCCCCGCGGCGGCGAAGGCGGCCAGCCCGACGAGCAGGACCGCAAGGCTGGGCTTCAGCCGGACGGCCATGCGCAGCGCCGCGCCGCAGGTCATGCCCGCAGCCGCCGCCGCGGTGCCCGCCAGCATCGACTGCACCAGCGGCACCTCCGCCAGCCGGTCGTGCAGCATGGCCAGCCCCGCCAGCACGAGCAGCGGTCCGGAGACGAGGCCGAGCGGCGCCGCCAGCGCCCCCGCCGCCCCGTGCCAGCGCGTGCCGAGCTGGATCGAGGCGTTCAGCACGTTGCCGCCCGGCAGGACCTGCCCGATGCCGAGCACCTCGGCATACTCCTGCTCCGTGAGCCAGCGCCGCCGCTCCACCACCTCGTGGCGGAACAGAACGGCGACGCCGCCGAAGCCCAGCAGCCCGACGCGCGCGCAGGCCATGAACAGCCCGGAGAGCGACGGCGGGGACAGGGTGCCGCTCACGCCTTCCGCTCCCACCCCTTCGCGCCCTGCTGCCAATAGGTGAGCGCATGGCCCGCCGCCTTGGCCGCCCGCCAGCGGGCGCGGGCGGCGGCCAGCGCGGCCTCGTCCTCCCCGTCGAACAGGTCCAGCACGCGGTCGAAGCGGTCGAGCCGCGCGCTCTCCGCCCCGTCCACCAGGAACAGGAAGCGCGCCCCGTTCGGCGCGCCGTCGGGCCCCGCATCCTCGCCCGTCAGCCAGATGGGCTGGAGGTCGGCGTGGCCCGTGCGCGGCGTGCCGTGCGGCAGCCAGTCAGGGTCCGAGGAAAGCCAGAGCGCGGCGTCCAGCGCCTCCAGCCGCTCGGGCACCGGCACCAGCACCATCGCCCGCCCGCCGGAGGCCATCACGCGCCCGAGCAGGCGCGGCAGCGCCTGGTCGAGCGGCGTGCGCGTCAGGTGGTAGAAGCCGTACTCCGCCATGCGCCGGATCCTACGCGGAAGGGCGCGGCGCGTCAGCGTGGTGGTCGGGCTCCTCGAAGCGCGCGGCGATCAGCGCGTCGAGCAGCCGCACCCCGAAGCCGCTCGCGCCCTTCGGGCCGAGCGCATCCGCCGCCCGCCGCTCCTCGACGCCGGCGATGTCGAGATGCGCCCAGGGCACGTCGCCGGCGAACGCCGAAAGGAAGGCGGCGGCGTGGCAGGCATCGGGGATGCCCCGCCCGGCCGGCGCGCATTGCCGGATGTCGGCGATGTCCGAGCGCAGGTCTTCCCGGTGCCGCTCGCCAATCGGCATGGGCCAGAGCGGCTCCGCCACGCCCTCGCCGGCCGCGGCGGCCGCGGCCATCAGCGCCGCGTCGTTGCCGAACAGCCCCGCCCGGTGATGGCCGAGCGCGGTGACGATCGCGCCCGTCAGCGTCGCGAGGTCGATCATGGCGCGCGGCCGATAGGTCGCGGCCGCGAAGCCGAGCGCGTCCGCCAGGATCAGCCGTCCCTCCGCATCCGTGTCCAGGATCTCCACGGTGCGCCCGCCGAACAGCGTCAGCACGTCGCCGGGCCGGTAGGCATCCGCGCCCGTCGCGTTCTCGGCCAGCGGCAGCACGGCGGTCACGGGCGCCGGGGAGCGCCGCAGGGCGAGGGCGAGCATGGCGCCCGCGCAGGCGGCGGCGCCGGCCATGTCCGCGCGCATCGCATGCATGCCCTTGGCGCCCTTGATCGAGATCCCGCCGGTGTCGAACACCACGCCCTTGCCGACCAGCACGACTGGCGGCGCGTCGAAGGTCCCACGCCAGCGGAGGATGGCGAGCCGCGGCGGCCCCTCGGCCGCGCGCCCGACCGCGAGCAGCCCGCCCAGCCCCGCGCGCTCCAGCCGCCTGCGGCCCCAGATGTCCACCGCGATGCCATGCGCCGCAAGCGCCTCCAGCCTTGCCGCGAAGTGGCGGGTCGAGAGGTGGTTCGCGGGCTCCGAGACCAGGTCACGCGCCAGCAGGCAGCCCTGCACGGCGGCCGCCTCGCGCTCCCAGGCGGCGCGTGCTGCGGCCGGGTCGTCCGCCAGCAGCGTGACCTGCGCGAGGCCGGGCTGCACGTCGCGCGTTCGGTGGCGCGTGAAGCGCCAGTCGCGCAGGAGGGCGCCGGCCGCCATGGCCGCAGCCTCGGCCGCGCTGCGCCCGCGCGCATCGAGCACGAGATGCGCCGCCCCTTCTGACTCCCCCTTTGGCAGGTGCGCCGCCGCCGTGCCGCCCGCACGCATCCAGTCGGCGGGCGAGGCACCCGCTCCCGCGCCGACGAGCAGGGCGGGCAGGGGCGCGTGCAGCAGCAGCGCCTGCCCCGCGCGGCCGGTGAAGCGCGCGGCCTGCGCCGCCGCCGCGAACCGGCTGGGCGGCGGGGTGCCCTCCGCCACCGGGACGGCGACCGGGTGCGGCCCGTCCGGCGGCGCGCGCCGGAACGCCACCTTCGGCATCGGCGAAGGCCTGCCCCTCTCCCTCAGGCCTCGTAGTGCTCCGCGACCAGCCGGTCGAGCAGCCGCACGCCCCAGCCCGTCGCGCCCTTGGCGGCCGTTGCCGTGTCCTTCGACGACCAGGCCGTGCCCGCGATGTCGAGATGCGCCCAGGCGGTGTCGCGCACGAAGCGCTGGATGAACTGCGCCGCGACGATCGAGCCGCCCGCCCGCCCGCCGCCCACGTTCCGCATGTCCGCGATCTCCGAGCGCAGCCCCTTGTCGTAGGCCTCGCCGAGCGGCATGCGCCAGCACGCCTCCCCCACCGCCTTGCCCGCCGCCATCAGCCGCTGCGCCAGCTCCTCGTCGTTCGAGAACAGGCCCGCATGCTCATGCCCGAGGGAGACGATGATGGCGCCCGTCAGCGTGGCAAGGTCCACCATCAGCCGCGGCGCGAAGCGCTCCTGGCAGTACGACATGACGTCGGCGAGGACGAGCCGCCCCTCCGCGTCGGTGTTGATGACCTCGACCGTCTGGCCCGAATGCGTCTTCACCACGTCGCCCGGCCGCATCGCGGTGCCCGACGGCATGTTCTCGACGAGGCCGACGAGCCCCACCGCATCCACCTTCGCGCGCCTGCCGGCCAGCGCCGCCATCAGCCCGGCGACCGCGCCCGCGCCGGCCATGTCCCACTTCATGTCCTCCATCCCGCCCGCCGGCTTGATGGAGATGCCGCCCGTGTCGAAGGTGACGCCCTTGCCGATGAAGGCAAGCGGCTTCTGCAGCGCGGCCTGACCCTGCCCGCGCTTGCCCTTCGCCGCGCCGCGCCAGGTCATCACGACCATCCGCGGCTCGAGCGCGCTGCCCGAGGCGACGCCGAGGAAGGCGCCGAAGCCCAGGCGCTTCATCTCCTTCGGCCCGACCACCTCGACCTCGAGGCCGAGGCGCTCCAGCCCCTTCAGGCGCTCCGCGAGCTCCGCCGGCGTCAGCACGTTCGGCGGCTCGCTCACCAGCTCGCGCGCCAGGAACACGCCGTCGGCGACGGCGCGCATCGGCGCGAAGGCGGCCTTCGCGGCGGCGGCGTCGGCGACCGCGATCTCGATGCGTTCGAGCTTCGGCTTGTCCTCCTCCTTCTCCCGCGTGCGGTAGCGGTCGAAGCGCCAGGAGCGCAGCAGCGCGCCGAGTGCGATGGAGGCGCCGAGGGCGGGCGCGAGCCCGTCCGCCGCGACCAGGGCGTTGCGTTCGGAGGCGAGCGCCGGGGCCATCGCGCCGCCCGCCGCCTCTGCCGCCTCCGCGCCCGGCTCCTTGCCGAGGCCAATGGCGAGCACCTTCGACGGACCGCCACCGGGCGCCCAGACCGTCACGCTCTGCCCCTTGCGGCCACGGAACTTCGCGGCCTCCAGCGCACGGCCGATGGCGCCCTCCGCCGCCCGGTCCGCCTCCGCCGCGAGGCCCGTCAGCGCGGGCGGCGCGTCGCCCTCCGCTTCGGGCAGCGGCAGGACCAGCGCGCCGGAGCGGGGAAGGGAGGGCTTCACGAAGGCAATGTCGGGCATTCTGTGCTCGAGGGCTCCGGCGGGCGGGGAATCGCCGGCCACGATAGCATCCGGGCGCGGGCGGGCCGCAACCCGGGCTTCCGTGCGGGCGCGCCGGCCGGTAGAGCGGGGCGATGGACGAAGACAGCCTGCTCGGCCTCGCCGAGGACCTCGCCCGACAGGCCGCCGCCGCGATCCTGGCCGTGCGCGCGGGGGGGTTCGAGGTGGAGCGCAAGCGCGACGCCTCCCCCGTCACGGCGGCCGACCGGATCGCGGAGGTGCTGATCCTGGACGGGCTGCGGGAGGCGACCCCCGCCATCCCCGTGGTGGCCGAGGAGGAGGCCGAGGCGGGGCTCGCCGGCGGCCCGGCCGCGATGATGTGGCTGGTGGACCCGCTCGACGGCACGCGCGACTTCGCGGCGGGCCGGGACCACTTCACCGTCAACATCGGCCTGCTGCGGGAGGGGCGCCCCTGGCTCGGCGTGCTGGCCGTGCCGGTGACGGGGGAGGTCTTCTCCGGCATCGTCGGCCGCGGCGCCTGGCGGACGGACGGCGCGGGGCGGACCCCGATCCGCGCGCGGACCGTGCCGCCCGGGGGCGCCACCGTGCTGACCTCCTTCCACGGCCGCGGCGACCCGCGGATCGAGGCCTTCCTGGCGGACCGGAAGGTGGCGGAGGTGCGGCCGATGGGCTCGGCCGAAAAGTTCTGCCGCATCGCGGAGGGCACGGGCGACCTCTACCCGCGCTTCGGCACGACGATGGAGTGGGACACGGCGGCCGGCGAGGCGCTGGTCGTCGCGGCAGGCGGGCGCGTGCAGGACTGGTCCGGCGCGACGCTCCCCTACGGCAAGCCGGGCTGGCGGAACCCGGGCTTCCTCGCGCTCGGGGCCGCCGGGTGACGCGGCTGATCCGCGAGGCCGCGGAGGCCGCCGCCCTCCTGCGTGCCGGCGCGCTGGTCGCGATCCCGACCGAGACCGTCTACGGCCTCGGCGCCGATGCGCGGGATGGCCGGGCCGTCGCCGCGGTGTTCGAGGCGAAGGGACGCCCGCACTTCAACCCGCTCATCTGCCACTTCGCCGACGTGGACGCGGCCTTTGCGGAGGCCGCGCCCGACCCGCGCGCGGTGGCGCTGGCCGCGCGCTTCTGGCCCGGCCCCCTGACGCTCGTGCTGCCGCGCCGACCGGAGAGCCGCGTGGATCTCCTGGCGGGCGCGGGGCTCGACACGCTGGCGGTGCGGGTGCCGGCGCATCCGCTGGCGCTCGACCTGCTGCGCCGCTTCGGCGGGCCGGTCGCGGCGCCGTCCGCCAACCGCTCCGGCGCCGTCAGCCCGACCGAGCCCGCGCATGTGCTGGCCGACCTCGGCGGGCGCATCGCCGCGGTGCTGGATGGCGGGCCCTGCGCGGTGGGCGTGGAGAGCACCGTTGTCGACCTGACCGGCGCAGGCGCGGTGATCCTGCGCCCCGGCGGCGTGCCGGCCGAGGCGATCGAGGCGGTGATCGGCCCCGTCGGGCGCCCGCTGCCGCTCTCGGCCGCCGCGGCCACGCGGTCGCTGCGCTCCCCGGGCATGATGCTGTCGCACTACGCGCCCGCGCTGCCAGTCCGGCTGGGCGCCGCGGAGGTCGGGGGAGACGAGGCGCTGCTCGCCTTCGGGCCGCGCGTCCTGCGGGGTGCGGGGGCGATGTGGAACCTCTCCCCGCGCGGCGACCTGGCGGAGGCCGCCTCGCGCCTCTTCTCCGGGCTGCGCTGGCTCGATGCGCGGGGCCACGCCCTCGGCCTTGCGCGGATTGCCGCCATGCCGGTGCCGGGCGAAGGGTTGGGCGGCGCCATCGCCGACCGGCTGGAGCGCGCCGCGGCGCCGCGGCGCTAGACCCGTTGCACGCCGACCGCGGGCCAGGTCCTGCCGGCTCCTGAGCCAGTCGGATGCGGCGGCGAGGCAGAGGACGCCGAGGAACGCCGCGACGGCCGGTCCGAGACTGCCCACGAGATGGAGGCAAGGCGAGGCAGATGGCCGCCAGCCAAGGCGTGCCGAGACCATGGGCCACCACACTGCCCCGGTTCCGCCCGGCCGCCCGCCGCCATGAGTTCGCCTGCGTCACGTCGCCTGGCGGGTACAGCGTCCCGCGGCCCAGGTCCGGGCATGCCGGCAGCCACCCCCGTGCCCGTGAGGCGCGCGCCGGTGAGACGCCGCCATCCCAAACCCTGGCGGGCCCTAGATCGGGAAGGCGACCACCACCCGGCCGGCCGGCCCGGCCACGATCCGCAGCTCGCCCCTGAGCTGGCGTGCCATCGCAAGCGCCACCCGCATGCCGAGCCCGCGGGAGGTGGTCGGGTCGAAGTCCGGCGGAAACCCCGGGCCGGTGTCCTGAACGGCCAGCTCGGCCACCTCCCCCTTCCGGCGCAGCCCGACGACCACGTCGCCCGCGCCATGCTTCAGCGCGTTCGTCACCAGCTCCGTCGCCAGCAGGCCGAGCGAGGCCATGCGCTCGGAGGGCAGGCGCATGCCGCGCTCAGCCTCCAGCCGCACGGCCCGCGTGGCATCCGCGAGCGACGTGCCGAGGTCCTCCGCCAACCCGGCCAGATGGTCGGCGGCGTCCTGGTCCTCGCCCGGTGCGCCCTCGTAGAGGCGCCGGTGGACGGAGGCGATGGTGACGATGCGGCTCGCAGCCTCCTGCAGCTGGGCCGCGACCTCGGGGCTGTCCGTCCCGCGCGCCTGCATGCGCAGCATGGACTGCACGAGCTGCAGGCTGTTCTTCACGCGGTGGTGGACCTCCTGCACCAGCAGGTCCTTCTGCGCCACCAGCCGCTCGCGCTCCTCCTCCAGGGCACGCCGCTCCGTGATGTCGAGGTTGGCGGCCAGCACGCGGGCGGCCCGTCCATCGGGGCCCTGCTCGACCGCGCCCTGGGCGCGGATCCAACGGACCTCGCCATCCGGGCGGCGGATGCGGAACTCGGCCTCGTAGCGGCCGGAGACCTCCGCCTCGGCCACCCAGTCGTCGGCATGGGCCAGGTCGTCTTCCAGCAGCCGCGACCGGAACAGCTCGACCGTGGGCGGGCCGTCGCGCCACGGGTCCAGGCCGTAGAGCCGCCACATGCCATCCGACCAGCGCAGCTCGCCCGTGCGCAGGTCGAGCGACCAGGTGCCGACCGCTGCCGCCCGCTGCGTTGCCTCGAGCCAGGCGCTCCGCTCCCGCAGCACCTGCTCGATGCGCGCATGCGCGGCGTCCGAGACCGCGAGCGCCCGCGCAAGGTCGTCCACCTCCTGCAGCCGCGGCGCGTGCGGGGTACCGGACAGCCCGGCCAGCGACGCGCGGAGCCGGATGCCGAGCAGCGCGGCCAGCGCGAGCCCCACGAGGGTGACCGGAAGCGTCATGCCCGCCAGCCGGGCGAGCGCCGCGTTGCGGTCCCGGGCGAAGGCGGCCTCCGGCACGGCCACGGTCACGGCGTAGCCCGTTTCCGGGGCGCGCGCGAACGCGATGACGGCGTCCTCCCCGTCCTCCGTGCCTTCCATGGTGCCCTCCGGGCCCGCCGCGAGCCCGGCCAGGACCGCTGCGCCGGCGGCGCGGCCGAGCGTCTCCGCCTCGCCCCGGGTGCGCGCGGCCACAACGCCCGTCCCGTCGAGCACCGCGGCCACGCCACCCTCGGGCAGGTTCTGGGCCTGGAGCGCGGCGGCCACGCGTGCCCGGTCCACCGTCATGCCGATGGCGTGCCGTGCCGGACCCCCGTCCGGGCCCGGCATGGGGATGGCCGTGGCGATGACCGGCGCACCCGTGATCGTCCCGGGCAGCAGCCGCGTCACGACCGGCGCGCCGGTCTCGAACACCGCGCCGAGGCCGGGCAGGGTGGG
>DASQNQ010000031.1:0-6782 GCA_035644895.1 Acetobacteraceae bacterium | reverse complement strand
GGGTGCACGAGGCCAACTTCGGGGTCTACGACGCCCGCAAGGTCTGGCGGCAGCTTGGCCGGCAGGGCATTGCCGTGGCCCGCTGCACGGTGGAGCGCCTGATGCGGCGGCTGGATCTGCAGGGTGCTGTTCGCGGCAAGGCGGTCAGGACCACGATTGGCAACAAGACCACTCCGTGCCCGACCGACAAGGTGAACCGGCAGTTCCGGGCGCCGCAGCCGAACAGGATGTGGGTGTCGGATTTCACCTATGTCTCGACCTGGCAGGGCTTCGTCTACGCCTCCTTCGTCATCGATGTGTTTGCGCGCCGCATCGTCGGCTGGCGCGTGTCGCGGACAGCGCATGCCGGGTTTGTGCTCGATGCCCTGGAGCAGGCGCTGCACGACCGCCGTCCGGCGCGGGGCAGCCTGACCCATCATAGCGACAAGGGTTCGCAGTACGTATCCGTTGAGTATACAGAACGGATCTTGGGTGCCGGGATCGAGCCCTCGGTCGGCAGCGTCGGCGACAGCTATGACTGTGAGAATGTCGGCGCTGCTCGAGGGGTCTGACCCCAGCCTACGATTGACCCCGTGTCATCGCGTTGACCTGTCGATCCCTCGGGCAGCACCCGCCGGCCGCGCGGGCGTGACCTGATAGGAGCTTGAGGGCACGGTCCCATCACAGTCCTGTCCGACCGCGCGGCCGCCGGGGCCCACCTCACCCGGGAGGTCCGCTTTGCAGCAGCCCGCGTCAGCCGCCGAGATCGTCGTAGGCGTCGACACCCACAAGCACACCCACACCGCAGTGGCCCTGAACGCGCTCGGCGCGCGGCTTGGCACCATGACCGACCCGGCAAGCCGGGACGGATACGGGCGCCTCGAAGCCTGGGCGCGCTCTTTCGGAACCGTGCGAACCTTCGGCATCGAGTGCACGGGTTCCTACGGCGCAGGCTTGGCCCGGGCGCTGCGGACCTCCGGGCACCACGTCTTGGAGGTGAACCGCCCTGACCGCGGCACGCGCCGGCGACACGGCAAGGACGACACGCTCGACGCTGAAGCCGCCGCGCGCGCGGTGCTCGGGGGACGCGCAACGGCCGTGCCGAAGTCCGGCACCAGCTCGGTCGAGATGATCCGCCACTTGAAGATCGCGCGTGATGCCGCGGTCAAGGCGCGCAGCCAGGCCATGCTGACGCTCAAGGCCATCATCGTGAGCGCCCCGGCCGAACTCCGCGAGCAGCTGGAGGGCGTCCGGGGCAAGATGGCACTCGTCCGCCACGTGGCCGCACTGCGGCCGGGGCCGATCACCTCGACCACCGCGTCCGCCAAGGCGGCGCTCAAGGCCATCGCCCGGCGGTGGCTGGCCCTCAGCGAGGAGATAGAGGGGCATGACCGCGAGCTCGACGCACTCGTCTCCGCCGCCGCACCAGACCTCATCGCAGCACCTGGTATTGCCACCGCGATCGCCGCGGACATGCTGCTCCTCGTTGGGGACAACCCGGAGCGCATCCGGTCGGAAGGCGCCCTCGCCAAGCTCTGCGGCGCCTGCCCGCTACCGGCGTCAAGCGGCAGGACCAGTCGACACAGGCTGAACAGGGGAGGCAACCGGCAGGCCAACGCCGCCCTCCACCGTGCTGTCGTCACGCGGATGCGCTTCCACCGGCCCACGATCGACTACGTCGCGCGCCGTACCGGCGAGGGACGGACGAAGGCGGAGATCATGCGCTGCCTCAAGCGCTATGTCGCGCGCGAGGTCTTCCGCCATCTCTGCATGCCCAGGCCCGTCACCCCGGCGAGCTCTTGACCAACATAGGAGCATCAACGCGCTCGCCGAGACCGTCATCGGCCTGTTCAAGACGAAGGTCATCCGCCGCCGCGGTCCTTGGCGCAGCCTGGACGCCGTCGAGTTCGCCACCCTCGAATGGGTGGACTGGTACAATACCCGCCGCCTCCTCGAGCCCATCGGCAACATGCCGCCTGCCGAGGCTGAAGCGCGGTACTACGAACAGCGTGAGCCAGCCGCCATGGCGGCCTGCCTCAAGCCCACCAGCCTCCGGCGAACCCGGGGCGGTTCACGCTGCGCCGGCTGGCGGAGGCCGGGGGCTACCCGGATGCGGCGCTCGGACCCGTTGCGGCGCAGCTCGCCTCCCGCCACTGCCACAGCAGACCGCGGCTCACTTCGCGCGCCACATCGACGGACTTCGCACCCGGCGCGCCCAGCTCCGCCAGGATCCGAAGCTTATCCTCCGGCCGCCGACTCCGACACCGATCCACACCGGTGATGATCTCCACCACGCCAATCACCTCCGTCCCTACCGGCGCTCCAAAGAACAGCCCGTGGGAACTCAAGGCAGGTTCAGCGCCGCCCCGGCAGGCGGCCTTCGGCGGAAGGATACGGCCATGTCGCGGACGAGGCGGCTGAGCCAAGTGCGCATGCGGGCGACTTTGCGCTCGGCCTCGCGGTGGCGGCCACACCCCAGGCCGCGCTACAGCCGTTCCGGTCGGCTGGCTACGCCGGCGTCCAGCTTCGACGTGTATTCACGAGTTCCGCGGCATCCTCGTATCCGCTCTGGCGGAGCCGCCAGCGAGCGGGGGTGTCATCGCCGCAGCCCCGGCGCCTCGACCGGCAGACCTGTCGCGCGGTGGGCAAGGAACAGCTCCAACGTCAGGTATTCGCGGGAGCCAAGATCGAACTGGGTCGCCCGTACGCCCAGCGAGCAGGCACGCAGGCGGCGGTGCAGGGAGCCAAGCGTGTTCCACTCCAGCCGGTACGCCGGGTAGCCGGTGCCGAGCCCATTGGAGATCACGTCACCCCGCAGGCGCCGGCCGGCATTGTCGTCGTGGCACTGTCCGCAGGCAAGGTTGAGCTGCCCCTGGCGCGTCTCGTAAAGGCGCCGTCCTTCCTCCAGGATCGCTGCCGCGGGCCCGTCCACCGCGACCGACATGGGCAGCCCGCGGGAGCGCGTGGCGATCGCGGCGGTCAGGCTGAGCAACGCCTCGCTTTCATAACCGAAGGCTGCCTCCGACTGGTATTGCGTGCGGCAGCGCTCGATCCGCCCTTCCAGGTTCAGCAGAGCGCCGTCCTGCTCCAGGGCCGGGTAGCGCGTAGCCACGCCGGCCATGCTGCCGATGTCGCCATGGCAGGACTGGCAGCTGCGCTCCCCTTCCTGCCAGAGCACCTCGCCCTCGTCCACCCAGAGCCAGCCGGGATGGCGCGACGGGTCTTCCTGCTGTCCGCGGAGCTCAGGCGAGAGGAAGTCCCGCGACGGCCGCAGTTCGGCCGCACCGGCCAGAAGGCCGATGGCAATGGGGGGCAGAAGCGCCAGGAGCGCGGCGGCTCGGCGCATCACGTCACGACCAGGCGCGCCTCGCGCCGGTAGACGGTGCCGCCATCTTCGATCCATTCGAAGACAATGTCGCCCGTCTCGACGGCCACGGTCGTGAACTCGACATAGGGGTTCGCGGTGATTCCGGGCGAGAGGGCCATGCGGAACACTTCCTCGCCGGCATAGGTGACGCGCATGCTGTGCAGGATGCGGCGTGGGACGGGCGTCAGTCCGGGTGCATCGATGGCGCGGTCCATTGGATGCCGCACGATCACGCGCACGGGCACCACCTCGCCCCGCCGCGCCGTCGCAGGCAGCGTGATGCGCGCGGTGATCAGGCTTCCGCTCATGGATCAGCCCCCTTCCACGCAGGCGCCGAGGATGACGATGACGTCGCGGCTCGCCCGGCGCACCTGGCCGCGGCTGGTCTCCGCCAGGACGAGGATGTTCTGCGAGGTGGCGAGCCGGATGCGCGTCGCCACCTCCGCCCTGCCGGAACGCGCGGAGAGACCGAAGCTGGCCACGCGCGGATAGGGGTTCCTCTCGGACAGGATGTGGATCGCGGTGACGTGGTCCTCCGCCGTGAAGGGACTGTCCACTTTCACGGAGATGTCCACCGAGTTGCCGTTTTCGGAAAGGCGGGGCACCTCCACCTCGATGCCTGTCGTGACTGGCGTCCGGCCGGCCAGGATGGCGCGCTCTGCGGCTTCGAAGCTCTCCGCCTCGGCCGGCTGCGCGACGGGGCCGACGGACGACACCTGAGCCGATGCGGGTGCGGCCGCCAAGGCCGGAAGGACGAGGACGGCTCTACGACCCAGCATGTTCATGTTCTCAGTTCTCCAGCGCGGACAGGTAGGCCACTACGTCCTCGATCTCCTGTGCGGAGAGGACGGGCCGGCCCCGGTAGCGCTCGTCCACCCGGGTCAGTCCTTCCAGCCGGTGATAGGCCGGCATGATAGCCCGCGCGTTCAGCAGCGTCGGGTCCACCAGCCGCAGCCTAATCTGCGCGGAAGAGAGACGTGCCCCGACACCTGCCAGGCTCGGGCCCACATCGCCCATGAAGCGCTCGGTCGGGTCCGGGATGGCATGGCAGATGAGGCAATTGGCCGTCTCCCGGTTCTTCACGACCGCCTCGCCACGGTGCCGGTCGCCGGCGAGGCCCGCCAGCGGCGCCTCGATGGCATCCCCGTCCACGATGAACGGCGCGACCCCGCCCGCTGCCGGAGAGGCGGCGAGCAGGGCGAGGCATGCCCATTGCACCCTACGCAAGCGACACGCCCATCATTGCTACGCGCGCCGAAGGTCCTGGTCCTTCAGCGGCACGGAGCGGATGCGCCTGCCGGTCGCCGCGAAGATGGCGTTCAGCACCGCGGGCGCGGCGACCATGATCGTCGGCTCCCCCACGCCGCCCCAGAAGCCGCCAGAGGGCATGACGATGGTTTCGACCTTCGGCATCTCATCCATGCGGAGCACATTGTAGGTGTCGAAGTTCGTCTGTTCGATCGCGCCGTCCTTCACCGTGCAGACACCGTAGAGCAGCGCCGAAAGGCCATAGACGAAGGACCCCTCCACCTGCATCTCAATCTGCTTTGGGTTCACCGCGACGCCGCAGTCGGTCGCAGCCACGATGCGATGCATCTTCAGCTGGCCACGCTCGTCCACCGAGACCTCGGCGGCCGCGGCGACGTAGCTGCCGAAGCCCATCTGCTGCGCGATGCCGCGGAAGACGCCCTGTGGGGCGGGTATGTTCCAGCCGATGCGCTCGGCCACCGCATCCAGCACGGCGCGGTGTTTCGGGTGGTTGGTCATCAGCTTGCGCCGCAGCGCCAGTGGGTCCTGGCCGGTTGCATGCGCGAGCTCGTCCAGGAAGCATTCGAGGTAAATGGCGTTCTGGTTGTGGTTCACGCCGCGCCAGAAGTGCGGCGGCACATGCGTGTTCCGCATCGCATGGTCGATCAGCAGGTTCGGGAAGGTGTAGCCGATCTGCCCCTCCGCCCCGCTCGGGTTCAGGCCCTGGAACTGCACGGGGTCCCTGCCATTCTGCAGCCCGCCCGGAAAGGCGAAGGTCAGGATGGACTGGCCGGAGATGCGCATGTGCAGCCCGGTGATCTCCCCGTTCGCATCGAGGCCCGCGGTGAGCTTGCACTTGGTGACGGGGTGGTAGCGCCCCTGCACCATGTCCTCCTCTCGCGTCCACATGGTCTTCACCGGAACGCCCGGGATCTGGCGGGCGATGGTGACGGCATCGATCAGCCAGTCATGTGTGGTGCGCCTGCCGAAGCCGCCGCCGAGGTCCACGCGATGCACGTCGCAAGCCGTCTGCGGCAGCCCGGCAGCCTGGGCGGTGGCCGCCAAAGCTGCCTCCCCGTTCTGGGTCGGGCACCAGACGTCGCAGCGGGTTGGCGTCCAGACCACGGTGGCGTTCATCGGCTCCATCGGAGCGTGGTTCTGGAAGGGGTAGGAGTACACGGCCTCGACGCGCCGTACCGCATGGGCGATGGCTGCTCGCGCATCGCCCTGCTGGTTGCCGATGAAGGCCTCGGTGGCGTTCAGCCCCTCGTCCAGCGTGGCGTCGATGGTGGCCTGCTGGACCCGACCATTCTCGCCTGGATCCCATTCCACCGGCAGCGCATCGAGTGCGGTCTTGGCCTGCCAGAAGGTGTTCGCCACCACGGCCACGGCGGAATCGCCCACCTGCAGCACGTGGCGGACGCCGGGCATGCCGCTGACCCGCGCCGCGTCGAAGGAGCGGACGCGCCCGCCAAAGACGGGGCTGCGCTTCGGCACCGCCACCAGCATGCCGGGCATCTTTAGATCCATGCCGTAGACGAGCTTGCCGGTGGTCTTGTCCGCCGTGTCGAGGCGCGGCCTGGACTGGCCGATCACCGTCCACTCGCGCGGGTCCTTCAACGGAACCTCGGCCGGCGGCGTCAGGCGCGCGGCCTCGGCCGCCAGCTCGCCGTAGCGCAGCGTGCGCCCCGTCGGCCCATGCATGACGGTGCTGTCCTTGGCCGAGCATTGCGCGGCAGGGACGCCCCAGCGGTTGGCCGCGGCCTGGACCAGCATGATGCGCGCCGCGGCGCCGCCACGACGGACATAGTCCTGGCTCTGCCGGATGCCCTGGCTGCCGGCCGTCAAGAAGGCGCCCCAGGCCCTGTTGCGCGCCAGGCTCTGGCCCGGGGTGACATATTCCGTCGTCACCCGGGACCAGTCGCAGTGCAGTTCCTCCGCGATCAGCTGCACGAGGCCGGTACGCGTGCCCTGCCCCATCTCTGACCGCGCCATCCGCAGGATGACGCGGTCGTCAGGGTGGATCACCACCCAGGCGTTGATCTCCGGCACCACGCCGGCGGGGGTTGCCGCCTGCGCCAGGGCACCGCGAGCGGGCAGGTGGAAGCCGAGAGCGAAGGCACCGGCAGCCTTCATCACTCCGCGGCGGGTCGGGCCGGCCCCGGGGCGCGAAGTTTCGAGCGTCGTC
>DASQNQ010000030.1:0-1939 GCA_035644895.1 Acetobacteraceae bacterium | reverse complement strand
GCGCTCGACGCCATGACGCGGGAGCGGCTGCAGGACGAGCTGCTCGACCTCTGGCGGCGCACGGGCCTGACCGTGCTGTTCGTCACCCACTCGATCGAGGAGGCGATCTTCCTCTCCGATCGCGTCGTGGTGATGGAGCCGGGGCCGGGCCGCATCGCCTCCGAGCACGCCATTGCCCTGCCCCGCCCGCGCGACGTAGCCTCCCCCGAGTTCAACGAGGTGCGGCGGGACCTCTCGGCCCGGCTGCACAGCCATCACGGGAGGAAGGCGGCGTGAGCACGATGCGGCCGGAGGAGCGCCTCCGCTACACCGCGGCACCGGACCGCCCGCGGGCGGCGGGGCCCGGCGGGCGGAACCTGATCGTCTGGCCGGTGGTGAACGTCGAGACGTGGCTGATCGAGAACCCCATGCCGCGCCAGGTGCTCTCCCCGCCCACCGGCGCCGCGCTGCTGCCGGACGTCGCCAACTGGGCCTGGCACGAATACGGGATGCGCGCGGGCTTCTGGCGCTTCCACGCGCTGTTCGAACGGCTTCGGATCCGCCCCACCCTCTCGGTGAACGGCTCCGTCTGCGAGACCTATCCGCGCGTCGCCGCTGCGGCGCGGGACTCGGGGTGGGAGTTCATGGGCCACGGCTACGTGCAGGTGCCGACCCACCGGGTGGAGGACCAGCGCGGCATGATCCACCGCACGGTGGACACCATCCGGCGCTTCACGGGCCGTCCGGTGACCGGCTGGCTCGGCCCCGGCCTGACGGAAACGCTGGAGACCCCCGACCTGCTGGCCGAGGCCGGGGTGCGCTGGATCGCCGACTGGGTGGTGGACGACCGGCCCGCGCGGATCGCGACGCGGCACGGGGAGGTGCTCTCCATGCCCTACTCGGTCGAGCTGAACGACATCCCGCTCATCATGATCCAGCACCACCCGATGGAGGAGCTGGCCCGTCGGGCGCGCGCCACCGCCGACCGCCTCTCGGCCGAGGCGGCGCAGGAGGGGGCGAAGGTGATGTGCATCGCCATCCATCCCTACATCAGCGGCGTGCCCCACCGCATCGCGGCGCTGGAGGCGATCTTCGAGGATCTCGCCGCGCGCGCGGACGCGGTGTTCGTGCAGGGCGACGACATCGCGCGCTGGTACATGGAAACGGGCGACCCGGCGTGACGCTCTTCCCCGGCTTCGCCGAGGAGGTGCGCGAGGCGAACGGCCAGCGCCTGCGGCTGCGGCGTGGCGGCGAGGGCCCGCCGCTGCTGCTGCTGCACGGCAACCCCGAGACGCACATGATGTGGCACGCCACAGCACCCGCCCTGGCGCGGCGCTTCACCGTGGTCTGCCCGGACCTGCGCGGCTACGGTCTCTCCTCCAAGCCGCCCGTCTCGGCGGACCACGCGGCCTATGCGAAGCGCGCCATGGCGGCCGACATGCTGGCCTTGATGCGCGGCCTCGGGCACGAGCGCTTCCAGGTCGTCTCCCACGACCGCGGCGCGCGCGTCGCGCATCGCCTCGCGCTCGACGCGCCGGAGGCGGTGACGCGGCTCTGCGTCATGGACATCGTGCCGACGCTGCACCACTTCGAGCGCACCGACATGGCCTTCGCGCTCGGCTACTACCACTGGTTCTTCCTGGCGCAGCCGCACCCGAAGCCGGAGCGCATGATCGGGCGCGACGTGGAGGACTGGTTCGCCATCCAGACCAGCCGCGAGCCGAAGGACGACGGCTTCTTCCACCCGGAGGCGCGGGCCGACTACCTCGCCGCCCTGCACGCCCCCGGCACGGTGGAGGCGATCTGCGAGGACTACCGCGCCGCGGCCACCATCGACCTCGTGCATGACCGGGAGAGCCGGGCGGCGGGGCGGAAGGTTGCGTGCCCGGTGCTCGCACTCTGGGGCGCGAAGGGGCTGGTCGGGCGCTGGTACGCACCGCTGGAGGTCTGGGGCAGCTAC